>JADHWD010000036.1 GCA_016783645.1 bacterium
CTGCCGCTTTTCAAGCCTCCGCAGGAGGCGTAAAGCGGCAGGCATATCCCCGACAGGTTACGGGCTTTGCCCTTGAAACCTATCGGGAACACGACTTGAATCATCTTACACAATAATAATGCCTTGACATGACACTAGCTCTGGCAGCCCGATTTCACTGAAACCGGGGACAAAGACTGGCAGGTCACACACGCCTGCGGCATGCAAGACCTGCCAGAACAAGGCTTTCAAACTTGTTGATTTCATCTCGTTCCCACGCTCCAGCGTGGGAATGCATACATATGGCGGGTTAAGAATCCACACTATGATTTCTTGCAAACTTGCCAACCCGCTGACTTGTGAACTTCTAAATTGCAAAAATCGTGACTGATAATAGATATAAATTATGTTGAAACAAATTCGTTCCGTTCCTCCCTGGATATATATTTTCGCGCTGGCATATCTCCTTCGATTCATATATGTGATGGAGATAAGTGACCGTCCTTATTTCACCGCTCCGGCGGTGGATGCGGAATATCATGACGACTGGGCGCAAAGGATAGCCGGCGGGGAGATATTTGATGATGAACCCTTCTTCCGCGCCCCGTTATATCCCTACTTTCTCGGCGCAGTCTATGCTATCTTCGGTCATGATTATTTCATCGTCAGGATAATCCAGATATTCATCGGCTCCCTATCCTGCGTTCTGATATATTATTTAGGCGGACAGCTGTTCTCTCAGAAGATAGGAATCTTGTCCGGCTTGACCGCCGCCTGCGCCGGGATAATGATCTATTTCGACGCCGAATTGTTACTGCCGGTCATAGAGCTGCCCTTATACATATTATTATTCATCTCCATGTTGAAAGCGTCCGAACATGACCGATGGTATTGGTGGTTCTATACCGGATTGACTTTAGGATTAGCCGCGGTCACCAGACCTAACATTTTAGCTGTTTTTCCCATTCTGCTCTTCATAATATTCAAGGGCGCCGGATGGAAGCGGGGCGTCATTAGACTGCTCATCACATTCTCTGTGTTTCTCATTCCGCTTGCCCCGGTTATATACCACAATATATCAGCAGGCGAATTTGTTCCGATAGCCACTCAAGGAGGAGTCAATTTCTATATCGGCAATAATCAGGAGTCCAAGGGTCATGAATCGGTCTTCCCAGGTCTAGGCAACGCCTGGGAATACGATGAAGCGATGGAGATCGCCCGTTCTGAAACCGGTAAGAACCTGACGCAGAACCAAATCTCAAATTATTATTACCGTAAAGGAATGCGTTTCATATTAGAACAGCCTTTAGATTGGCTGATGTTAACCGCGAAAAAAGCGATTATGTTCTTCGGCCGTATCGAAATTTCCAATAATAAAAATATCTATTTCTTCCTCCCTGATTCCGTGATACTTACTATTCTGATGAACATCGGATTCTGGTTCATCGGTCCCCTCGGCATCCTGGGAATGATATTATATTACAAGCGCAGTCCTGATGTCAAATATTTGTCTTGGATAGTGATTCTATACAGCCTATCTATCATAATATTTTTCGTGACCTCCAGATACCGCCTGCCGCTCCTGCCGGTATTCATCATCTTCTGCTGGGTGGCGGTGGATTATATCGTGAATAAGATCCGCATGAAAGATTATCATTCATTACAAAGAACCGCTGTCATCATCCTGCCGGTTTTCCTGTTAGTCAATATCAATTTCTTCGGGGTGCGGAAAATATCCGAACCTCACGGATTATTGAGCTTAGGCAGCGCATATTTGAAGAACAAGATGTACCATGAAGCGGAGGAACAGTTCAATATCCTGTTTTCCAAATATCCCGCATATCCTCAAGGACATCTTAATCTGGGTGTCTCTTTTTATGAAAGAGCTATGTATGACCGGGCGGAAGCGGAATTTTTGAAAGAGATTCAAATTGACCGGGGGCGCGATGCGGCGTTAGCCTACAATAATCTCGGTAATATCCGAGTCATGGCGGGGAAACCGGAAGAGGCTGTCTATTTTTATCATAAAGCTTTGCAAAAATATCCCAATTTCACTAACTGCAAAATGAATCTGGCCGATGTTTATGCGGAAATCGCCTTGACAAAAATCGCCGAAGATTCTCTGCAAAGAGCCGCTTATTATTTTGAGGAAACCTTAAAGATTAAAAGTGATAATCCATCAATCCGTTATAATTACGGATTAGTATTAGGCGAATTGGGCGATGAAGCGGGAGCTTTGAATCAGATGCGGGAAGCCCTGAAAATTGACCCCAATTTTGAACCCGCCCTCAATGTCCTGCAAAAGTATTCCGATTTGAAAGCGGTGGACGGTGAACGATAAACGGTTGAATTTAAAATGAACGACATTTAAAATTCTGGTTATCAAGTTAAGTCAACTTCGTTCGGAATTTAAGTTAAAGATTGACATATTTAAAGTTTCAAGGTTTTTCAATTTTATAAATGATCCCCCTTTAATTCCCCCTTTAAAAAAGGGAGAAAGGGGTCATAAGCGCTTAAATAAGGTATAAAACACATGATGTAGGGGCGCGGTTTCCGCGCCCAAAAATATCCGTTTAAATCAGGGCGGGGGAACCCCGCCCCTACAATAACCTTTGGTAAGGGCAGGTTTGTAACCCGCCCAATAAATTGGCTGAATAAACTGGATAACCGATAACTAAAAATAACTACTAATGTTGTTTATTAGGAATTATTCACCCTTCAATATGCTGGTTTCACCTCGATTTTTCCAGCCTTCTTCGCAATTCTTCCGCGAATCCGGAATAATGCTGATTAGCCGGCGCTAATTCCACCGCTTTTTCGATTTCACACAGCGCCTGCTGATATAATCTCTTCTTTCCCAGACAGTACCCCAGATTGTAATGATGATCGGGATTGCTATTGACCCAATCCACCGCTTTGCGCAGATATTTCTCCGATTCATCCAGTTTACCGATTTGTCCGAAATACACTCCCAGTTCGTCCGCTAAATCAGCCGCCCCTTTATCATCGAATCCTATAGCGTATCGCAATCCCGTCAAATCCATCGTAGGATACCCTGTTTCAACGGTGAACACACCGATCTGTTTCGGTGGCGCCGCTTCCATTATCCCCGCTAACTGCTGAGAAGCTTCATCACTGCCGATTAGAACCGTGAAAAACCTGATCCCCTTCTCATGGAAGTCAATCAGCATCCGTTTCAGCTCCAATTCACTCTCCACCATGAAGAATTTATAGGAAAACCATAGTTCCGGTATTTCCTGCCGCAGCCACCATTGCACGGTAAGGACGCTGGAATTGGACTGGCTCATTATAGTCTCCCGGCGGACAGCATTCGCCTGCCGGCGTTTATAAAGCAGATCGACGCTCCATATTGAGACGAGCAATTGAACGATAACGAGCCCTATCAAAGTATTAAATAGGAATACTTCGCCGGCTTTTTTGGTCCGGTGTATTTCATTCACCGCCAGCATAGCGAAAAAGGGGAAGAGGGGAAACAGCAGTCTTGGCCCAAAATGTATCCCTCCGGATACCGGCGACGCTAAGGCGGTTAAAACTGAAACTGCGATTATAAACAGTTTCACGCGCTTCTGATTTTCATCGGCGGATTTGGCTGATATAGCGGCGAAAAATAAGGGCGCTGTATAAAGCAGTGAACCCAGGTCTCCCAGGTAGATAAAAGGCGCGGAGGAAAACCAGGTCAATATTATCAATATCAGCAGATATGCCGGAAATACAAACTTGAACACTCCCGGCAGGAGGAAGAATGCCGCGGCGCAGATTATTGCACCGGCTGACAGATAAAGATTATTGTTAGCTTCCAGCAGAATTGAATAGAGCGAGTCGAGCCGGTTCATGAAATTGAAAGGACTTCCCCGCTCCCATCCCGATAAATTAGCGGCTAACTGTAATGGTATCAAAGAACCTGTGAACAGTAAATTTAAAACTGCGCATAAGATGATACCAAGGAATAATCCCTGTAGGATGCGCCATCTTCGGCCAAACAGAAAATACCAAGCACAAATCGAGAAGATGATCGATTCGGGCCGGATATAAACCGCCAGCGCCATCAACATTCCGGCTGACATATTAGTGAACTGTTCCGGACGGGATCTATAAGCGGTTAAAATGCCGATCAATAAAAGCAGTCCGGCGATTCCATGTTCCCACATCACCAGAGAATAGAACAGGATCGGTGATGCAGTCCCTAATATGAAGATGAACAGGAAACCGGTCTTATAGCCCATCGCCTCCGCTAACCGCCGGGCGGTGATTATCAACAGGATTGAGATTAAAGCTGTGAATATGAGCGCGGCTTTTAATCCGCCCATTCCTATGAAAAGGGAGATTAGAATTATATAGAACGGCGAAAAGACGGTGGTTTCGCCCGGATCCCGGGTTATTGTGAAGCGGGGATGGCTGGCTTGATGACCGGGCGATATGACCGCCGCTTCATCCTCCATGATAAAGCCGTTTCCCTTCATCAGATTCCGCGCCCAGATATATTTGTTGCCCTCATCAATCACCCAGAATCCGTTCGGGGTGAAAACGATGAGGAAAGCGTATATTATCGCAGTCAATATTAACGCGTATGTCTCTTCTCTGCTAAGCCTGAACATTTTACTTTGAAAATAGATGCGAGTTGCAAGTTACAAGTAGCAAGTGGCAAGTAAAAAACACCGTCATTCCGGCTTGTCCGGAATCGGTTGATAAAACCGTGCTGTCAGGCGCCCCCGCCTGACAGAAATCCGATTTTCATGCTTCGGGGTGCCGACTGGTCGGCATTAGGGTTTAATCTGAAAATAGCAGTAGGGGAGGTTTTTAACCCACCAAAATATTATTGAACGAAGGGCAGACACATTGGTCTGCCCCTACAAATAAATATCCGGTATTGTAGGGGCGACCCTTGCGGTCGCCCTGAAACACAATCGTTCCCGGCAGGTTTCAAGGGCGCAGTCCGTAACCTGCCGGGGATATGCCTGCCGTTTTACGCCTCCTGCGGAGGCTTGAAAAACGGCAGGAACGCTATAATCCCCGGTTTCGGAGAAACCAGGCTACCGAAAGTCCAAAGCCCAAAGCCGCTATTTTCATGCTTGGTGACGCCGCCGGCGCATGAGGGTTTCTCTTGAAAATAGGGTTTAGGATTTGGGTGCTGGTGGAAGCTTGTAAGGGCGAAGCATTTATTTTATATGGAGTAATTAGAAGCTTAACAATGGAAAAATGCTTCGCCCCTACTTCACCGTCAGTGTCGACTCTCCGCGGTCGACACCATTCGACCGTGCTGTCAGGCGTCCCCGCCTGACAGAAATCCGATTTTCATGCTCCGGGGTGCCGACTGGTCGGCATTAGGGTTTAATCTGAAAATAGCAGTAGGGTGAGGTTTTTAACCCACCAAAATATTATTGAACGAAGGGCAGACACATTGGTCTGCCTCTACAAATAAATATCCGGTATTGTAGGGGCGACCCTTGCGGTCGCCCTGAAACACAATCGTTCCCGGCAGGTTTCAAGGGCGCAGTCCGTAACCTGCCGGGGATATGCCTGCCGCTTTACGCCTCCTGCGGAGGCTTGAAAAACGGCAGGAACGCTATAATCCCCGGTTTCGGAGAAACTAGGCTACCGAAAGTCCAAAGCCCAAAGCCGCTATTTTCATGCTTGGTGGTGCGCCGCAGGCGCATGAGGACTTAATCTAAACTCGTTCTTAATTCATCATAGCAGCGCTGGATTCCGGGTCTTGTCCGCTAGCGGCGGACGCCCGGAATGACAATAGTAAATATGTTTTAAAGCTATAATGTTATAATCAAATTCAATCGAATCAAAATATCGGATACTGGAACTGCATCTTCAAAATTGCGCCGCCATCAACGATTATCTCCAATAACCATGACATCGCCAGAAAAACCCATACTGACAGAACCGCCCATTTGCACAGATATCCCCGCTTTCCTTTCAGCGTATCCTTAACTTGATCCCAGTTCATCACCGCATAGGCTGACCATATCACCACCAGCGCAACAAAGGGGTATCGATGACGGCAGAAACCATAGACTATGAAAGTCAAAATATGCAGACATATCAATGTGAGAGTCGGGATCAATTTTTCCTCGTCAAAGGGTCTTGAGATGACGAATCCGGCGAAAAACAACGGCGCGAAAACCGCAAACGGTATTGCCATAATCGGAACTAACAACACCAATAGCCATTTGGGATCCTGCCCGTAATATCCGGCGAAGTAGTACCAGTGATAGTCCCTGTCGAATCCCCAGATGTTCATGATCATCCTTACGCCTTTGAATACAAACAAGTCGGGATTCTTCTTAATCCATTCCATCGCCAATTTCTTACCGAAGCGCCCCTTGTCAACTTCATCCCAGGTATCAGTGTTATATCTGAACTGATAGCTGATATCTTCATAATTCTGGATTATATGATATATATTGGAATGATTATACAAGAAGAAATCCCCGCCGGATTTGGGATTGAGGGTGAATGCGCCTTTAGTGTAATATGTCCTCATCATCCAGGGGAGCAAAGCCATAAAAAAGATTACAACCGCCAAAGCGAAGCGGGAAATCAATTTAATATTCCGGAAGCGGAGAATCACTAAAGCGGCGAAGATAAATCCCATGTAAGGCGCATATGCGGTGCGGGCTAAAGTGGCGGCGGCGGTGAAAAATCCCGCCCAAAACAGCACCCAGGGACTGCGCATCTCGAATATCTTCATCATGAACCATACCGAAAGCATCATAAGGAAAGTGAACAGACATTCGGTAAGCAGGAGGTCTGAAAATGCCCAAGAGGCGGTATATAATGCATAAGCCAATCCCGCTAATACGCCGGTACTGCGGTCGAACATCTTAGCGCCGATTTTAAATGTTAAAACTGCGGTTAAAGCGCCTATGACAGCTTGGATAAGCCTGACTATTAAAAAATCGTGTCCGATGATATAATAAATAAAAGCCAGGAAAAACGGATATACCGGCGGCCGCACCGCAGAAATCACACCTTTAACCCGGTATTCTCCATCTAAAATCATGCTCATAGCGGCTTCATTATAGCCGATCATATCGCTGATGAGATAAATTTTAGGATGGAGCAGTGTGAAAAGAACGCGGACTACGAAAGCGAGGGCGAACAGCTTTATAGTGAACCGTTTATCCTCCGCAATCTTATCGATAAAGTCCTGCAGGCGTGTCAATAGTGAAATTGAGCCTCTCATATCAAGCCCCGCTTTTGATGAAACAATAAAATATCAATTTATCTTCTTTTAATCTCCAATCCGGTTCAAATCCCCGCTCCTGCAAGCCATTCCAAAGACTGTCGTATATCACATGTATGATACTATCCCGAGGATAAACCTTGCGGCTGGAACGGAGCAGTCCTTCATTATCAAAATATGAATCGTAAATTTCAGTTCCATATACATATAGTGTGTCGCTGTCGACCCAATCCAAATCGTTCAAACAGTTCTCCGGGGGAATATGCTGTTTGCCGCAATAGAAAGGCGCCGGAGTCTCGCGCCATACGACTTCGTTGTATTTGGATTCGGTGTACCATCGGTTGCAGAAATAGCTGTGAAGGCCGGCGGTGTATTCACCAAGGTGTATAATAGTGGAGCCTGGAGGAATTTTCTCTTCTAAAATTTTCGCCATAGTTCTAAAAGGGAAGCGGACAGGCTGGGAATTATAGGGACTAGTATAGTATAATACAGCGAAAAAGACCATAATAATCATTAACAGACCGCCGATGATCATTCTATACCGCTTTGACAACCGCCACAGACCCGCCGCCATTATAAGGTGCATGATGGGAATTAGATAGAAAAAATACCGGCTGAAAAACAGCGACTTGCTGTTAAGAGAATATATATAAACGACGATAAGAGGGACGAAAAACAAGACAGGCAGAAGAAGCCGGCTGCGCTCTTTTCCCCGTAAGCTGTAAAATAAACCGATGAAAAACAGAACGGCGAATGGGATATTAAGCAGTATTGTGATAATATGCCTGTTATTAAGGTCCCATCCAGTTCCCATAAACACCGCCACTCTAATCACTTCTTCAATAGTAGCGAGCGGCACCCAGTAATCTGACTCTATAACGCCGATCTGATGAATAATTGAACTCATCCAGGGCAGTATTGAGATCCCTATCAGCAATTGCACCGCCAGCCAGGTTTTCCATAGCTTTTTGGTTTCTTTAAAACTGATGAAGAAATACACCCATTGCGCCGCCAGTATAAATACAATGAACAGGTGAGTGTAGAAGGCAGCGATAACACAGATGAAATATCCTGCCCAATAGATGAATTTCCCTTCCCGCAAAGCGAGGATGAAGTAATAAATCGACGCCAAAGTTAGGAAACATAGCATGGTGTACATTCTCGCTTCCTGGGAATAGTGCAGGCACTGGAAGCAAAGCGTAGAAAAGGCGGCGGCGGTCAATGCGGTTCTCCGGGGATAAAGCAGTATCCCAATTTTGTATGTCATCAGGACCGATAGAATTCCGAAAACCGCTGAAGGCAGGCGCATCCAGAAATCACTCTTTGAAACTAACACCCAGTATTTTAGAAGGAAGTGATAGAGCGGAGGGGTGTTGTCGATCTGAGCTATCCGGATAATCTCCGGAATCGACTTGACGGAATACATATAGGATACGACTTCATCGAACCATATAGAATAATAACCCAGATGAAAAATCCTGGCGAAAGATGCGATGGCGATGATTATGAATAAATAATAATTATACTTGAGGTCATTCGTCATTGTTCTTTCCCTTCATCCGGTTCCGCTATCTTATATGTGCAAAATTCCACTAAGTAATCGATTTTTTCGCCGAGCATTTTCTCCCATAAGCGGGACTCTATCTCTCCACCTGGGGAAATGTACCCTTTGAAATCAGAACGCAGATAAGTTCTGTCGAGGTATTCTCGGAGTCTTGCGCCCTCAATATATATGCTCCTTTCACCGCGGCGGCGCAGTACCAAATAGACATTGAAGGGTTTCTCTTTTTCGGCGATGTATTCTTCAACATCTACCAGTCCATAACATTCCACTCCGGTATCCCGCAGATAATGCAGCAATGGTGATTCGTCAGTCACAATCAAGTCATTCGTTTGGTAATTTCTGACTAAATCAAAGGAGATATTCCGCCAGGGTACGATATATTTAGGATTGAGATACTGCTCACCACGATAATAATTAACTAATGCATATATATTAAAAAACACGAGTAAAATAATAGCGGTTTGTAATAATTTATTTCCGGGTTTATAACCCCTAATTAAGAACATCAGCCAAAGCGGCTGGAGAAACATGATTTTTGAGGGCAGCAAAGCGAAATTAGACGCGGAAAACACCTTAGTATAAAACACTAAGCAACCAAGATATATTATGAAAGGCAGAATTAAAGTGAATAACAAAAATTGACCATTATTCTCTTTTTTTCTAATAGAGGCAATAAACAGTATTAAACTTCCGGCGGCGCCGGAAGCTATAATAGGATTCCAAGGGAATACTGTTTCACCTAATGTGAAATTATAGATTGTGTAAAATAGCCGTTTTATAGTGTCCTTCAATGAGGTAAATACAAAGCCAATTATTCGGAAATCTCTAGTTTCTTGTTGAATATCTGTATATGGAGCGCTCCCTTTCTCGGTTTGAGAAAACAGATTGTTTATCCAGGGAATATAGAAAACCGCCAAGATAGCCGTGCCGATGATAAATCTCAACAATAATCTTTTTTCCCGCCGATTAAACCATAAATAATAAAGACCTAAAGAAAAGAGCAAAATGATTCCAATATAATCAGTGTAAATCAAAATCAAGGAGAACAGCCAAAACAAAGCTTCCCATTTGAACTCCCTTTCTCTTTGGAAACGATAAAAGAAATATATTACAATTATACTCAGGAGTGCAGTTAGAGAATAATACCTATTCATCCTTGAATAGAAGATGAAAAAAGGAGATATTGTAAGAATCAGCAGGTATATTTTAGACAAATATTCCGGCAGAATAACTTTTGCCATTCTATAAAATACAAAAACCGCCAGCAATGCAAATATCGCCGATAAAGACCGTACCGCAGTTTCAGTTTTACCAAAAATATCGGTCCAAAAATAAACCAGGAAGAAATAAAAAGGCGGGTGAACATCAAAGGAGGATTGAGCGAGTACTATTCTTAAATTATCAGTTTTAGGCAGCGAGAATATTTCATCGCTCCAAAAATCGCGGCAATCTAAATCTGCAAATAGGAGTACTGCTGCGATTATAAATAAAAGAATTATAGTGTATTTACTGTCGAATATTCTCTTCAATATCAAAATCCTCGTTTAACCTGACGCCATAGTTGTTTAATATCGCTAAGGAGCGGGTGATAGCGGTGATAATTAGCTTCGCAGTTTTTACATAATTCCAGTCCATCAAGCTTATGCTTCGCCAATCCCCTCCGGAGGGCTCTAATCTTTTCTCCGTTCCAAATCTCTTTTAATGATTCGTTCCGGATATCCCCTAAAACTTCCCTGCCGTTTAAATCACCGCAACACCAGAACACTCGGCCGTCCCATCCAACCGACAAGCTGGTCCAGGGTATCATACAGGGATAGTATTTTGCGCCGGGCGGCTTTGCCAGCTCATTCCCCGCTTGATCAGGCCAGGTGAAAGGATGGAGTAACAGGAATTCATCCACCGGCAGTCCGGTAAAGCGTTTTTTGAATTCATCCGTGATTATATTAGCCGCCGGACTGCTTTTCAGCTTGATTACTTGGATAGTCGCCAGCGGTAATTTATCTCCCCGTTTTTTCTTGATTTCAAGGAATCGGAGGATACTTTTCAGAGTGTCGTCGAATTTCGCGCCTACCCGCACCGCTTCATATTCCTCCGCCGATTCGCCGTCGAAACTGAAGCTTATTTTATCCAATCCCGCATCCATTACCGCGTTGATTCTATCATCCGGCATGAAAGTGCCGTTTGTGTGAATCAGAGTGGTCAATCCTCTCTGTTTGGCGGAGGCGGTGAATTGCGCCAGGCGGGGATGGAAGAAGGGTTCGCCGGCGAGGAAAAAGCGGACTTCATATACGCCCAACTCCTTCGCCTGTTCCAATGCGAGCTCGGCGGTTTCACGCTTGAGATACCCCTTAGGGCGGGAGCCGTCATAGGAACATATAGGGCAGTTCAGGTTGCAGAAGCTGGTTGGTTCCAGGTTAATGAAATAAGGCGGGAATTTTTGATATTCTTTTCCCAGCGCCAGGGCGTATTTCAAGCGCCATTGCGCCCATAAATCCGACAGCAGTGATTTCACAATTCCCGCGGTGGTTTTATCTTATGTTTTATCTTACGCAGACTGATATACATCTTTAAAGCGGCATCCAGCGCCACAGAATTGGGAGGCCGGTAGAATAATTTTTTCAGTTCCCCGCCGGTATCCACAAGCATAGGAGTATCCTCGGTGATGAAACCTTCGGATAGAGCTCTCTGATAAATCGGCGTATCCGGTTCGATACGGATAGAACCCAGCAGAAATCCGCACAGCCTGCCTCTGAAAGTACGCTTAACTTTCACTCCGAAAGCGAGCAGTTTTAAAAGCGCGCCGAAAGTCTGCCCCGGAGGATTAATGAAGAAATTGTATCCCACCATCGCCTGGGGGAACTCCTTCATTAGATTATACACTCGAATTATGTCATCGTTCCTGATATTCTTGCCGACGCCCTTGAGAGATTCATCGGAAAAGCCGTCGGGAGAGAATGAGAACAGTTCGCATCCGGCTTCCACCGCCAGTTTGACGAAATCTCTATCCAAAGCCCGTTCATTATACCAGCCGGTCCACTTGACTATTAATCTTCGCTTTATCATCTCTCTCAGAATAGTTTCCGCATGTTCCCTAGGAATATTGAACACGGAATCTACGAAGATGAATCTTTCCAGCTGATAATCGGTAATTAGTTTTTCGATTTCATCGACAACGATACCGGGTTCCCGGAATCTGTAACCGCTGCCGTTGAGGAAGGGATAATTGCAATAGGCGCATTTGAGTGCGCAGCCCCGCTTGGTCTGAACTCCGACCGCATCCAACTGATCTTTGTAAGGCGCTATCGGGACACTTTCCCAATCCGGGAAAGGTATGTTTTTTACCTCCGGGAAAGCGCGCTTTCCGGTGAATATCACTTCATTGTTCCTGCGGAGAAATAATCCTTTTACATTGTCAACATTAGGCCATTTATCGATTAGTTCGGGAAAGCTGTCTTCTCCTTCGAGGAACACGCCGCATTCGATGCGGGGAACTTTTTTCATTATCTCTTTTGCATAAATGGAGAATCCCCCCCCGCCCGCTATCACCGGAATATCAGGGAAAATATCGGTCACTATGTTAATGGTGTCTATCATGCCGTTGAAATAGACGAAAGGGTCGCGGATTTGCGTGGTATCCACATTCCTCAAGGAAACTCCCAGCATCTGCGGCTTAAACTCTCTAGCGAATGTGCGAAGCTCACCTAATGGGTCGTTGAAGATATTAGGATCGACCGTCTTGACTTCATGTTCTTTCAGAAGAGAAGACAGCAGCGCCAGACCGATGGGATATATCGGTTTTTCTTTTCTCCCCAAATATGATTGGACTAAAAGGATACGCATAGAGATTTATACTAAACGAAATTAATTATAGTCATAAAATAATCCCCCCTTCCCCCCTTTAGTAAAGGGGGGGTATAGTTCATAAGCGCTAAAATAAGAAAATCGAATATCGAACAAGGAATATCGAATAAAGAAATTATCTCAATAATTGTAGGGACAGAATATTATTCTGTCCTGCATTGAATTTTAATCCATTCTTCCCAAATTTGTCATTCCCGCGAAGGCGGGAATCCAGGCAGGGCGGCTTATCTACAATGTGGATTTTAACCACAAAGAACACAAAGATTTGGAAAAAATGACGGGTTACAAACCCGCCCCTGCGAAAGCCTGTTCTCCTAATCAGCGCAATCAGTAAAAATCAGTTCTTATCAGCGGTTCAAAAAGTAAAGTAAAATAAAATCCTTATTTTAGCGCTTATGGGGACTAAGGGGGATTATAATCATATTAAACATGCTGTTAAAAATTATTTTGTCGTTCAGTATAACTACAGAGTTACTTGCAAAAATCCTCAAAGGGTAAGCATGTAGCTGTAGGGGCGAAGCATTCTTGCTGTGATATAAGTTTTTCATCATTATGGCAGAATGCTTCGCCCCTACAGTACTGTGAACCACCAATCGCCTATTGAATTCACGAAATCTTTCCAACAAATTTAGCGCCGCTGCGTTTCAATAATGAAAAGATTATGTCTTTTTCATGGCGGTCGAAAGCGCCGAAAGCGATCATGGACACTATAAAAACTAACAATCCCGCCGGGATGCCGATAACCGGATCGCTTCTCAACAGCCACGATACGCCTAAAGTCAGTATCCCCGCCGCTATAGGCCGGTTAAGCGATATCCAAAGGTTATATTTGACAACATGACGCCTGACCAAAATAAATACAGCAGTGAATGAGATAATATCGGCTCCTAAATTCGCCCAGGCGGCGCCTAAAAATCCCATAGTCGGTATTAGAATCATAGCTAAGATGAACTTTGAAGTCAGAGCAATACCGGCTCCGACAGCCACAATCACCTGTTTTTTAGCGGCTGTCAAAGTCAAATCGAACAAGTAGCTGACCGCCCTTAAACCCAAAACCGGAGCCGCGATAGTCAAAGCGGTTCCAGCCTGCGCGTATTCTTTCCCAAAAGCTGTAGTCAATAACCAATCGGCGTGAACGCTGATCAATATAGCCGCGGGGAACATGGCGGCGGCGATGAATTTTAGATAAAGCTGCCCTTCGGATTTCAACCGTTCCCGGTTCTCGTTGAAGGTTCTGGTCAGATGGGGCAGAAGCACCCATATCATGGGCACGACGACCAATATTAAGGTCGATACTACCCGGTAGGCGCTGGCGAATAGACCGTTTTCGTAATCGCCTCGCATCCCTTTTATCATTAATATATCAAGCTGAAGAAAAGCGGTGGTAAATCCGTAAGCTAATCCGATGGGCAGGGCTTGCTTGAAGAAGCAGCGGACTTCGGCGGACGAGACTTTAAAATCCGGTTTAGTGAAATGACGGTTGACTAATATTACGGTCCAGACAGCTTGAACAATATCGGCTGCAATGATAGCGCAGAATACCGCTAATAGCCCTTCACCCTTGATAAGAACTACCGCAATCCCGCCGGTTCTGATTAATTGGAAGGCGAAAGTGGTGATTGTCCGGTATTCCAGCCGTTCACACCCTAAAAAAACCGCCTGCGCCGGTATGGTGAACATTTCGCGGAATACGATGAGGGCAGCGGCGAACAGCAGTATCCCTGCCTTCAATTCTGCATCCAGTCCAAAGAGCGCTAAACCCCCCATAAGAAGGGGGGCCATGATCATCAATAAATATACTTTTAATTTAATCGCCGCCCCGATGATGACCGGAAGCCTTTGGCGGGAGCTGGCGGATTCACGGATGATAATATGGTCAATTCCGAGGTTGACCACTAATCCGAATACGGAGACGAAAGCCATAACGAAGGAGTAGCGTCCCAGCCCGTCGACTCCGAGATATCTTGCGACTAAAATGAATCCGGCTAAAGCCGCCGCCAAATCGATGATTTTAGCGATGAAAATAAAGGCAGTGTTGCGGAAGATAGAATCGGAGCGGTTCATAGAACCTTAAATTTCACGGCTTGGGGAGCGGTTAATCTATGATTCAGGAAGGCGTGGAGTTCGGTGATTTCCTGCATCAATTCGCGGAAAGCGTTATAATCCAAAGTCTGCTGGCCGTCGGAGATGGCTTTTTTGGGATTGGGATGCACTTCGATCATCAGTCCATCCGCGCCGGCGGCGACCGCCGCCTTAGACATAGGAAGTACGATATCCGCCCGCCCGGTGCCATGAGACGGATCGACTATCACCGGCAGGTTAGACATCTTCTTGATGATAGGAACGGCTGAAAGATCGAGGGTATTGCGGGTGAACTTTTCAAAAGTACGGATGCCGCGCTCGCATAATATCACATTATTGTCGCCTTCCTTTAAAAAGTATTCCGCCGCTAAAAGAAATTCTTCAATGGTGGACATATAACCCCGTTTGAGCATCACGGGATGTCCTTTCTGTCCCACCTTCTTCAATAAAGAGAAATTATCCATATTGCGGGAGCCTATCTGGAGGATATCAGCGTATGAAGCGACCAGATCGATATCGGAACTGTCCATTACTTCGGTGACAGTCAGCAGACCGGCGGCTTGCCCCGCTTCTTTCATATATTGCAAACCCTCTTCACCCAGCCCCTGGAAGGAATAGGGCGATGTGCGGGGTTTGAATGCACCGCCCCTTAATATTGCAGCGCCGCTTTCTTTAACGGAATGAGCTATTTCTAATAACTGTTCGCGGTTTTCTATCGAACAGGGGCCGGCTATGATAGTGAGACTGCCGTCCCCTATTGTGTGATTGCGTATAGTTATTGAACCCATATAATTATCACTTCCTCAATGTTTGCGGGACTATAATCCGGCAAACGAAGTTAATTATCGGATTATATATTATAATATCCGGATGACAGATCTAATTTTATCGAAGATATCCTCCAAGGATTCATCGTATATCGGACCTTTATTTTCTTCCAGCACTCTCCGCAGAAGGCATTCTTCATAATCAGGATAAAATATTGAATGTTTCCGGGGTTCTAACACTTTTCGGAGTTTCAGAATGGCGTCCGCCCGTTCATTCAATAATTCCACTAACTTGGAATCGATATCCACCAGCCGCTCGAAATACTCCTCGCTTATTTCCTTAATATCATCTTTATGATCCCTTTTTTCAAGTTCTCCCTTGATTATCTTCCCGCTGGCGGTTTTAGGTAATTCCTTGATGAATTCGATAGTGCGGGGGATCTTATAATCCGCCAACCTGGCGCGAAGGAAACCTTTCAATTCGCCGCTGCTTAGAGATTCGCCTTTTTTAAGTGTTACAAAAGCTATGGGTTTTTCACCCCTCATCGAATCCCGCTCCGCCACCACCGCGACTTCATCTACTGAAGGATGGGCGGAGATCGCTTCCACAATTTCCAGCGGATACACTCGCATACCGCCGATTTTCATCATTCCCGTCTTGCGGCCCAAAAAGTAGAGGAAACCATCTTTATCTCTTTGCACAATATCGCCGGTGTAGTACCAATTATTACGCAGGACGGATTCGGTTTCTGAAGGGAGATTGAAGTAACCCTGCATAACCGCAGGTCCTTTGACCACCATCTCACCCTCTTCATCATCAGCGACCTCTTCACCCTGACTGTTCACAACTCTGACATCATAATTAATACAGGATTTGCCGATAGAACCCGGTCTATAATCATAATGCGGGCGGTTAGCTACGGCTATACCGGTAGTTTCGGTAGAACCCCAGACTGGTAGGTAGCGTTTATTAAAGCGTTCTTCAAAGTGGTTCACCAGTTCCGGCGAGCTGTGCATTCCGCCGGCTTCAATGATTCCCAGGGAAGAAAAATCATATTCTTTGTTAGCAGCTAATGGAATCAAAGATTTGAACAAGTAAGGAACCGCCATCAAGGCTGTAACTTTAAATTCGGTCACAGCTCTGGCGACGGTTTTGGGAAAAATCGAATCCACTAATATGGAAGTTCCGCCCAAATATAATCCCCGGGCGAATAATTCGTGAGGATGCGCATATACCTGGAACATACTCATATGCACATCATTATGATTCAGGTTGAAAGTATCGATGGCGGCGACGGAGTTCCATATAATATTGGCGTGAGTGGTCATCACGCCTTTAGGAAGCCCTGTAGTGCCGGAAGTGTAATTCAAATATACGACATCGCTCTCTTTAATCCTCATATCCGGCATCTCATCTGATTCATCATTGATAATATCATCGATGTAATAGCCTTCTTTTCTGCCGCGTTTTCCGCCGAGGTAGATTATTTTTGCGAAGGGATGCTGGGGAAGCAGGTGTTTTTCCAGAAGCGGAGCAAAGCCGTATTCGGAAATGACTACAGCGGGGCTGACATAATTAAAAATCGATTTCAGATCATGTGATTTCAGTTTAAAATTGACGGGGAAGATGATTCCTCCCGCGCGGGCGACTGCCAAGAAGGAGATTATCACTTCGGGGACTTTCGGCAGAAGAACCGCCACACGGTCCCCTTTATCCAATCCAAGATTAAGCAGACCATTCGCTAATTTATTGACCATCTCGTTCAATTGACCGAAGGTTATGGAGCGGTCGAAGGAGGCAAGACTAACCTTGTCAGGATATTGCTGGCTGACGCGCTGCAGTATTTTTCCGAGGGTCATAAAGTTGTCCGGTTAGAAAGTAAATTAGTAATACAAATCGTAAATTTAATTCTTTATTCGCAAAATGTCAAAGATTTTAACTAAAAATAGTTGACAGTTGATAGTAAACGGTGAACAGTGAACGATAAATGTAGGGGCGACCCTCGCGGTCGCCCTTGAGACTCAACTGTGGTGTCGACTCTCCGCAGCCAAAGAGGGCAGACACACAGGTCTGCCCCTACAAATAAACATCTGGTTGTAGGGGGTGAACCTATATGTTCGCCCTTTAATATAGGAGCGACCCTGTTATCGTTGCGTCAGGTCTTGCTTGCGGAAACGCAAGTGTGACCTGATGCTGCTAGGCCACATCCAGTTTAAACGGGGCATGACCTGGCAGAACAACAATATTAGGGATAGACCTATATATCCGTCCTTGATACTACGGGATCTATTCTTATTAAAAAATAATCTAATTTATTGGAAAACACAGTGATGCAGAGCAAAAAAAGGTATAAAAGAGCGAATAAATCAGGATAGAATTTGTGTTATTTTTCATTAGGGATATTAATCCGCTTCAATTCGTTCATGATATGAATGAAATGCGGCGGACAACCGGTGATACGGAATATTCCGGAACTTTCAGGATAAGCGTTCATAGGGCAGTCGCCGATTAGATGCAATCCCCCTTCCCAGATTGATAAAGGTTCATAAAAAGGTCCGGGAATACCGAGTATATAAGTATTCGAGGGCATTTTATGCAAATCACCGCCGAAATGCATTCTGTCGAGTGCATGCCGCAGACTCGACATACAGCCTACACAAGCGCCGAGTTCATACACTATGCAATTGGGATATACTCCCATTGAGCTTACAACCGGCCTTTTGAATATCCGCTTGACCGAATTGATTCCAGCGCCCGATATTTCGATTTCGTCTAGGCGCATTGTTCCCATCTTTGCTGTATGTGCCAATCTGGTGGTGGCGAGTTCCTCGGGTTCTATCCCCATGACCGCTGAAGCCGCCGAATCCACCGCCACCGGATCTTCACCCGCAATCAGGGTATTGAAATCTTTCACCGGATCGCCGCATATAGGCGCCTGTCCCTCCAGCGCCCATATACCGTCGATGATAGTCAGATCAGGAGTGAACTCCCGCAGAATCTCGATTAGTTTCCAATTCACATCCTGCCGGTGGAAGGTCATACGCTGTTCGTCGAGTAATAGACCATAGAGATTCTTAATACCGAGCGATGCTCCCACATGCATGTGCATCTTCAATTTGGGGAGATTGATGAACCGGCTGAATTCTTTTAACACTGTTGGGACTTTCATCCGCTTGAATAGAGTGGAATCCGGCAGTTCTATTTCTTCGACGGGATATTCATCGGGATAAACGAAATCCACGCCTAATTCTTTGATAAATTGTCTACCGGGAAAAGTTTCCACCGCCCGCCGTAAGGTCAATCCCACTCCGGGATTGTCCAGAATGGATGTCTTAGCCGCTCCGATGTCATTGAGGTAACTTGACAGGGCTATTATCACACGGGGATCGGTGGATACCGCCGGATTGAAACGGTAATCCGGGCGCA
>JADHWD010000037.1 GCA_016783645.1 bacterium
AGGAAAGGATAACACCCATTCAAGTTTTTTTCAAAGAGCAGAAAGAGTAAACGAACTAATTGAACAAATTTCCATTAAAAGAGTTAACGATTTCTCCCCGAAAATGGAGTTAACGAACTATTGAAACTTGTCAAATTAATCTTTAATAAAGGAAGCAGATTATGTTAAGCAATGAAATTTTAAAGGAACTTAGAAAACTCCGTTTTCATATTGAAAAACTGAACGAAGCTTTGGAAAATGATGAAGAGCGTCAACTTACAAGTCTTATAATTAGATTGAATTGGGATCAAGATGATTTAAAGAGTGTCCATTCTATATTTGAGGATTTCCATAAAAAATTGGAAAAGGGGGAAACTCCTGAATGGAGTGAATTCAAAGAAACCTTTGAAACGAAGCTGGGTGTAGACCATCAAGCTTTAAAAGATGTTATTCGTGCTTTTTATAAGCGTGGCGATTGGAAAGATGTATGTAAAAAATACGCTGAAGATAATAACTGTACTGAATTTGATGGAAAACTATATGAATAGAAGTTTGCTCTTTCCATCTCGTTCCCACGCTCCAGCGTGGGAATGCATACAACAAGCGGGTTAAGAACCCGCCCAGTTGCTATTTTCAAATTAGACTCTCATGCGCCTGCGGCGCACCCCGAAGCATGAAAATAGTTCGACCCTTTCAGGGTCGTCAGGATTAATGTTATACTTCCGTAGGTTTCACCTACGGCTATTCATGTTTTTCCCCTTCGGGGAAAGGCGGCCGCGAGGGCCGCCCCTACAATAATTATTGTTCTGCCAGGTCTTGTCCCGGTTTAACGGGATGTGACCTGGCAGCGTCAGGTCACACTTGCGTTTCCGCAAGCAAGAACTGACGCAACAATTAAAGGGTCATCACTACTGGATTTCCGCCTGCGCGGGAATGACATTATAGAAACTGGCTTGGTATATATTACTGGACCCTAGATCCCAGTCCCCAGTCCCTATATTAAAAGAAAATTATTATTTACATTAAATTATGAAAGGAGCTGTTATTATGGCGAAAATCATAGGTATAGACCTTGGCACGACAAATTCCTGCGTAGCGGTGATGGAGGGCGGCGAGCCCACAGTGATTCCCAACTCCGAAGGCAGCCGGACGACATCCTCGGTAGTGGCTTTCACAAAAACGGGTGAGAGGCTAGTGGGAGCTCCCGCTAAGCGTCAGGCTGTCACCAATCCGGCTAAAACTGTTTTTTCTATCAAGCGCTTCATGGGCCGAAATTACGATGAAGTGGGACAGGAGATCAAGGAAGTGCCCTATAAAGTAATCCGCGGCGCTAATAATATGGCTAAAGTCAAAATAGATGATACGGAATACTCACCCCCGGAAATTTCCGCAATGATTCTGCAGAAGATGAAGCAGTCGGCGGAAGATTATCTGGGCGAAAAAGTAGATAAGGCGGTTATCACCGTTCCGGCTTATTTCAACGATTCTCAACGGCAGGCGACCAAAGACGCCGGAGAAATCGCCGGTTTGAAGGTTGAAAGGATAATCAACGAGCCCACCGCCGCCGCTTTAGCTTATGGTTTGGATAAGAAAAAGGAAGAAATAATCGCAGTATATGACTTCGGCGGCGGAACTTTTGATATCTCTATTCTGGAAATCGGCGAGGGCGTATTTGAAGTCCGTTCCACTAACGGCGACACCCACCTCGGAGGCGATGATATCGATGAGAAAATGATTACTTATATGGCAGATGAATTCCGCAAGAAAGAAGGAATCGATTTACGCAAAGATCCGATGGCTTTACAGAGATTGAAAGAAGCCTGTGAAAAGGCCAAAATCGAATTATCAAGTTCCTCGCAGACTACGATAAATCTGCCCTATATCACCGCCACGACCGAAGGTCCTAAGCATCTGGAATTGACTTTGACCCGCGCCAAGTTTGAACAGTTGATAGATGATCTGTTACAGCGCACGGTTGAACCCTGCCGTCAGGCTCTAAAAGACGCCAAACTCGATGCCGGTCAGATTGACGAAGTGGTGTTAGTCGGCGGTTCCACCAGGATACCTAAGGTGCAGGAGATGGTGAAGGAATTGTTCGGCCGCGAACCCCATAAAGGCGTTAATCCCGATGAGGTGGTGGCGGTCGGAGCCGCAATTCAGGGCGGTATCTTAACCGGCGATGAAAAACTGCGGGGTGTTGTGCTGTTAGATGTGACTCCTTTGTCGCTTGGCATTGAGACTTTAGGCGGTGTGATGACCCGGCTGATTGAAGCTAACACTACTATCCCGGTCAAGCGCACCGAGATATTTTCCACCGCTTCCGACCATCAGACCACAGTGGATATCCATGTCCTTCAGGGTGAGCGCCCCATGGCTTTCGATAACAAGACCATCGGCCGGTTCCAATTGGACGGCATACCGCCCGCTCCCAGAGGCATACCGCAAATCGAAGTGTCTTTCGATATCGACGCTAATGGTATATTGTCGGTGAGCGCAAAGGATAAAGCCACCGGCAAGGAACAGTCGATCAAGATTCAAGCTTCATCCGGATTGAGCAAGGAGGAGATCGACCGCATGCGCAAAGACGCTAAAGAGCACGAATCCGAGGATAAAAAACAGCGTGAAGAAGTTGACCTGCGCAACAGCGCCGACGCTCAAGTCTTTCAGTCCGAAAAACAGATCAAAGAATTCGGCGATAAGATCGAACCCGAATTGAAAGCCAAATTAGATGCCGCCACTGAAAGGCTGAAGAAAACTAAAGACGGACACGATTTAAACGAAATCAAATCCGCCTCCGAAGCCCTGACGCAGTTATGGAGCGAAGCATCCACCCAGATGTACGCTCAGGCTCAGCAGGGCGCTAAACAGCAGGGATTCCAGGGGCATGCTGAACCTAAAGAAGATAAGAAGAAAGACGACGGCGAAGTGGAAGCGGAATACGAAGTTGTCGATGATAAATGATATGATATGATATGATATGTGATATTTGATATATGATATTGTTAATAGTCGATGGATGAGCCGGAGCTGAAAAACTCCGGCTTTATATTTTTATGGCTTTTCGCTATTTCGTGTGGGTAACTACTAAGTTAAACCAAACAACCCATTTATCGTCATTCCGGTTTGTCCGGAATCGGTTCCGGAATACAAGAAGATTCCCGGCGCGTCCGCTTTCAGTGGACTTGCGGGAATGACGGTGCGGAGTGTTTTTAAATGAAGCGGTTAGCGGCTTGCTTATTATATCAATACCCATACGATTCAGCGAAGAACCTTATATTTTTTCTTTGATAATGTTGAAATTCATTGATGTTAGTGTAATTGTATATTTTAATTGAATAGGCATCTGCGCAATCAGTGAATATCTGCGTTAATCTGCGGTTCAGATACTGGTTCACACAGAATCGAGGTAATAGATAGAGCCGCCGCGTATAGTGTCTATCGGCGGATACTGCGATTAAGCGTTCTGTTCGTAAAATTCCCGCGCCCTATATGTGAAGGGCGTTTTTTTTTGTCTTTTTCAAACTTTTTGCTATATTATGTTGAGAAAGTTAATAAGTTTTCGAGTTGGCAAGTTGGCAAGTTAATATAGATTAATTAAATACAATTCGTTACAGACGTAAGCACAATTGATTTATTTCCAGTAGGGACTTGCCATGGTAAGTCCCTACAGTTTCTATAATGAACGAATTTAAATATTGCGAATATTTTGTAGGGGCGGGGTTTCCCCGCCCTGATTATAATCGGACAATTATAGGGCGCGGAAACCGCGCCCCTACAGTAAATGCAATTGATTTATTTCGTTTATTATAACATGTATTATCAGAACAATCATTAATGAACCGAATTTAAACACTATGCGTTACATACCCGAATTAATGGACAAAATCGAACCCTATCTGCTGGAAATCCCCGGTGTCCAAAAAGGGCAGATGATGGGACATCCGGCGTTTTATATCAACCGGAAAATGTTCTGCATATTTCTGGAACAGGGTATAGCGGTTAAACTGCCGCAGGACAAGTACGATGAACTTTTAGAAAGGGAGAATTACACATCTCCGTTCGCCCCGGGCGGAACTAAAATGGGCACTTGGCTGCAATTCAATCTCACGAAATATGAAGATTACGAAGACAAGCTGAATTATTTCGACCTCGCTGTCCAATTCACCGCTAACCAGCCGGAAACTAAGAAATCAAGAAAATATAGAAAATGAGGTTCAACATGGATAAAGGACTACAATTGGAAATCATCGGTGGAAATAGGACTACAAGAAAACGGACCCCCGCCTGCATATTGAGAATACATTCACCCGGAGAAATCAAGCTGGATATCACCAATATCTTCGACACACCCAACTGCCCGTCTCCCATCTCAAAGGATGATATGGAAAGAATCGCCCCCAAAGCGGTCGAACAACTCGAAAAACTGAAACGGAGCGAAGGGAATTGCCGGGACAAAGGAATCCCCATGCTGGGCTGGATGAATCATCCGCTTGATATAAAAAGAGAGCATCTTGACGAAATAAGAAACGCCGCCGGGAGTTTGAGTGATAAAATCGATGCTTTCGTATCCCTGGGAATCGGCGGATCCTATCTGGGAATCGAAGCGGTTTTTAAAACCTTGACTCATACATATCAAAATCAACTGCCAAGAGAAGAACGAAGCAAGTGCGGAGGCTGTCCGGAGATATATTTCCTCGGGCAGAATTTAGACCCGGATTATATCCTCGACACATTGGACATGCTCAGAGGCAAACGCATTGGCGTCAATGTGATTTCCAAATCCGGAACTACCACTGAAACCGCGGTGGTGTTCAGAATCCTGCGGAATTTGATGGAAAAATCCTTCGGCGGTGATGCTTCAAGGTTGATTATCGCCACTACCGATGAAAAGAAAGGCGCATTACGGAAACTGGCGGGTGAAAAAGGTTACAAAACATTCGTTGTTCCCGACAATATCGGCGGCAGGTTTTCTGTATTAAGCGATGTGGGATTATTCGGACTGGCGGTGATGGATATTGATATCGGAAATCTTATCAGCGGATTTACCGCGATGAAACGCCGGATTGAAGAGAAAGAATTCTGGCAGAATCCCGCATTACTGCACGCCGCCGCCCGCTACCTCGCATACCAGCGCGGTAAAAAAATCGAAGTCATTGCCTCCAATTCCGCCGCTATTTATCAAATCGCCCGCTGGATGGAGCAATTATTCCCCGAAAGCGAAGGACATCACGGCAAGGGCATGTGGGTGTCACCTTCGATGTACACCGAAAAACTGCACGCCAACGGCCAAATGGTGCAAGATGGCGAGAGAAATATCCTGGAAACTTTCCTGCTCCTGGAAAAACATGATAATGTCTTAAATATTCCTATAGCCCCGGATGATCTCGACGGATTGAATTTCCTGCCAAAGGCGGATAAGACAGTCAACGACCTGAACCGGCTGGCGATGGAGGGCGCTGCTTACGCCCATTACCTCGGCGGCGTCCCTAATATGACAATCACTATCCCGGAACGGGATGTGTTTTGCATTGGACAGCTCATCTGCATGATGGAATATTCAGTAGCCATCTCCGGTTACTTATTAGGGCACAATCCTTTCATCCAGCCCGGCGTGGAAGCTTATAAAAAAGCCATGTTCGCTTTAGCAGGCAAACCCGGGTACGAAGAGGAAGGCGAAAAAATCAAGAAGGAATTGGATGGAAGGGAAAGAATTGTGGTGTAACTTTTATAAAATCCGAAATCCGAAACCTATTGGAAACCCGGTTTTTCCGAATTCGGAGGAGAATCATTTTACACGGATATACAGGATATTCAGGATTTAAGAAAGGTAAAAATAATAAGATTCACAACGAATTAAACAAATTAAACGAAAAAGATTCACAGCTTATTGAGCTTATTCAGCTATGAATTTTATCTGCTTAATCCGCTTAATCTGCTGTGAATATTTCCCCGCTTTAAAAAGCCGGGCTATTATCCCCAATTACGAATTCCGCGTTTTTAGTATGCATTCCCGCGCAGGCGGGAATCCAGTAGGGACAGAACAATGTTCTGTCCCTACAAAAAAAACCGATAATGTAGGGGCGGTCATCGCGGCCGCCCTTGAGACTATTTTCATGCTTGGTGGCGCGCCGCAGGCGCATGAGGGTTTAGTTTACAGCAGGCGCTATTTTCTTTGATAATAGGGTCTAAAGGCTGGGGTTTAGGCGCTTACCGCTGTGTCATCGATAAAAAATTGTCGATATTTACACATAATTAAGAGTGGTGTCAGGTGTCCTCACCTGACACATATTAGTTTTATTCTGCTGCTTGGTGTCAGACGAGGACGTCTGACACCACTAAATCTGCGAAGCCCCCTCTTCCGGGCGATAGTCCCGGACGAGGCGTAGTACCTTAGTTCTGAAATTCACGCTTTTTTATGCAGAACTTGAAATAACTAATAGTTAATTATGAACTTACGGACAACTTTTTCGTTAATATAAAGTTTCGTTTCTTTATGTTTTTTCTGTATTGACATTCAACATTGGTTCGATTTAAAACAGGAGATTGCCACAAGGCTTTCGTCCGCTATACAGCGGACTTCACCCTTTCGCAATGACACAATCGGATGCTTTGTAGTAATAATCTTTATAGTCAATACATCTATAGTCTAAAGTCCAAAGTCTAAAGTCATGAGTCTTGAGCCTTGAGTCTTGAGTCATGTGCCTTTTTGGTTCCGGCTCGTCCGGGTTAAGGATTATACTCTTGGAATTTGGAAACGCTCCCCGTTGTTTTTATTGAACATACGATATATTATTGTTTATTATAGATTTATTTTCGGACAGGCTGCTGTGTCCTGAACCTTCCATTTCATTTCCCGCTGCCTTTTAATTCCTGCCGCAATGCTCCTTCTTTATCAAATAAGCGTTTGTATGACAACATCACCAAGAGCAGGCATCCGGCGGCGGCGGCGGCGGTCACCATCAGCATCACTACTATCTGATATCTCACCGCCTGATGAGGATCCGCTCCCGCTAAAATCTGCCCGGTCATCATCCCCGGCAGTGTGACTATCCCCACCACCATCAATGAATTGATGCTGGGCGTCATACCGGCGCGGAGGGCTTCTTTCAAATGGCTTCTCACCGCTTCCCAGGGGGTGGCTCCTAAAGCCAGCTGGGTTTCTATCTCCCAGCTGCGGCTCCGCACTTCGGAATACAGCCGGTCGATACCCAATGATAAACCATTCATGGAATTGCCTAACACCATCCCCGCTATCGGTATCACAATGCGGGCGGTGTACCATCTGTCAGCGGAAATCACGGCAAAGGTCACAAAGAATGTCACTAAATAGGTGCTGGCCGTAAGAGAGATGAAAGCTAAAACAGCGGGAAAATTAGAGATATTTGGAGTGCGTTTGACCGCAGTCCGGGAGGCGATGAAGCACATTAATATCACAAGCCCGGCTACCAATATCGGAGAATCCACCGAGAATATCCAAACTAAAGCATAACCCATTATAAAGAGCTGAACGAAGGTCCGGATGCTGCCCCATATCAAAGACTTGAGCATCCCCAGTTTCAATGAAGCTGATATAGCTCCAACGATGAGGACAAGGATTACCGATAAGATTAAGTTTAGGTCGGAAATCGGAACGACGCCGCTGTTCATTCCGTTCCCTCCGTCATTTCAGCGATATTATATTCCCGGTCGATAACTTTCTCCCACCGTTCCGGCGAATGGGCGACCACTATAACTGACAGCCCGCATCCTTTCACCCAACGGTTTAACAAGTTCACTACTGCGTAAGCGTTCTTATCATCAAGGGGCGCGGTGATTTCGTCGGCGAGTATGATTTTGGGTTCGGCGAGCAGGGTTCGGATGAGGGCGATGCGCGCTTGTTCGCCCCCGGATAATACCGCCGCGTCTTTTAACATGAATTCCCCGGGAATCCCTAATTCTTGCATTAGGTCTATAGCCAGCTGTTTATTGAAATCCGATGTCCGGGATACGGCGAGGGTACAGGGATAAAATAGATTATCATAAACCGTTCCCGGCAGCATGGCGGGATATTGGGATAGGTATGAAATATTGCGGCGCCATTTAACCGGCGGAATTTCCATGCAGTTTTTTCCTTCCAATTTCATTATACCTTCAATGCGGGGATGCATCCTGGCGAGCGTTCTTAAGAGTGTAGTTTTCCCGGAACCGGAAGGTCCTGATAGTATGACGATTTCGCTATAGTTGACCTGCAGACTGACTTCCAATAATCGAGCTGAATCTAATTTGAAGCTTAATCTTATAGCGGACAGCAGTTCTGTAGCGGAATTTACAATATCATTGAACATCTAATTGTAAGACTCTGTGGATTTCATGCAAAATTTCGGCAAAGCCATTTAATCCGTGAAGCGGTATTTTATCAGAGTCCAGACCGCTGAGATTCCATCCTTCCAGCCAACCTTTTTACCTTCATCGTAAGTTCTGCCGAAATATTTAATAGGTATCTCAACTACTCTTAAATATTTTTTCTTAAAAATCTTGGCGGTGATCTCTGGTTCGAAATTAAAGCGGTTAGAACGAATTTTTATCCCTTCCAGCGCCCGGCGGTGAAAGACTTTATAACATGTTTCCATGTCGGTCAGCATAGTGTTATACAATATATTTGTCAAGAAAGTGAGAAATTTATTAGCGGCGTAATGCCAGAACATAAACACACGATGAACACCTATGAAGCGGGTACCATAAACTACATCAGCTTTACCTTCGATTATAGGACTAATCAGATCACCATATTGATCCGGAGGATATTCCAGGTCAGCATCTTGAATAATTATCACATCACCGGTAATATTAGCCAGACCCGTGCGGATGGCGGCGCCTTTGCCCTGATTCTTCTCGTGAAATATCGCCCTGCAATCGGAATGAGAATAGTTTTTTAAAAATTCGCGCGTGCCGTCAGTGGAACCATCATCGACGATGATGATCTCCTTTGGAACAGGGACGGCGATTATCTCTCGTAATATTCTTTCAATCGTGGCTATTTCATTATAAACCGGCACAATGACCGAAATTTTAAAATTTTTCAAAGGTTCATATAGGGAATAATCAAATTTTGAATTTAAAGCCATTTCAATAACTCTGAGTAGGTGAAGCCATTGTATCGAAGGAAAACTATAAAATCTCCGGAATTAAAATGTGAACTAAAATTATAATAAAGAGCATAACTTCCAATCCGGCGTAGATCGAAGGTGATATTATGCGTCATGAGAAAATCCTCAAAACTGACTTGAATGGACGGTTGATCACCGAATATGTAAGCTGGTTGTTCACCGCTATTGTCCAACATTCGCTCATATTCCGGATACAATGAATATGGTGGAAAACCGAAAACAGAGCCATTCAGATTTCTATAGCGTGAAACAATAATCTGTTCTTTTGAATAAAAAATCACCCTGTTCTTTATAAACTTGTCGGCTATGGCAAATTTAATATTCTTAGTTTCCATTTCGGCGATGAGCAACTCAATATCAGGTCCTTGAGATTTAGTGAAACCATCGATCATTGTAAAATCACGACTTACATTATAAGTGTTGACAATCCCCATATAAGCCCAGCCCGCAAGCATACAGACAGCTAAAATTCTTAATATGTATTTCTTAGAAATGATAATCCTTCCTGTAAAAAGCGCCATAATAGCAAAAATTCCCGGCGCCAGCGTCAATAGATATCGAGGACTCATCAATGAAAATTTACTAAATATAAATGCTGACAGAAACATCAATAAATATACTGCTATAAATAATATTCTGCCCTCTTGTAAAACTGAAATGTCGTTTGGCTGTTTATTTACCAGTAGACCGAACCATTTTTTCAAAGGAACGATCAATATTGAGATGAAATAAGCGGAAGAAATTATCAAAAATGCATACCCAATCCATACATACCAGGGCAAGTATTCAGGATAGTTATGGATGATATTCCAATGGAACAGAGCCGGAAAAGCATAAGTGAAGAAATCGATCAATTTAGCGGTGAAAGAAGGGGTTTCGACAATATCGATTGAACTGCCGATCAGATGTTTTATATTGGCGAAATTGTAAGCCAGATTTTCGTATATGACCGGAAACGCGCCGATTATAAACATCATCGCCATCGCGAAAAAATTCCTCCGCAGGAAAAACCGCTTATCCAAAATGAACCAAAACAGTAAAAAGACAAATATCATCACCACCGATGACTCAAGGCACCATACCGAAAGTCCGCTGAACAATCCTACTAATAGTGAGAATATTTTTTCCCGTTTCGCTTGAAAAAGAAAGCGGTAGTACAGCCACAGTAGGATAGTCAAACAAAGTATTAGAGTTAAATGCCCTCTCAATTTCAGATTCCATTGTATAAATGAGACTGAGAAGACATAGAAGAAGCTGGTCAATAAACCGGCTACTACCCCAAAATTTTCCTTCGCCCATAGATACAGGAAAACTAAAAGCGCCATAGAAATCAGAACAGCAGCGAATTTGAGGCTGTAGTCGGAATACCCGGCGATCTTGAATATAAGAGCTCCCAGATGCGCTTCCCAGCTGCCGGCGCCGTTATAATGAATACCATACCAAAAAAGAGGATGTTCGCCTCTTTCTAAAATATGCTTTGCCATTAATCCTACAACCGCTTCATCGCCGTCGAGAAAATGCTGCGAAGTGAAGAGTAAATATAATCTCATCGCGCCGGCTATAAGAAATAATAGTCCGAATATTATCCAAGATTTAGTTTCACTTTTCACAAATTTGATCCAAATTTTTAAATCTGTACTTAAATTATAAACTATAAATAATCACAGATTTATCTTCGCACCAATTCCTCAATCGCTTCCTTGGCGCTGATTTTCAATTCCCGCATTAATTCGGTCGAAGCGCCGCACTGCCCGGATAATCCCCGCTCCATCATCGAAATCAGAACCGGGATCGCTTCCGTCACTTTATTATCTCTCCAGCCGTTGAATATAGCGGGCAGAAGTATTCTATCGGTCTCGGCGCCGAGTTCATAATCCGCGTGATTGAGGATCACCCGCTTCAATAGTTCAAAACCGGGACCGCTATGTTCTTTAGTCAACCGCTCGACAAGAGATAATTTCACCGGGACAAGACCTTCAAGGTAATACAACTCGTTTAAACGGGTTGTTGACACCTTATTTTTAGAGATATATTTATTAGTAATCCAGCCGTCCAGCGTATCTCCTTTTATAATTTCAGTCCATTCTTTCTCAACCGCCAACACTTCCAGAGGTTCATTCACAAAAGTGACTCCCACAATATTATAATTAAGACCCGGGCCGCTTCTGATATTGACCGAAAAAGCGGTGGCATAGACTGCATCGGCCGGTTCCGCCGCCGCCCAGGATACCTGCAGGAACAGCGGCAGTATCAGACAAATTATTATTCGTTTCGCCATATCGGTTTCCTCTTTTCCATGAAAGCTCTCAAACCTTCCTCGGCGTCATGAAGCCTGACCAGCTTGCCAAGGTAGATTTTTTCAGCTTCATTGACATTCACCGTGAAGTCAATCTGATTGGAGGCTAATATCGATTTTTTCGCAATCTGCAGAACCGGGGCTGAAAGCGCGGCGAGTTTAGCGATGAAGTTTTCACTTTCCGATGCGAATTCTTCAGCGGGATAAACATAGTTCGCTAATTTCATCGATAACCATTCCGCAGCGGTATAAGTTCTGCCGGTTAAAATGATCTCCATCGCTTTTTTCATTCCAATCATACGAGGCAGGACCGCCGCCGCTATCGGAGGAATCGCCCCCAGCAGTATCTCAGGTTGACCGAATTTAGCTTTATCGGACGCGATCACCATATCGCTGAAAAGCGCAATCTCACATCCCGCTCCCAGACAAGCGCCTTGAACTAAGCTGATCACCGGAGCCTTGACTTTGCACATCGATAGAAAAATACGGTCAAAAGCGTGAATCATTTCATCTACTTTATCCGGCAAGTGTTCACCCACATCAGCCCCGGCGCTGAACGCTTTACCCTCAGCCTGAATAATTAATAGTTTGATATCGGAGATCTCACACACTTCGATTATCGCAGTCCACATCTCTTGCATCATCTTGGTATTAAGTATATTTAAGGGAGGATTATCGAGAGTCAGCCGATAAAGACCGTCTTTATAACTGGTTTTGATGAATTCCATATATCGCCTTTGTGGGTTTACTTTTAAAATAGGGTCTTGAGTCTTGAGTCTTGAGTCTTGAGTCCAAAGTCTAAAGTCTTTCTAATTCCAAGGCATACATCGCGTATAAATTACAGAATATCACGAAAGCAGTTCTTCAATTACAGTAAAAACTGTTTCCGGCTGTATTAAATTGATACAATCCTTCTCACATACGGGTTTGAAACATCCGAGGCAGTCCACCTTGGGTTCTAATATTTCACCTAAACCATAAAGTTCAAATTCGTAGCGGTTGAATATAGCGTTGAGTAAAACTATCTTCTTCTCTAATCCTATAGCGATATGCAGAGCCATAGTGACTCCGGTGACCATCAAGTCACAGCAGTTCACCAGACTGAAAAATTCCCTCAATGGGAAAAATCCGGGATAATGGGCGCCGGTCGATTGCGCTACCCGCTCGTTCCTGGCGTCTTCATCAGGGCCTCCCAGCAGTAACACCGAATAATTATGATTTATAAGTTTTGATGTTAGTTCGGTGAACCTTTCTTCACTCCATATCCTGGCAGGCCATCGGCCGCCGCCGCCGGTGTTCAATCCTATGACCGGAGGTTTCAGATTAAGATCGAACCTCTTATCAATTTCGGGCATCAGATATCTTTCGCCTCTGAATTCCAAACCCATGAGATAGAATATCTCCTGCGGATAAGAAAGGGTATTCGCCCGGTTCACATCATCGAATAGACCGGTCTCCCATTTAGGACGGGCAAGGTAATTCACCGGCACCGGGACGCTTCTTTTAAGTGTATAGCCGAATTTTGTTTCGGCTTTCACCCGTTTCATCAACGCGCAGGCTTCCGGATCCTTATCTAAATTTACTGCGATATCGAATATGACGGTCTCGAGCCGGAGAATATCCTCAATAGTGAATCGGTAGATTTTATCAATAGTATCAGGGAGAACATCGGAGAAATGGGTGAGCCAATGGATACGGCTGTGCGGATATTCCTCCTTTAATCTGCGGTACAGCGGAGTGGACCGGATGACATCCCCTCTAGCTCCCAGCTTTATAAGCAGTATCTCTTCCTCAACTTTATCATAATACCAGCAGTCCGCGCAATGAACATTCTCTTTTTTATGGGGCTTGCAGGGTATATCGCCTCGAAAATGCCGGCAGTCGATTTTTACCGCTGTCCTATTCAACCTTTTGATGATTCTTAAGTTTTATTATTGATCTTATTTTTTGAAATAATCGTGGCGTCAGGTGTCCTCACCTGACGCAACACATAAGTAAGAAGATTATTGGAAATACTGTCAAGTGGGGACACTTGACAGCACATCCCGATTAACTTCATAGATCTGAAGTGTTACGATTTTTCATTCTTTCCAGATCAGCGTCCACCATCATCCTCACTAATCCTTTAAAGTTGACTTCGGGTTCCCAATCAAGCAGTTTTTTCGCTTTGGCGGGATTTCCCCTGAGATAATCGACTTCGGCGGGGCGCATAAATCTCGGATCTATCTTTACATGTTCCTTCCAGTCCAGATCACAATAAGCGAAGGCTTCCTCCACAAATTCCCGCACGGTATGGGTTTCATTGGTAGCGATCACAAAATCTTCCGGCGTGTCATTCTGCATCATCAGCCACATAGCACGGACATAATCTCCGGCGAATCCCCAATCCCGGGATGCGTCCATGTTACCCAGATATATTGCATCGGTCAATCCCATTTTAATGCGGGCGGCGCCGTCGGTTATCTTGCGGGTAACAAATTCCAACCCCCGGCGGGGCGATTCATGATTAAACAGGATACCGGAACTGCCGGGGATACCGTAGCTTTCGCGGTAGTTGATCGTTATCCAATGTCCGTAGAGTTTGGCGACGCCGTAGGGACTGCGGGGATAAAACGGAGTGTCTTCCGTCTGCGGGGTTTCGCGGACTTTTCCGAACATCTCGCTGGAGGATGCCTGGTAATAACGGATCGATTTATCCACCAGCCTCACAGCTTCCAGCATTTTAGTCACCCCCAAGGCGGTGAATTCGCCGGTCAATACCGGCTGCAGCCAGGAGGTGGGCACAAATGACATTGCGGCAAGATTGTAAATCTCATCAGGCTTGATTTCGGATATCACATTTATCAGAGACAATTGGTCCAGCAGATCCGCCTGTTTCAGGACAATCTTATCCCGCAAGTGATTGATCCTTTCAAAATTTTCCGTGCTGGCGCGCCGGACTATACCATTGACCTCATACCCTTTACTTAAAAGAAGTTCAGCCAGATAGGAACCGTCCTGTCCAGTGATTCCAGAGATTAATGCTTTCACAGCACACCCATTAATTTTGATTTTGGAATTATATTTTTCGGATAAGATTAAAAATAAAATCCCGCCTCTATCCCGAAGCGGGTATTAAAATTAGATATATATCTGGTTCAAGACTATTTACCCTCAGCCTTTTCCGAAGATTTAGTCTCAATCTCATTGATCAATTCTTCAATCTCTTGTTCAGCTTTTTGACGCTCTTCGCGGAGTTTTTGCAGTTCAAGACCCAAATCGCTTATCCCTTTGTCTTCACTCACTACCCATTCAAACAGGGAACGGTAATCGGTGATAATCCTCTTCCGCTCCAGCATTTTCCATTCAGGTTCAGAAGTTTCCACTTTATCGAAGGCGGGAATTTGATACAGTATGGTGGTGGGTATATAATCGACTTTGATATTCAAGCGCCATTCGGCGTATTTGGGATAATTCAACGCGGCGAGTTGAGAATGACCGCGGGTCAATTCATCTTCGGTGTAGACTAATATATCGAGAGCGGCTCCTATAGATAATCCCTTGAATAATTTATATTTGAATCCCGGAGCGATATATATGAAATGTTCGCGGGAAAATGTTATATCTATAGGTCTTTTGAGGAAGTACATTCCGTGCAGTTCACAGGAATATTCCCTTTTAAGATTTGCGTTGGAATAACCCAGTGAAAAAGGCATGGACTGGGAGCTTTCGATTAAGCTGGCGTAGTCGTTATAATTAATATATCCCGCATTGAGATGAAATGAGGAAGTCTCCTGCGGATGCGAGGGATCGATATAATAGGAACAGAGGAAATCCATCCGGCCGGAGATTGCATAGTTGGAATAGGGTTCCAGATAGACATTATCGTAATTCCCAATGCGGTATCTGAAGGATAGTAACGCGCCGTAGAATACGGGCTTATTCCAAACTTTGAACCAGAATCCGCCAAATTTCACAATTCCGAATGTATCATCAGGATATTGGGAATATTTTAAATCACCTGCAGAACCCTTGGGAATAACTAAATCCTGGTACATTATCTGCGACAATGCGATTTCGAAATGGCGCTTTATACCGAAATTGACGGCTAAAGCGGCGGTGCCGTTCGAAATATTGGCTCCGTCCGAGATGAACTTATAGTAATTACGGGTGAACATATTCATGCTCAACATACCGGGGGAATTCACTAAGGCGCTTTGGGTGTAAAACAATCCCCGCCCGCCCATGAAATCCATCGCCGGAAGAGATACGCTTAACGCCAGTATCAACAATACAACGGATATTATCTTCATTTTCAAGGTTGACTCCACCCTATTAGTCGTGAGTTTATTATAATCTATATTATAGTTGTTTAAATAATTAAAGTCAAGTCATTAGAGGAAAAAAATTCGAATAACACTATCCTTCAACTTGAATGCGGTGTCAGGAAGTGTGAGTTTATTTTAAAAATAGCTGTCAGCTGTCAATAATGTGGGTTCTTAACCCGCCAAAATACTCCGTTCCTTGTTCTGGCAGGTCTTGCATGCTGCAGGCGGGTGTGACCTGCCAGTATTTTCCCGGTTTCGGAGAAACCGGTTCGCTGAGCGGAGGTCAGACACATTGGTCTGCACCTGCAAATAAACAACTAGCTGTAGGGGCGAACCCATGTATTCGCCCTGTAAAATATTTTCATGCTTCGTTTTACGCTGAAAGCGCATGAGGGTTTGCTTTTTGAACCGCTGATAAAAACTGATTTTCACTGATTACGCTGATTATAATATCTGTGTCATCATTCTTTTATCAGCGTCATCAGCGGTTCTAATAAATTTCAACGGCGCAGCCTCCTCTTCCGGGCGGAAGTCCCGGACGAGGCGTAGTACCTATATTCTGATTTTCGTGTTTTTTCTGGCAGAAAATGTTTTTGAATAACGAAAATCGAACAAGGAATGTCGAAATATTTACAACCGCGAAAGTTCGATATTCGATATTCCTTGTTCCTTGTTCAATATTCTTTTTGGATTCCGGCTCGTCCGGGTTAAGTATTCTCGGACAAACTGCATTGACTAATGACTTTTTCATTTTTATAAACAAACTATAGGCTCATGAATGTTTAAAATAAATTTTTACCGGATTATCATCATTCGCCGGAAAAACTTGAATTTGTTGAACATATTAATTAGATTTATGGAAAATATTCAATCAGACTAACATTATTGAGGTAAACTGATGAGTTTAAACCAAGAAATCCGGGATTTTCTCAAAGCTGACGCTCTTGAAAGGTTTCTGCGTTATATAAAAGTACACACAACATCTGAAGAAAATACCGGAACGACCCCCTCCACTAAAAGACAATTTGATTTAGCGAAGATTTTAAAAGAGGAGCTTGAAGTTTTAGGATTGCAGGATATAATTTTAGATGAGCACTGCTATGTCTATGCGAAACTGCCCTCAAATGTGAGTAGCGCATCCGTCCCTATTTGTTTCCTCGCCCATGTCGATACATCGGATGCGGTCTCCGGCGAGAATGTGAAACCGATAATCTATGAAAATTATGACGGTTCGGTGATAACTTATCCCGATAATCCCGATTTGACTCTGAGTCCCTCCGATGATGAATTATTAAGCGCTTCTATCGGTGAAAAAGTGATCACAGCTTCGGGGAAAACACTATTAGGAGCTGATGACAAAGCGGGTATAGCTGAAATAATGGCTGCAATGGCGGCGTTCCGAAAATATCCCGAATTGAAACATGGTGAAGTCAGAATATGCTTCACACCCGATGAGGAGATCGGGCAGGGCACTATAAAAATCGACACCGAAAAACTGGGAAAATATTGTTATACTATTGACGGCAGCCTTCCCGGGGAATTGGAATACGAATGTTTCGATGCGATGGCCGCTACTATCACTTTTAAAGGATTATCAGTTCATCCCGGATTCGCCAAGGATAAAATGGTGAACGCTTTGAATATCGCCGCCAGATATCTCGCCAGCCTGCCGGAATGGGAAACGCCCGAACATACTGATGACCGGGAAGGTTTCTATCATCTCATGACATTCAGCGGAAATGTGGAAGAAGCCAAGGCTAAATTGATCATCCGCGATTTTGAACATAAATTGAATGAAAAGCGCGTGGATCTGCTCAAAAAGCTTAATGAAACTTTCAAAGTGAGATACCCCGGTTTGAAAATTGAAATGAAAGTGGAACAGCAATATAAGAACATGAGGACTGTCTTGAACGACTACCCTGAAGTGATGGCTAAAGCCCGCAAGGCTATTGAGATGGCGGGATTAGAATCGGTGGAACATCCGATTAGAGGCGGCACCGACGGCGCAAGGTTGTCACATATGGGAATTCCCACTCCCAATATATTCGCCGGCGGCAGATTATTCCATTCCAGAAAAGAATGGATTACCGAATCTGCAATACAAAAAGCGGCGGAAGTGGTTATACTGCTGGCGGGATTGTACGCTGAGTGAACAATATATATTTTGAACATACAACCGGGGTTCCCTCCCCGGTTTTTTATTGGCATGAAATATGCCTTATTTAAAACAATTTATTTTGCGCTTTCAACGCGCAAGACCTGCCAGAACGGTTTTTCCATCTCGTTCCCAGGCTCCAGCGTGGGAATGCATACAACACCCCGCACCGTCATTCCCGCAAGTCCGCCGAAAGCGGACGCGCCGGGAATCTTCTTGTATTCCGGAACCGATTCCGGACAAGCCGGAATGACGATAAGTGGGTTGTTTGGTTTAACTTAGTAGTTACCCACACAAAATAGCGAAGAGCCCTATTTTTAATATAAATCACATGATGTAGGGGCGAAGCATTTTAGGGTAACAATAATATTATCGATCAATTAAAAAAAATGCTTCGCCCTTACAAGAATATACTGGGAATACTGGCAGGTCACACCCGCTTGAAGCGTGCAAGACCTGCCAAAACAAGGTACTAGACCCTAGACCCCAGCCCCTAAACCCTATTTTCAGAGTAAACCCTCATGCGCCGGCGGCGCACCACGAAGCATGAAAATAGCGGCTTTGGACTTTGGCCTTTGGACTTTAGACCCAGGACTCAAGACCCAAGACCCAAGTGCTGGTAGGTCACACCCGCTGTCAGCGCGCAAGACCTGCCAGAACACGGTACTAGTGTCATGTCAAGGCATTATTATTGTGTAAGATGATTCAAGTCGTGTTCCCGATAGGTTTCAAGGGCAAAGCCCGTAACCTGTCGGGGATATGCCTGCCGCTTTACGCCTCCTGCGGAGGCTTGAAAAGCGGCAG
>JADHWD010000038.1 GCA_016783645.1 bacterium
AAATCAAATCCGGAGACAATATCGCTGAAGGGATGCAGGTTATATTGGGGATTAGTATTCAAAGCGGGAAATCCGCCATCACTGACAAGACAGTGCAGAGGCAGCAGCAGCGGCTGGGATTGTTTTAAATACAGCGTAACAATATAATTACTTTGAAAATAGGGTTTAGAGGGGCTGGGGTCTAGGGTCTAGTACCTTGTTCTGGCAGGTCTTGCGCGCCGCAGGCGGGTGTGACCTGCCAGCGCTTGAGTCTTGAGTCCAAAGTCCAAAGTCCAAAGTCCAAAGTCACATCTCACATATTTTCAGATAGAAATTCTATCCAACTTATGAATATCACAATGTTAGCTCCCACAGCGGTGAAGAGCATCTTCCGTAACCGTATGCGCAGTTTCCTCACCATGCTGGGAATCATCATCGGTGTCTCCGCAGTGATTATCATGATAGCGGTGGGTAAAGGCGCACAGGTTGAAATTGAAAGACAGATCGCTTCCCTCGGTTCCAATTTATTCATCATTTTTCCCCACGCTATCGTTCATCGGGGAGTCAACTTAGGTGCGGGAAGCTCCAAGCCTATGACTGTGGCGGATTATGAGAAGCTGAAAGATGAAGCGGTTTATCTCAAAGAAGTCACACCGATCGCTCAGACCGGCGGACAGATCATCGGCGGCGGAAATAACTGGCTCACACAAGTGCAGGGAGTGGGGGATAATTACCTGATGATACGCGATTGGAATATGGAATACGGCTGCTTCTTCACTATGAATGATATTAAAACCCGAAACAAGGTAGCGATTTTAGGGAAAACTGTTAGCGATAACCTATTCCCGGATCAGGACCCGGTGGGTTCGATGATCCGCATCAGAAGAGTGCCTTTCAAAGTCATCGGCGTTCTATCCAAAAAGGGACAGACCACCACCGGCAACGATCAGGATGATATCATCTTAGTTCCCTATACCACAGCGCTCTATCGACTGAAAGGCAGTCAGTATATCAATTTGATAATGGCAAGCGCTTTGTCCACCGAGATGATGAACGAAGCGCAGGAGGAAATCAGGCAGATTTTAAGGGAAGCCCATAATCTGAATATAAACGAAGACGACGATTTCACCGTCAGAAATCAGACGGAAATCACTGAAACCGCATCGCAGGCATCCAAAACTCTGACTATCCTTCTGGGTTCCATCGCTGGAGTTTCTTTAGTTGTCGGCGGCATCGGCATCATGAATATTATGCTGGTATCGGTCACCGAACGGACGCGGGAGATTGGACTACGGATGGCGGTCGGAGCAAGAAGCGTAGATGTTATGATGCAGTTCCTGATTGAAGCGGTGGCGTTGAGTATGGTGGGAGGGATGATAGGAATTATTTTAGCGTTTGTAACCGCCGGTCTGCTGAATATCTATTCCAATTTCAATGTGATTATTCAGCCGCTGACCATCACCCTGGCGGCGACTTTTTCCGCCATAGTCGGCATCTTCTTCGGTTTCTATCCCGCCAGAAAAGCCGCTATGATGAATCCGATCGACGCGCTCCGATATGAATAGTGACGCTTCTGAGCGATAGATTATATTAACATGTTGAAATCCGGCCACAGATATTTGATATTTGATATGTGATATTTGATATGTGATATTTGACTTTGGGCTTTGAGCGCTTGGCTTTGGGATAAGAAACAGGACTCAAGACTCAAGGCGCAAGCGCTGGCAGGTCACATCCGCTTTACCGCGGACAAGACCTGCCAGAACAGGTTTTTTTGACTTGCAGACTTGTCAACTTGCAGACTTGCAGACTTATTTTCAGGACAAATAATCCCAGCCTCGCATAAAATCAATGCGCATACCCCAGCGCCTTCAATTGCTGTTTCTGTGCGCCGGTGAATTCGCCGTGACTCACCTTCACTATCGGCTTCATCAATAGTTTTTTGTCTTCCAGTATCGACAGTAATTCCTCCACTACCGTCGTTTCCCGCTGAGCTAAATTGTGCCGTTCCGCCGGGTCGGACAGCAGATTATAAAGCTCCACTTCGCTTTGAAATGCGCTGTTGAACAATTTCCATTCCCCGCTTCTCACCCCAAAGCGCTGCTTGCCAGGTTCCCGCCGGTGCATGGGAGCGGTTTCGCAGTACACCGATTGACGCCAGGCGGATGTATCATAAGGCATTCCTTCGAGCAACGGCTTCAAACTTTGACCCTGGCTCTGGGCGATTATATCCATGCCGCAGTAATCTAAAATGGCAGGGAATATATCCAAAACTTCCGTCAGCTCCGATAGTTTTACTCCTCTCCTTTGAATATCCGGCGTAATCATTATGAAAGGCACTCTCAGCTCCTCTTCGTATATGTACTTGCCGTGCCCAATATAATCATGATGGTGCATAATGTTTTCGCCGTGATCGCCGATGAATATCACAATAGTGTTTTCAAATAGGTTATTCGATTCTAAAAATCTGATAATCTTTCCAATCTGCTCATCGACGAAAGCCACTTCCGCTCGGTACAAACTCTGCATGTATTCCCGCAGATTATCAGTCAAATCCACTTCCCCGCGGTTTATCATCAAATATCCATCAAGCACGCTGTTAGGATCGAATATGCCTTCAGGTTTGGGAGCGTACTTTTCGCGGTATTCCTCCGGCGGGAAATAAGGTGTGTGAGGATCCTGGTAGTGCAGCCAATAGAAGAAGGGTTTATCCGTATTATTAATCCATTCACAGGCGGTTTCAGTCACCTTGCGGGCGCTGCGAATATTGGAATAGAACACCCAGTCCGGCAGTTCCACGAAGCTCAATAAATGAATCACATTCAGGCGGGCGAGGTCGTTGAAGGGATAAACGCTGGCGGTTACATTATCATCATAATCTTCAAATCCCTGATCCAGCCCGGATAAAGCCGCCAGCAATACAGGGTTATTCACAATCGCGCCGGTGGTATAACCTTGTTTATACAGCAATTCCGCTAAAGTGGATACTTCTTCCGACAGCGGTTGAAAATTCTCATTCAATCCTAAAGCCGCCGGATAAGCGCCGGTCATCATCGATGAAAACGACGGCCCCGTGCGGGGTAAAGTGCAGAACATCCGGTCAAACTGAACTCCCATCTCAGACAATTTATCAATATTGGGAGTCCCCGGATACGGATTACCATAGCAGGATAGATATAATGTATTCAAAGTATCGATGGTGATGAGCAGTATGTTGTATGCGCCCGCGGGAGCGGCAGGCTGAGCGCCTAAATTCCGCCGGTTTTTATGATGAATGATACCGGAAGCTGTGCCGATTAAAATGATGATAAGAAAGTAGGCGGTGAACTTAGCTGTTATATTACCCCGCCGCCATAGCAGGCTCAATATAAACGCAGCTGCGCCGCTCAAGATTAAAGATACCAGTGAAGCAAGCAGTCCAACCGGGCTTAAAACAGAAGTCTTACTCAATAATCCCGCTTGAATCATAGGTGTGAAATAGATGAATAAACCCATACCGATAATGCAGACGGAGGCTAAAACAGTCCGGTTGAATTCTTTCTTGCTAAAAAATACCCTTTTAACCGTGAAGTATAATATTACGCCGCTTAAGAATAGAACCGCATACAGCAGGAAAGCGGTCAATATCAGCAGAAAGAATCCGCTGATATTCCATACCCCGGAATCCTTGAACACATTAACGCTGTCCATCCACGCCGCTGTCAGCGCCGAACCCAGCCACAGCCAGATCCAAAAGGACTTATTTTGCTTTCTTTCTCTAATTCTCATCGTTTTTGCCTTGAAAATAGGGTAAAGGGTTAGGGTTTAGTTCATTGTGGTGTCGACTCTCTGCAGTCGACACCATACATAATATAAACAATACCTTAGTGTCATGCGGGGACGCATGACACCACCAGGAACTGTGCTGGCAGGCGTCCCCGCCTGCCAGTAATCCGATTTTCATGCTTGGTGGTGCGCTGAAGGCGCATGAGGGTTTAATATAAAAATAACAGTAGGGTGGGTTCTTAACCCACCAATAGCCAAGCTTTTCAAAGCTGGGAAAGGCAAAGATTCACAGCAGATTAAGCAGATTAAGCGGATTAAAAATTCACAGTGGATTAAGAAGTTCAATATAATTCACTTAATCCACTTAATCTACTGTGAATATTGATCTTCAATTACCTCCATCACCTGTAAATCTTAATCCGAGCACCGAACACCGAGCACTGAAAACCGAGAACGGATAACCAGAACAGAGAACGGAGAACAGAATTCAAAATCGAGAATCGAGAATCAAGAATCCTGTATATCCTGTATATCCGTAGTTAATAATTCCCCGGTTTCGCAGAAACCGTTCTATCTATTTTCCGTAAAAGCCTCCGGTTCTAAATACCCCCATTGTTTCAAATATTTATAAAATGTCTCAGCCATCAGTTTGTGACCTAAGGGTGTAGGATGCCCCGGATCGGTTATGGGTTCATCGAAGACCTTGAAGGGATCATATCCTGCGAAGGCTTCATCCATCTCGATCAAGTGAACATTATACTCCTGCGCCGCTTCCCGCATCACCTGCATATAATCTTTATGGTAACTCAACTGCCGCAGTAATTGCGGGCAGTTTTTCGCTTCAGGTTCAATCCAGAATATCAGAACGACATTATTTTCCCGGCACCAATCCACGAAGAATTTCAGATTTTCCCGATAATCTGATAGAGACACCCTCAATGGAATATCTTTCCGGTCGATATTTGGTTTCACCGGCAGTAACAAATCCCGCACCCTCTTCTGAATTCTGGTGATTTGGGCGTAAATCAGGCTGAAATTCAACAATCCACCGCTGGCTAAATTGAATTGGGTTAATTTCTTCGCCAGTTTGTCCGAATGCTTGTCAGGAACATAATCATGCCAGGCTTCGGTCCAGCCGAATCCCACAAGCATTATATCCGGCTGTAATTTTCCAAGGTAATGTTTAGTGAACTGAACTCCCTGGAAGGAAGAATAGGCTGAAACTCCGCAATTCAACACCAAATAATCCTTGCCCGTCTTATCACGGTTCAGCATCGATTCCAACTGCATCGTGAAACCATACTCCTGCTGAACCGCATGGAATCCGAAGGTGATGGAATTGCCTAAGGCGGCGATGCGAACCTGATTATGGGATTTAACTTTATCTATAGGCCCGCTGTTGAGCCCTATGGAATTGAATTCGACATGTTCAAAAGTACTGCAGGGACCATGATATCCCGGATTGGGACGGTAAATCAAATACGGGTCGGGAATATAGCGCCTTGTATCGATATAACCCGCCATATTGACCACCGCGTTGCGGATGTGAAGCCCGGCTTCAATCCCCAGGACGATTATTATTATCCCTATAAGATATTTCAGCGCTTTTTTTCTATATGGAAAACCTTCAAGCATATCGATTTTAGATTTTAGATTTTCCGGTCATCCAGTTTGTTCAGCCAATTTATCGGGCAGGTTACAAACCTGCCCCTACCAAAGGTTATTGTAGGGGCGGGTTTTTAACCCGCCCTTAATGAATAATAAGATTTCCTGACCTAAATGGATAACCGGTTAGATTTTTGATTTTAAAATTGGAAATACACAAATGGGATTTCCCGGTAATTGCCCAGCGTCAATAAAGCGATAATCACCAACGCATACACTATTTTCCTCGTCAAAGACGGCATTTTGACAAATACTGTCTGACTGTTACTCAAATACTGCGGCAGATCCACCATCAGCAGTAAGATGGTGAAGAAAGCCGGTCTAATCCAGAAAAATCCCATATCATCGAAAGCGAAAGCTCTTCCGAAATAGCGCCAGGCGTCTCCGAAAGAGGAAGTCCTGAATAATACTAAACAGATCCAGTTCAGATGAAAAGTCAAGAGTACTCTGAATATAAACAACGGGGAATTTTTAAAAGTCAACGGAGGCGGTTCAACTTTCCGGTCTCCTTTGAATATGAATATCCGTTCAATTGTCAAGTATAATCCATGCAGTCCGCCCCATATCACGAAAGACCACCCTGCGCCATGCCATAATCCCCCCAATGCCGCGGTGATGAATAGGTTGATATAAGTCCTTATTTTCCCTTTACGGTTGCCGCCTAAAGATATGTAAATGTAATCTCTTATCCAAGTGGAAAATGTGATGTGCCACCTCCGCCAGAACTCGGTGATGGAAGTGGACAGATAAGGCTGTTTGAAATTGGTCGAAAGTTTGATACCTAATAAATAGCCGATTCCGATAGCGATATCGGAGTACCCTGCAAAATCGCAGTATATTTGAATAGCGAACAGGTAAATCGCTTCAATCAGCATCCCTGACCCCAGATGGTCAAAATTGCCGAAGACATAATCGATATACATCGCCACATTATCCGCTATCAGCACTTTCTTGAAATAGCCGATGAGAATCAAAAGGATTCCCTTCTGCACCATTTCAGTAGTCACTATGCGCTTCATTTGAAGCTGGGGGATGAGCCTGGAAGCCCGTTCGATAGGCCCCGCCACTAACTGCGGGAAAAACGCTACAAACAGCGCGAAATCGAAAAATTCCCGGGTGGGTTCTAATTTCTTGCGATACACATCTATAGTGTAGGACATAGTTTGGAAGGTATAGAAAGAAATGCCCACCGGCAGAACTACATGCAGGATCACCGTATCCGGCATTGTATATCCTAAAGCCGAAATCAAATCGCGGAAGCTGTCAACGAAGAAGTTGAAATACTTGAATGTTCCCAGTATTCCCAGATTAGTGCAGACGCTCAGCCATAAAAATCTCTTTCGGATTTTAGGATCATTCGATTTCTGTATATTAATCCCGGCTACATAATCGACTATCGTGGAAATCAAAAGTAAAGATAAAAACCGCCAGTCCCAGCTGCCGTAAAAGAAATAGCTGGCTAAAAGCAGGAACCGGTTTTGTATCTTATGGTTGACCGAATAATATACGAAGAGAACTAAAGGTAAAAATACCAGAAATTCCCAGGAGTTGAAAAGCATCAGCCCTCGCGCATGTATTGATTACTCAATGGAGTCATTATGATTACTTTGAAAGTAGCTGTCAGTTGTCAGCTGTTAGAAATCCTCTCCGCTAATGTCATTCCCGCGAAGGCGGGAATCCAGTCACCTGAGTATTCCCGATTTTCATACTAAATTGTACGCTCAGGCATGATGGTTTACCTCGAATAGTAAGTTACAAGCAGCGAGCAATAAAAAAAAACTGTTATGGCAATCCGCTGTACAGCGGATGTGACTTGCCAGTATTTTCCCGGTTTCGGAGAAACCGGGCAGCCCCAATCCCGAATCTTCTATTATATTCTAAAAATCTTGAAATAATAAGATTAAATCTTAAAATTTAAAGTAATTTTTTTTAATTATCAAGTTCCCGCGCCGCCGCAGGGAAATCGAGTTTTTTCATCTTGATTACTTTGCATTTTTTATTGGAAATGACTATATTATTTTATTTAAGAAATTTTTTGTTAATCAGTTCACAATCTTTATAATGAAATTGTGGAAAGGAGATTTCCAAGATGGGAATGAATCTTACACAGAAAATAATGCTTCATCATTTGATAGACGCTGGCAGACTCCCCAAAGCCGGCGAACCTATCGCTATACGCATCGACCAAACATTGACTCAGGACGCCACCGGCACTATGGCCTACCTTCAGTTTGAAGCGCTCGGCGTCCCTAAAGTGAAAACCGAACTCTCAGTCAGTTATGTCGATCACAATATGCTGCAGAGCGGATTTGAAAATCCCGACGACCACCTGTTTTTACAGTCCATCGCTTACAAATATGGCATCTATTTCTCTAAACCCGGCAACGGCGTCTGCCACCAAGTGCATCTGGAACGATTCGGTATCCCCGGCAAGACGCTTTTAGGTTCCGATTCGCATACGCCTACCGGCGGCGGCATCGGTATGATTGCCATCGGCGCCGGCGGATTAGATGTGGCGTTAGTCATGGGAGGAATGCCCTTTCATCTGCCTATGCCCAAAGTGGTCAAGGTGGAATTGACCGGTAAGTTGCAGCCTTTCGTTTCCGCCAAAGATATCATCCTTGAAATCCTCAGGCGCTTGACCGTCAAAGGCGGAGTGGGTAAAGTCATCGAATACACCGGCGAAGGATTAAAGAGATTGACCGTCCCCGAACGCGCCACCATCACCAATATGGGCGCGGAATTGGGCGCCACTACTTCGGTTTTCCCTTCAGATGAGCAGACCCGCGCTTTCCTCAAGGCGCAAGGCAGGGAATACCATTATTCGCCCTTATCCGCCGATCCTGACGCATCTTATGATGAATTTCTGACTATCAATCTCGATGAACTTGAACCGTTAATCGCCCAGCCCCACATGCCCGATAAAGTGGTTAAAGTGCGTGCACTCGCCGGGACTAAGGTGCATCAGGTAGGCATGGGTTCATGCACCAATTCATCGTACACCGACCTGATGAAAGCGGCTTTCATGCTTAAAGGGCGCAAGGTGCACCAAGATGTTTCAGCGGGATTAGCTCCGGGTTCCAAGCAGATTATCGGCGAATTAATCCGCAACGGAGCGTGGCTGGATATCATAGCCGCCGGAGTGAGAATATTAGAAAGCGGCTGCGGGCCCTGCATCGGCATGGGTTTTTCGCCGCCTTCGGAAGGAGTATCCATCCGCACCTTCAACCGCAATTTCTTGGGACGGACGGGGACAAAATCAGCTTCAGCTTACCTCGCTTCACCTGAAACCGCTGTCGCCTGCGCTTTGACCGGCGAAATCACCGACCCCCGCGATTTGGGAATCGAATATGTACCGGTGACTCTGCCGGAAAAATTCAACATCGATGACAGCTTGATAATCGCTCCTTCTTTAGAGCCGGAAAAGGTGGAAATCATCCGCGGTCCCAATATCCAGCCGCTGCCTTTGAAAGAACCCCTATCTGAAAAATTGGAAGGTGAAGTACTGCTGAAATTGGAAGATAATATCACCACTGACCATATCATGCCCGCAGGCGCAAAAATTCTGCCTTTGCGCTCTAATATTCCTAAAATATCAGAGCATGTATTTGAGGTAGTTGATACTACCTTTCCCGCCCGGGCTAAAGAGAAGGGCGGAGGATTCATCACCGGCGGTGAAAACTACGGGCAGGGTTCTTCCAGGGAACATGCCGCATTAGCTCCCATGTACCTCGGTGTTAAAGCGGTTATAGTTAAAAGCTTCGCCCGCATACACCTCGCTAACTTGATTAATTTCGGAATACTACCCTTGACTTTCAAGAATTCCGCCGATTATGACAAAATAGCGCAAGGCGATAGGCTTTCAATCGACACTTACGATTTGAAACCTGAAAGTGAATTGACGATTGTCAATGAAACCAAAGGTGAGAAAATTCCGGTAATTCATCCTTTGAACGAACGCTCTATCGCTATATTGAAAGCCGGCGGCGCGCTGGCGCATGCGAAAAGAGTTAAGAGTTAAGAGTTAAGAGTTCAAAATTTAATTAGGATAGAGATTATGAAAGGGATTAGTTTTATAATCGACGACAGTGGAGAAAGGACCGCTGTTCAAATCGACCTGCGCCAATATGGTGATATCTGGGAATATTTCTATGATACCTTGATCGCGCTGGAAAAACTAAATGAACCGACCGAGCCTATTGAAGCGGTTGAAAAACGACTTAAATCAATGAAAAAGATAAGAGTGAACTCAATCTACTGTCGGACTTTATAACTTTATAACTTGGCAACTGGCAAATTTGTCAACTTGCAGACTTGCAAACTTAATCGATATGGGAATAACAAGAATATCAGGGACAGTGAGCGGACCGACCGGAAAAAAGGCGGTTGTGAATTTTTTAGTCGACAGCGGCGCCAGCTATACTTTATTGCCTTTCAAGGTATGGCAGGAAATTGGATTAAAGCCGAAACGATCGCATGCTTTCACTCTCGCCGATGGAACGATTGTGAACCGTCAGATTTCCGAATGTCATATTGAACTCCCTCAGGGAGAAGCGCACACACCGGTTATCCTCGGCGAATCCGGCGATCAACCGCTGCTCGGCGTTGTCACTTTGGAAATACTGGGTTTAGTGCTGAATCCCTTCACCAGGGAATTGCAGGAGATGAAATTGATGCTGGCTTAATATCAATATGGGGACACAACTATGCCAATTACATTTCATAACATATTTGAAAAGGGAGACAAATATTATATCGGATATTGCTTGGAGATTCCGGGCGCGAATGGGCAGGGAGTAACTCTTGATGAGTGCAGGAAAAGTCTAAATGACGCTATCGAATTAATCCTGCAGTCTCGAGCGGAAGAAGCCCGCATGGGTATTCCGGTCGATGCCATTGAAGAAGAGATTGTTCTTCAATGAAACGGGATTCTCTTTTAAGACATTTACGCCGGTATGGATGCTATCTAAAGCGCGAAGGACGCAGTCATACTTTGTTTTTCAATCCTCAAAATGGGCGCTTGGAAGCAATTCCCCGCCATATTGAAATAGATAACAGGCTTGTAAAGAAAATATGTAATAGATTGGAAGTGCCGCTTCCTTAAAATTAAAGACATTAAAAATAAGTTATTATCATTTTTATAACCATACATTAGGAGCGCAAACATGACAAAGTTTGAAAAACTCTCATATCCCACTAAGGGAACTAAAATTGAAGTGAAAGACGGGAAACCGCAGATTCCCAACGATCCCATCATCCCCTTCATCGAAGGCGACGGAATCGGGCCCGATATCTGGCGCGCCGCCAAGATGGTGATGGACGGCGCTATTGCCAAAGCTTACGGCGGCAAGAAACGCATCGAATGGTTCGAAATTTACGCCGGGGAAAAAGCCGCCGCCAAGTACGACGGCAGATACATGCCGCAGGACACCTTCGACGCTATCACTCATTTCATCGTAGCCATCAAAGGTCCGCTGACCACCCCGGTCGGCGGTGGTTTTCGTTCTTTGAATGTGACCCTTCGGCAAGAACTTGACCTGTTCGCCTGCGTAAGACCGGTGCGCTATTTCAAGGGCGTGCCTTCCCCTGTCCGCCAACCGGAGAAGCTGGATGTTATCATCTTCCGCGAAAACACCGAAGATGTCTACGCCGGTATCGAATTCCGCCAGGGAACTGAAGTATGCGATAAACTGATAAAACATCTGAATGAAGATGTGATGCCCGGCAATAAAGAGACGGCAAAGAAACGCATCCGCCTCGATTCCGGTATCGGCATCAAGCCCATTTCCATCACCGGTTCCAATAACCTCCAGCGCAAAGCCATCCGCTGGGCTATCGCCCGCGATCTCCCCAGTCTGACTTTAGTCCATAAAGGCAACATCATGAAGTACACCGAAGGCGCATTCAAGGACTGGGGATATGAAATGTTTGTGCGCGAATTCCGCGATAATGTCATCACCGAAGATGAATTATGGGATCAGGCGAAAGCGGATGATGGCGTCACTCCCATCACCAAAGAAGGCGCATTCGCTCACTTGCGGGGCGGCAAACCCGCCGGCGACCGCAACGGCAGAGTGGTCATCAAGGATAGAATCGCCGATTCCATGTTCCAGCAGGTACTGCTAAGACCGGATGAATACAGCGTTATCTCCACCCCCAACCTCAATGGCGATTATCTCTCTGACGCCTGCGCTGCTCAAGTCGGAGGATTAGGAATGGCCCCCGGCGCTAACATGGGCGAATTCGTAGGCTTATTTGAAGCTACCCATGGCACCGCGCCCAAATACGCCGGTAAGGATATGGTCAATCCCGGCTCGCTCATCCTTTCCGGCGTCATGATGCTGGAATATTTGGGATGGGACGAAGCCGCTAAATTGGTCACAGACGGCATTCAGAAGACCATCCTGCAGAAGCGGGTGACATACGACCTGCACCGCCAGATGGAAGGCGCTGTAAAACTGAAATGCTCGGAATACGCCGCCGCTATTGTGGAAAATATGGGATAATTTGTATATGAGCCCGAGGGCAGGTGATGCGCTCGGGCTCTTTGATTTTTCTTGAAAGTAAGTTTGCAATCATGCAAGTTGAAAAGTTTGTAGGTTATTATAATGAGCGGCATAAATTCTAATCATCTAATAATCCCCGCCTTCCCCCCTTTAGTAAAGGGGGAGTTATATTTTCCCTTTTAAACAAAAGGGAGTTAGGATTCCCGCTTTTTTAAAGGGAGATTTAAGGGTAATTATAATTTTTTAGTGTTACTGTCAGATTTCTAGGATGAAGTCCGGTCAGCTCGAATAAAGTATGAGGATTTTGCGAAAAGGAAGAAAATATGAAATGCGTAATCTGTAAAAATGGTGAAACACGCTCTGGTAAAGTGACAGTGACATTAGACCGGAATGGTGTTACATTGATTTTCAAGGATGTTCCGGCGCAGGTCTGTTCCAATTGTGGAGAATCATATATTGACGATAAAATCTCCGAACAACTTCTCACAAAAGACGAGGAAGCCGCAATGGATGGAATTGAGATTGATATTAGAAGATACTCAAGTGTATATTCATAAGTAAAACTGTCTGTGATGAACAGGCTTAAGCGATTGGTTATTATAAGGATGTTGTGTATTTGTAATCAAGTAAAAATAATCAGGATTGGAGATGAACATAAATCCGATAAAAATAGAAGGAAACTGGAGATATGGATGGGCTTTGGATCTGCATACAGTTGAGAGTACACTTTTACCAGATGGGAGTTTTGATACAAAAAGAACTGATCTTGGCGAATTCCTTTATCAAATCAAATATCGTAGCAACATAAATCTGATAATTTCAGTTTCAGTGATTGCCGCTGATTTTATAAGAAAGCTTGATGTTTTTCCGTATCTTGCATCGATTATCCCGATACCGCCTTCGGATTTGAATAGACCCTTTCAACCGGTTTTTGAAATAACTATAGAACTGGGAAAGAGGTTAAATCTGCCGGCGCCGATAGATTATTTGATAAAAGTTCGGAAGACTACACCACTTAAATGCCTTGAAGACCATAACAGCAGACACGATCAACTTAAAGATGCGTTTACAGTTAAAGATCAACGTTTTAAAGGAAAATATGTTTTACTATTCGACGATATATATCGTTCAGGGGAAACCTTGAGATCTGCTACTGAAGTTTTGTATAATAACGGATTAGTGTCAAGGGTATTTGTATTGACATTAACAAAAACAAGGACAAAACGATGATTATTAGTGAAGAATACATTTGGTTCAGACTGTTTAAAACGCCTGGAATTGGACCTAAAAAATTAGTATCAATTGCAGAAATACTGGATACTGAGAAATTAGCTTTAGAAGTTATCCTATCTAATAATAATGTGCTATATTATAAATATCCTGAAATTGTAGACATCCTTAAGAATATTACAAAATTTGAAAATAGTGAAATAATTATAAACGAGTATGAACAATTAAAAAACGATAAAATCGATATTATTTATCCAGGATGTAATTATTATCCCATTGATTTGCTCACTTATTCAAAAAACTTCAATATCTCACCTATACTATTTAGCAAAGGTCTTAAGTCGGTTCTAAACGGTGATAGTATCGCTATTATAGGTTCGAGGAATACATCGATAAAAGGCGCAAATATTGCAAGAAGCATCGCTTATAATCTTTCAACAGAAGGAACAAATATAATCTCCGGTTATGCGAAGGGGATAGACTCTGAAGCTCATATTGGCGCTCTTGAGGCAGGCGGGACAACAACTATGGTATTAAGCTATGGTATCAATGAATTAATAAAGAAAAAAGATTTTGTAGAGATAGATTGGGATCGTGATATTTTAGCAATATCACAATTCGACCCTAATGCAAAATGGAAAGCGTATTATGCCATGATAAGAAATAAATTGGTATGCGCTTTATCCCGCGCGGTTATCGTAATTGAATCCGGACCGGAAAAGGACAGCGCCGGTAAAATGAGCGGAACCTATAACGCCGCAATGGCCGCGATTGAAATGAATATTCCGCTTTTTGTCGTCGATCCTAACATCTTTGATAAATGCCCAGAAGGTAGTCAAGAGTTAATCAGAAAAGGTGGTATTCGGTTTAATCCGAAAGATGAAATAAGTATAATCATCGATAATATTAAAATGACAAATTCATCTCCTGCGCAAATATCTTTATTATGAATAATAAATATTAATTCAATTTAAAAATTCAATAATTATGAGAATCACAAAAATTCCCAAGGTCATCTGTTTTCTAGTGCTGATATTATTCGCATTATCGGCGCAGGCCCAAATCGATGACCCTTACCGTTCCCTCATTGACGCCGCCGGCGGCGTGGACGATTATCCCGATGCCGACATCGTCACCGTATTCGATTCCACTATAGTGTTAGTGGAAGAATCAGGGCTGTCGCATACCACAATCCACACCCTGACCAAGATGCTGACCACTGGCGGCGCGGTGGCTCAAAGCGTAATCCGTTTGGATTACGATCCCGCTACCAACACCATCGCCATCCAAAAAGTGGTGATTCACCGCGAAGACGGTTCGATGGAGACCATCGATACTTCTGCCGCAGTGGATAAATTCGCTCCGGCGAGGATGATCCTCTGGGGCGGCCGGATGAAAGTTATTGGAGCACCTGATCTGAAAGCGGGCGACGCGCTGGAAGTGCAGTATTATAAAAAGGGCTTCATGATCGCCTACCTTGAAAGTGAGGATGAATCCCGCTACATTCCGCCTATGCGCGGACATTACTATGACACCGTCATCTTCGGCTCCGGGTATCCCATAAAGGAGCGGGTATATTATGTCCGCACTATCAATGACCGCCCTTTACAGTATAAAGTGTATAACGGCAACATCGCCTGCGAAGCCCGCTTCGACGCCGATTATAACTATTACACCTTCTCCAAGGCGGATATTCCGGTTTATAAGAGCGAACCCCGTTCACCGGACGCTTCCGATTACCTGCCTAAAGTGGTGATGGCTACAGCCGAGGATTGGCCCGCCAAATCCCGCTGGTTCTACCATGTCAACGAAGACAGCGTGCTTAACATTTATGGCAGAGAGATGATGCCCTTCAAAGTCACTCCCGAAGTGAAGAAGATGGCGGAAGCTATCGCCGCTCCTTATAAAACTCCTAAAGAGAAACGGGCTGCGATCCTCCATTGGGTGGCACAGCATATCCGCTATTCCGGCATCACTATGGGCAAAGGTGAAGGCTACACTCTTCATCCCGGTGAAATGATCTTCAGAGACCGCTGCGGCGTGTGTAAAGATATCGCCGGAATGGCTTTAACTATGTTCCGCGCTTTGGACTATAAATCGGTGCCCACTATGACTATGGCGGGCGCGCGGGTGGAGGAGATTCCCGCCGACCAGTTCAACCACTGCGTTGTGGCGGTGGATATTTCTAAAGAAGGCATTAAATCAGATAACCTGCCAGGCACGAAATGGGAGATGTACGACCCCACTTGGGCGCCTAACTCTATGGACATCTGGTCGATGGCGGAAGGTGAACAGCATATTGTGATTGGTTCGGAAGAGGGCGAACCCTTGCGGGCTATCCGAGCCTACAAACCGGAAGAATGCGCCTTCACCATCAATTCCAACGCCACGCTTAATGAAAACGGCAGTTTGACCGGCAAGCTGGAAATATCAGCTGTAGGCTACGGCGACGCCCGCCTGCGCCGTACTATCGCTTACAATAGCACTGAAGAGGATAAATGGAACCGCTACCGCAGTTATATCGCCAGCCTCGCTCCCGGAGCGAAATTGACTAATTTCAGCCACACTAACCTCCACGATTTAAATAATCCACTGATGGTCACATTAGAATACGAAATCCCCGACTATGCACTCATATACGGCGATGGTTTGCATTTCCAGTCTCCGGCCGGTGTATTTGTTCCTAATACTACATATCTATTCATCATTTTCTACGGTGTCGACCTTGATGAGCGCCAGTATCCCATGCACATTTGGGCGCCTCAGCAGGTCAATATATCCGAAACAATCAGACTGCCGCGGGGATATAAGATAGATGAGTTTGAACCGATCAAAGCCGGGGATGATTTCGCATTTTTCAATGTGAAACTCGAACAGAAGAGCAGGCTGTTGAACATGGACTATTCTTATACAGTCTCCAAACGCGGTATCCCCCCGGAAAAATATCCGCAAGTCAAGGAGATTGTCGATTCCATGAACGATTTCTCAGAAACCACCATTCACCTGTGGAGGAAGTAACATGAAAAAAATCAGTACAATACTAATATCATTAATAATAGCGGCTTACACCGCCGCCGGCGTCCTCGATATCGACCGTAACGCCTTAATCAAAAACCGTCCGGATAAAAACAAACTTCCCGGTGAAGAATCGGTTGTGATATATCAAGGGATTCATTACATACTGGAATCCGACGGCCGCATCAACCGGGAAATCTACACTATCCGCACCATGTTCACTGAAAGCGCTTTAGACCATTATGGTGACATCCCTATTCATTTCAATGAGAGATACCAGACCCTCGAAGTTGACACCGCCATCGGCTATCTTATCGACGGAACCGGCGCCGGGACTTATCCCAACGGCATCAATCAATTGACGCCGGGCCCTTTAGGCCGAGCCCCTGATTACACCGATTTCCAGGAGACTATGGTCACTATCTGCGGACTGGAATGGCATGAGACTAATCCCCTCGGCAGCGTCAGCGTGTTGAGATACAAAATCTCCGATAAAGAAGCCTGGCGGCCCTGGCTGCAAGGTGTGGAATACTTCCAGTGGAATGAACCGGTGATGAAGAAGGAAATGTTTATCACTGTTCCCAAAGGAACGGAATTGAAATTCCGCGCTATGCACGGATTAGAATATGTGGGACATGAAGTCACTGGCGATGACGGTAAGACTATCTATCATTTCCGCTTGCAGAATGTTCCCAGTCTACTTCATGACGACGCTTTCGCATACCGTTACCGTTTCGCGCCCACACTAATATTTTCCACCTGTGATGATTGGACTACTATTTCCAAGCATTTCGCCAGCGGCATCGAAAAGGCGGCGGTAGCGACCGATTATCTAAAAAAAGCCGCTTCCGATGCGGTGGAAGATAAACAGACTACCCGGCAGAAAATCGAAGCCTTGAGTAAGTTAGTGCGGGACCGCGTACGCACTATCAATTATCACGATGCGGATTTCATCTGGTATCACCGAACCGCTGACCAAGTGTTGAAATCCGCCTTTGGCAATACTTTCGACCAGGCGATATTATTGAAAACTTTGCTCGCCAGCCAGGGAATAGCGTCTAAAATCGCCGTTTCCGCGGAAAATTATTATCCCGAATTCAAAGTGCCCTTTACCACAGAATTCGACCAATTTTGGATTGTGACGGATAATCATTTTGAAACTCTATACATAGACCCCTCCGCTTCACTGGCGAAGCATACTATCAAGGACTTTCCCGGTCATGCTTTGTTCGTGTTCGACGGCAAATGCGATAAACCCAAAGTAGTTGAAACTCCGAAACATCACAACGCGGTATATTTCCAGCTTCAGGTTAAAGTCGCTGATGACGGCTCTTACACCGGCAGCGGAATGTTCACCGCCGGAGGATTCTTCTCGCCCTACTACAAAGCCAATGAATATAGCGGCGGCGCTGAAGGATGGATTAAAAGTGAAGCGGGAGATGTCCTGCCTAATATCGAAATCACTTCGACAGCTGTCAAACAGCTTGAACCTGAAATGGGCGAATTCACCTTTGAATTCAAAGGTGAAAAACTGGGTGATCCCGAAAATGGATATCTAATCCTTAAAGAGCCTGAATCGCCTATTAAAATGATCACCCTATTCCCCGCAGGTGTCCATTTCGAACGGCAGGAGCATAAAAGCCCAATCTATCTAAAAACTATCGGAAACCGCGAAGCCGATATCATTTTCACCCTGCCCGATAAATGGAGTGTGGAAACCGCTCCTAAGGATTTCCAAAAGGTAAGTTCCCTTTTCAGCGGCGAAATTAAAATTAAAATCGATGGTAACAAACTGTATATTTATGAATCATTGGCTTTCAAAGAAAAAGTCATTGAAAGCGATAAATATCCTATCATATACAATTTCTATAACACCTGGAAGAGCAGATCCAATAACACCATTGTTTTTAAAATTAAGAATTAAGAATTTACAATAGTGAATTTCAGTTCCCGTCAGGTTTCAAGGACGAAATCCGTAACCTGGCGGGAAAATGATTCACTGGCTATTTTAGCTATTAAGGCAGTTTGGTAAAATAGAATTAACAAGGATTAACAGGATTTTTATATTAGATACTTACATCTTAAATGTAAGAGTCCATCTCTTACAGTGATATTTCCCCTTATTAAAATTTACAGGGATGAAAGGGATAAAAGGGATGAAAACATTGAATTTATTCAATTAACTCTTAACTCTTAACTCTATTCGATGAAATCCAGTTATCAAATC
>JADHWD010000001.1 GCA_016783645.1 bacterium
GTTAAGAGTTAAGAGTTAAGAGTTAATTGAATAAATTCAATGTTTTCATCCCTTTTATCCCTTTCATCCCTGTAAATTTTAATAAGGGGAAATATCACTGTAAGAGATGGACTCTTATACTTAATGCGTAAGATACTAAATCTGAAAATTTAGACTATAATATTTTAAAAATATAAGATTTATCCTGTTTATCCTGTTCATCTTGTAAAATTCTTGAATTAATAAGGATAGGAGAGTTATGATTAAAGAAAAGCATTTTATTTCTTACCGGGTCAATTTTTACCTTCGACATTATATAAGAAAAATTCTGCGGTTCCTTTTAAACATCATATATATAAAAATCCGCTTCAATAAGAGATTTCACTGCAAGTGTATCTTTGAAGGGTATGATATTATGATTTTATGCGATGGCTCCGTTTTCTGCGTTTGTGGTGATTTTGGTATGGAAAAACCGCTGGGAAATATTTACCGGAATTCTATCACCGAGATTTGGAAGGGGACAGAATTTGAAAGACTGCGCGCTGCTTTTCGTAAGAATAAGCTGCCACTCGACTATTGTTCCCATTGCATTGGAGCGGCTTTGATACCTAAAAATGCCCCGCTTCCCCAGACCGCCGATTTCCCGGAAGTAGTTCATCTGGAAACCACAGTGCAATGTAATCTTGAATGTTCTTTTTGTCATCGAGATGTGATTGAATCGCAACGCGGTAGTAAAATCCTGCCACCAAAAATTGTTTTCCAGTTAATCGATGAAATAATCGCTCACCGATGCTCTAAATTCCTGCTCTTAGTCGGTTACGGCGAACCTTTCCTGGATAAAAACAGCTACGAATACTGCAAATATTTGAAACAACATTTCCCCGAGATTATAATCGGCTCTTCCAGCAACGCTATACCCTTCTCACACTATGAAAACGCACGAAAGTTGGTAGAAAGCGGAATTGATGCCTTAGTTCTTTCCATCGATGGTGTCGATGATAAGACCTATCTTCGATACCAGGTGGGAGGCGATTTGGAAAAAGCGCTGCAGGGTATGAAAAACATCATTCAGGCTCGCAGGGAAACCGGAAGCTTCGCTCCAAATATTATCTGGCAATACTTGCTCTTCAACTGGAGTGATAAACAGCCTATGATAGATAAAGCAATAGCATTAGCAAAGGAATACCAAGTGGATATACTACATTTTCTACCTACCTTTTCCCCCATCAGCGGTATATCCTGGAAATACATATTCAAACCTTACTGGGGTATGATTTACAGATTTTGCGGTCCCGAAAGAGAATATAATCCGCATAATCGTGCCCTGATTGTCGAAATGAAGCAATAAGAATAAAAAGCATTCGGCTTGCAACTTGTAACTTGTAACTTGCAACTTTATAGATAAAATGCGAATATTTTTAACGAGACCCGATTCCGACATACCCGCCGCACCGCCGCCTTTGGGAGCGATGTGTTTAGCGGCTTATATCCGCCAGTTCCGTGATGATGAGATAAAGATATATGACGCCCGCGCCCGTATGGCTTCCCCCGAAGAAGCGGCGGAGGAAGCGAAGAATTTCGACCCCGATGTGGTGGGTATTTCCTCTTTCAGCATGGAGCGTGATGTCAGTTTCGCTTTAGCGAAGGCGGTGAAAAAGGTGAAGCCTTCCGTTAAAGTGTTCATCGGAGGACCCTTTCCATCTTCGGACCCGGAAGGCGCTTTATCGGAAGCGGCGATTGACGCCGCCTTCATCGCCGAAGGCGAGCAATCCTTTTTACATGCGCTCAACAGCTTGGAGAGCTCCGGCGAAATCGAACCTGCAGACGGCATCGCTTTACGGAAAAACGGCGGAGTCATCGTTAAAGGCAAACCCGGATTAATCGAAGATCTGGATTCACTGCCGGTTCCGGCCTGGGATTTGGCGGGACTTGACTATTATTTCCATAAACCTAAAAAACGCCCCATGATGAACCGCCTGCCGCGGCACCGCCACGGAGCTTCAGTGTTCACCACCAGGGGCTGTCCCTACGGCTGCTCCTATTGCCATAACATCTTCGGTAAGATAACCCGCAAGCGCAGTCCGGAAAAAGTTATCGAAGAACTCAGGATTCTTTATCATGATTATGGCGTGCGGGAATTGGAATTCCTCGATGATATCTTCAATGTGGATATGAAGCGGGCGGGAAGAATATTCGACTTGATGGAAACCGAAAGATTGAAATTCAATATCACTTTCCCTAACGGTCTGCGGGCGGAATTGATGAATGATGAACTGCTGGATAAATTCAGACGCAACGGCGTATATTGGATCACTTTCGCTATCGAATCCGGTTCGCCCCGCATACAGAAAGAGATCAAGAAGAATGTCAATCTTCCTAAAGCCAAGGCTAACATCGAATTAGCGGCGAAGAAGGGGATAAATGTCAACGGTTTCTTCATGATGGGTTTCCTCAATGAGACCGATGAAGACATCATGCAGACCATCGAATTCGCCGCTTCGACGAGGCTGATAATCGCTTCATTTTTCATCCTGACTCCTTTCCCCAATACGGAGATATATGACCAGGCGGCCGCCGCCGGGCACAATATGCTGGCTAATTACAGCGATTATCATGACCTGTCGGTCAATCTCAGTAAAGTATCAAATGAGAGACTCTGGCAATTGAAGAGGCTCGCCTATAAGAAATTTTATCTGAATTTCAAGCGGGTATGGTATATCCTAAAAGCCAACCCTTTCAAGATAGGACTATTCGACGGTATCTGGATGTTGATCAAGATGGTGGTGTGGGGAAAAGAGATATTGAAGCGGAAGCAGGTGAATTAAAACCCAGTTTGCAAGTTGACAGGTTGGCAAGTTTACAAGTAACAAGTGGCAAGTAACAAGTGGCAAGTAGCGTGGCGGTTAAACATGGTCAGCAAGAAAATATAATCGGCGATAATTTTTGAAAAAGAAATTCTTGAAACGGATTTTGTAGACATCTTAGGGCTGACCATGCCACCCAGTTATGTATGACATGGGTGGCACAGCCAGCCCTTATAATGAGATAACAAGATGTAATAATTTCATAGCTGTAAATATGGTATTACCATTTATCATACCGGCTGGCTGTGCGAGAGAAGAAGAAATTAAAAGTGCCTTTTAACCGTGATTAGCAAAAATTATCCCGTCAGGTTACTCTTCATTTGAAACCCGACGGAAACGGAATGACGATATGGTGAAGCGTTTATTTGATTTAAGATAAAAAAATTTATAACTTTAAAATTTGGGTATCTTGCTCGTATGATTCATTTTATAACAGTTTTGGAAGGTATCATGAATCCGTAGGGTGAGGAATTTATATGAAAATACTGTTGATACGCCCTCATTCCGATGTCCCCGCAGCGCCACCGCCCATAGGTCTGATGTACCTTACAGGATACCTCCGTACTAAAAATCAGCATGAAATAGAGATATATGACGGCCGGGTTAAGGAAACCGGCGCCGGCTTTACCGCCGATGTGATAAAATCCGCTCGTCCTGATATAGTAGGAATCACCGCTTTTTCCATGGAAGCTGATCAGGCGCATCAAATCGCCCGCATATCCAAACATGAAGCGCCGTCCGCCGCGGTGATTATCGGCGGACCCTATCCCTCCTCCGACCCGGAAGGAACATTATCCGACCCCGCGGTGGACTTCGCGGTAAAAGGTGAAGGCGAAATCGTATTGGCTCAGTTATTGGAAACGCTGGAGAACGGATGGAAGGTTGACGATGTCGGCGGTTTGGCTTTCAGGAGAAACGGCGGATTGGTAGATACTGGTCCCTGTGAAACAGCGGCTAACCTGGATGATATTCCGTTCCCAGCCTGGGATATGATTGATTTGGAGGAGTATTTCCGCCCCAGCGCCTCTAAAAGGCGGTTGACTAATCCCATACAAATGAAAAGGCGGGGGATTCCGGTGGTATCCACCCGGGGATGCCCTTATGGCTGCACCTACTGCCATAACATCTTCGGACGGAAACTGCGCAAACGGTCGCCGGAAAATGTTATCGCCGAACTTAAATGGCTCAAAGAGAAGCTGGCGATTGAGGAAATCGAATACATCGATGATGTTTTCAATTTGGACATCAAACGCGCCAAGCTGATAATGGATATGATGATAGCGGAGAAGCTGAATCTCAAGTTCTCTTTCCCCAACGGACTGCGAGCCGACCAGATGGATGAGGAACTAATCGATAAGATGAAAGCCGCCGGATGCTACCGCATCAATTACGCCATAGAATCCGGTTCTGACCGGATTCAGAAGCAGATACATAAGAATCTGAATTTAGAGCGGGCGATGGAGATAATTAATTATACGGCGGAGAAGAATATCAGCGTAGGCGGATTTTTCATGCTGGGTTTCCAGGATGAGACCGAGTCGGAGATGCGGCGCACCATCGATTTCGCCTTGAAATCCAAATGCCACACCGCTTCTTTTTTCATCTTAACTCCATTCCCCGGCACCGAGATGTACCGGGAAGCGGCTGCTGCGGGATATGATATGGAGGGGATATATTCCGATTACGGAGCGGTGTCCGCTAATATATCGCAGGTGTCCTCCGAACAAATATTGAAGATGCGTAAAGACGCTTTCCGGCGGTTTTATTTCGATCCTATAAGGATGTGCTCGATCTTCCGCACTACGCCGAATAAGATGGCGCTTTTACGGAATGTGATTAGGACAGCGAAATTGTCATTTCTGGGGAAGGAATATTAAGATGGTAAGAAATCGCGAAGATTTTGCCAAGAAGATTCTAGAAATTGACAACGAAAAAATTGTTGATATTATATATGAGAACTCAAATAATCTTGTTAATATAGAATTAGAGAGACATCGCCGAATAGTTGATAAAGGAAGAGATTATCTTGGAATGACTTTGATCATTTTAGGAATAATAGTTGGAATCGGAAATATTGTATTTAGTAAATATTCTATAGGATCTTTGTCTAATCTGAGTCTGATTCCAATTTTGGTTTTTTTATTTTACATTGCTTCAATTACTTTATTCGTAGTGTCATTGTTTGCGTATTATAAAATTTCCTTTATACATGAGTATTTATGGACAGATTTTGAAGATACGGTTTTTATTCCAGATGTTGAAGAAAATGTTACATATTATTATAAATGCTCCCAACTTGTCAATACCTGGTATAGGATTGAATTGTTCAGACAATTGAATGAAAAATTGGTGTTTCGACTTAATAAGGCAAGCCTATTATCTTTGGGAGGTATTGTTTCCATAATTATTTCATTGATCTTAGTTCTTTGTGGTTTAATATTTTCAGGAGTATAATCATGAATTCATTAAGAAATAGCAATAAAAAAAAATCTACTTTGCACAATGGGGAAAAGAATCAGGATAATACAAATAAGCCTTCCCCCAATGATATAATTTCTCCAACAGCCGGTCAGTGGATAACAGAAGGCATAAATCCCAATAAAGTTACAAAGAAGGGATCACAGAAAAGTAACAAATAATGAAAATCCTCTTCATACGGCCTAACAGCGAAGTGCCCTCCTCCGCCCCGCCTATGGGTCTGCTCTATCTCGGAGCTTACCTGCGGGAATACGGCAGACATGAGATTGAAATCTACGACGCCCGTAATCTGGGCTCTAACCTGAAACAGATCGGCCAGGCGGTTAAAAAATCTAATCCCGATATCATCGGAATCACCGCCTTCTCCATGGAACAGAAGGAAGCGCACCAGCTCGCCAAATTATCCAAGGAGATCTATCCCGATAGACCGGTGGTCATCGGAGGCCCCTATGCCACTTCACAGCCCGAAGATGCTATGCGGGATAACAATATCGACTATGCTGTCATCGGTGAGGGCGAACGCTCCGGCTTGAGGCTGTTCAATATGCTGGAAAACGGAGGAAATCCCGCAGAAGTCAATGAAATCGCTTTCCGCAATGATGATAAAGTTGTCCGCACCAATTCCGTGGATTACATCATCGACCTCGATGAGATTCCCTTTCCCGCCTGGGATCTGATAGATTTCGAAAGTTATTTCGGCAGTGAAGGCGGTAAGCGTAAGACCTTCAACCAGCATCAGATGAAAGAACGGGTTTGGCAGTTGATAACTACCCGCGGCTGTCCCTATAGATGCCTTTATTGCCATAATCTATTCGGTAAGATGATTCGCAAGCGTTCAGTGGAAAATGTCATAGAAGAACTGAAAATTTTAAAAAATAAGTATAATGTCGAAGAGATAGAGATCATCGATGATATTTTCAATCTTGACCTCGTCCGCGCTAAGGAGATTCTCCGCAGTATAATCGCCGAAAAACTCGATCTCAAGTTCTGCTTCCCCAACGGGCTCAGATCTGACCGTTTCGATGAAGAACTACTCGACTTAATGAAAGAAGCGGGTGCCTACCGATTAGTTTTCGCCATTGAATCGGGTTCTCCCCGCATACAAAAACTAATCAGGAAAAATGTCAAACTCGATATCGCCCAGAAAAATATCGAACTCGCCGCTCGCCGCGGTTTTTCTATCGGCGGATTTTTTATGATCGGATTTCCCACCGAAACCGAAGAGGAAGTGATGAATACCATCAAATTCGCCCTCGCTTCTAAGATGGTGACCGCCACTTTCTTCATGGTTACTCCGTTCCCCGGCACCGAACTGCATAAGCTGGCGCTCGATTTAGGCTTCGAACTGCCCGCTGAATATGAACACTATCAAAAAGTATCCCTAAATGTATCAAAAGTCCCAACAGTAAAATTGGAGCGGCTCCGCCAATTAGCTTTGCGTAAATTTTATCTCGATCCGCGGCGGATAATTCAATATATGAAGACCACTCCCTGGCGGCACCGTTTCTTCCAAAAATTATATATCCTAATAATGGCGACTCTGTTCAAATATGAGAAATAGTTATTCACTGTGAATCTCCTATTCGTTTAATCATGAAGGTGTTATTCCTACGGCCGCATTCGACAGTTCCCGCCTGCACACCGCCGCTTGGAGTGCTGTCCTTGACCAGTTATATTCGAAAATATGGCGGACACGAAGCCACTATTTTTGATGGCAGAGTGTTAATGATTCCACATGAGCGAATCAAACCCTATATAGAGCATTACAATCCTGACATAGTCGGTATCACTGCGATGTCAGCGGAGAGGAATCAAGCGCACGAACTCGCAGAATTATCAAAAGAGCTGTTCCCTAAAGTTCCGGTTGTTATCGGAGGACCTTATACTACCGCCGAATGGAATAGAGTCTTGGCGGACAAAAACATCGATTACGCAGTGATCGGTGAGGGAGAATCCACACTGTTAAATCTGCTTAAGTTTCTTGAAGAAGGTAATAATTATCCCGAAATCAAGGGGCTGGCTTTCAGGAAAGACGGGATCCCGCTCTTCTTTGGTTTTCAGGAGTCAATCGCGGATTTGGATTCCATTCCCATGGTGGCGTGGGACGCCATAGATTTGGAGCTCTATATCCACAATAAGAAGAAGCGGTGCGGGATGAATCAGCATTGCAGTTCGGAGCGGGTAGCGCCGGTGTTAACCACCAGGGGATGTCCATATCAGTGCTCTTACTGCCATAATATGTTCGGCAAGAAACTGCGCCAGCGTTCGGCGGAACATGTGATGAATGAACTGATCTATTTGAAGCGCAATTATGATATCAAAGAGATTGATATCATAGATGATATCTTCAACTTTGATAAAGCGCGGGCGATGAAGATTTGCGGCCTTATAATCGAAGAGAAGCTGAATATCAGATTCACCTTCCCCAACGGACTGCGTACGGATTTGATGGATGAAGAGCTGGTCGATAAACTGATAGAGGCTGGCGCCCGCCGCTTTGTGTATCCTATAGAATCAGGTTCTCCCGAAGTCCAAAAGCGGGTCAAAAAAAATTTAAACCTGGAAAAAGCGAAAAAAATCATCGATTATACCGCCAGTAAGAATGTTTCTGTAGGCTCTTACTTTATATTGGGTTTTATCGATGAGACGGAAGAAGAGATGCGGATGACCATCAATTTCGCCTTCAAATCGAAGATAGTCACCGCTTCTTTCTTCGTCCTGCAGCCTTTTCCCAACACTAAAATCTATGAGCAAGCGGTTGAAGCGGGTTACATCAAGCAGGAAAAAGAGCTGCAACAATATTACAGCGCCATTCAAAACATCTCCAAGGTATCAAAAGAGAGGATTGACAAACTGCGGAGATACGCCATGTGCAGATTCTATTTTAATCCTTGGAGGATGTATCGATTTTTCAGAACGACTCCCGTCAGACACGCGTTTTGGACAAAGGTCAAACTAATCATGTTGTATTTATTCACTACCAATCCGGAGGAGAAGGGCGCGTTGTTTTAGTCGTTAGTTAAGTAGTTAAGCGGTAAAACAGTAGAGTAGGGGCGAAGCATTTTTACTTAACAATATAAATTTTAATCACTTAAAAAATGCTTCGCCCTTACATCCCACAAATTTATCGCTAAATTAAGCGCTTAACTTGGAGGCGATCCTTCACTTCGTTCAGGATGACATATTGTCTGACATGATGCAAAGTCTAAAGTCCAGACAGGCTGTCCGAGAATACCGAAATCCTGTATGATCTGTTTTGATTTGATTCACTGGAAATTATGGATATTATGGAAATATAAATATTTAGAATATCCATCATTTCCATTATATCCAGTGAATTTATTCACTTTTTCTATTCTCGGACAGACTGCAGAGTCTGAAGTCTGAAGTCTAATTTTCATTGATCGATTCACATACATTATCACTGGGGCATCAGCTGCGATTATTTTAAGCAATTTCGGATAGGAGGTATTTTGAGAGTATTGTTTTTAAGGCCGCATTCGTCGATACCATCATCGGCGCCGCCGACAGGATTGTTGTCTTTAACTAGTTACTTGAGGAAATATGGGGACTATGAGATAACGATTTTCGACGGCAGGGCTTATATGACTCCGACTGAGCAGGTTAAACCTCTGATAAAACAACATAAACCTGATGTAGTCGGAATCACCGCTTTTTCTCCGGAACAGCGGGAAGCGCATGAACTGGCGGAACTATCTAAAGAATTATTTCCGGGGATACCGGTGATTATGGGCGGTCCTTACACCACCAGTCAATGGGCTAAGGTGTTAGCGGATGAAAATGTGGATTATGCAGTGGTCGGCGAAGGCGAATTGACTTTGCTAAAATTGCTGAAAAGCATGGAGGAGGGTGAAAGATATCCCGAAATCAAGGGATTAGCTTTCAAGAAGAACGGTGAACAGATATTCTTCGGTTTCCCGGATTTCATCGAAAATATAGACACTATTCCGATGGTAGCTTGGGACGCGATAGATCTGGAATATTATTTCCGCAACAAGAAGAAGCGTTCGGGAATGAATCCCCATCCAAAATCCAACCGCACGGTGCCGATTTTCACCTCCAGGGGATGCCCTTACTTGTGCACTTACTGCCATAATGTATTCGGTAAAAGAATGCGCAAGCGTTCGGTGGAGCATGTGATGGAGGAACTCATCTATCTCAAGCGAAATCATGACATCAAGGAAATCGACATCATCGATGACATCTTCAATTTAGATAAAGAGCGAGCTAAGATTATATGTGACCGGATAATCGAAGAGAATCTGAACATTGGCATCGCTTTTCCCAATGGGCTGCGCACCGACTTGATGGATGAAGAGCTGATTGACAAGCTGGTGGAAGCGGGTGCTTTCCGCTTCATTTACGCTATCGAATCCGGTTCCCCTAAAATTCAGAGGAGCGCCAGGAAGAATCTCAACTTGGAAAAAGCTAAAAGAATCATCGATTATACTGCCAGGAAGAATGTATCCGTCGGCGGATTCTTTATGTTTGGGTTCTTGGATGAAACGGAAGAAGACATGAGGATGACCATCGATTTCGCGGTTAAATCGAAGATGGTGACCGCCTCATTTTTCATCCTGCAGCCGTTCCCTAACACGGAAATATATAACCAAGCGATTGAGAAAGGCTACCCCCTGCCGGTAAAGGCGCAGCAGCAGTATTACGGCGTGACTTACAACATATCTAAAGTTCCCAAGGACAGAATCGACAAGTTGAGAAACTATGCCGTCAGAAAATTCTATTTCAATCCTATGCGCGTATATCGATACCTGCGAACAACACCTATCAAATATGCCTTCTGGTTGAAAATGAAAATGATTCTCATGTATCTATTCAAGACTAATCCGGAGGAAGAGGGAGCACGTTTATAGTTAAGTGGTTAAGTGGTTAAGTAGTTAAGTGGTTTGGCAGGGAATTGACGGGGGGCTGTTTGTATGGGTAAATATAATAATCCCCCATTAAAAAAGGGAGAAATCTAGCCCCCCTTTTCAAAGGGGGGAATATTTTAGTAGCCCGGTTTCTCCGAAACCGGGAAATTCTGGCAGGTCACACCCGCCTGCGGCGTGCAAGACCTGCCAGAACAGGATTTTTTAACTTGTTAACTTGTCAACTTGCAGACTTGTAGACTTATTGTCAAGGTATATATCATGGAGATTAAGATGAGACAATATAGATATACAGTAATAATTGAGCCGGCGGAGGAGGGCGGATATGTTGTGCATGTCCCAGCTTTGAACGGAATAGTTACTCAAGGTGACACTGTTGCAGAAGCCGAGGCGATGGCAGTTGATCTTATTAAGGGATATATTGAGACTCTTCAGAAAAAAGGTTTGCCTGTCCCTGAATAGACAATTTTCAGGGTCGTTTATCATAAATAGTCCAACCATAAAATGTCATTCCCGCAAGTACATTGCTGGGCGGACGCGTCGGGAATCGATTCCGGACAAGCCGGAATGACGAAAATGGGGCGTTGCTTTTTGACGAAGCAAAATATCACTTTCACACTTTCACACGTATTTAAATTTTGACCAGATTCGCTTTCATTCAGAACTTATGGACGGAAAATCTGGGAATCATGTACTTGTCCGGGACACTGAAATCCCAGGGACATGAATCCCGGATTTTCATCGATGTCAAAGGCGCTGACGCTATGCGGCAGGTATTGGAATATCAGCCGCAGGCAGTTGGAGTGTCCTGCACTACCGGACTGCATCACTGGGGATTACAATTTCTGCGTAAAATTAAGGCGTCGCGCCCGGAGATAATCACTATCATGGGCGGACCTCATCCCACTTTCTGCCCGGAAGTCATCAGAGCTGAAAGCATCGATTTCGCAGTGCAGGGCGAAGCGGAAAATGTAGTCACAGATATTGCAGAAGCAGTAGAGGCGGGCGAAGATATCAGATATTTGGAGAATATAGTTCATCTTGACGGGGATGAAATAACCATCAATCCTTTACGGAATTTGATCGAAGAGCTGGATTCTATTCCCTACCCGGATAGATCGCATTATGATAGATATGCTATCACCAAGCGGGAGGGTTCCAAAAATTTCATCTGCGGGCGCGGCTGCCCTTACCGCTGCTCCTTCTGCTGTAACTACCGCCTGCATGATATGTACCATGATAAAGGAAGATATGTCCGCTACCGTTCCCATGAAAATATCCTCGATGAAATCGAGGAAGTTAAAGACCGCTACGGGATCAAGTTCGTGGGTTTCTCCGACGACACTTTGATATTCAACAAGAAGTGGCTGTTACCCTTTTTAGAAAAATACAAAGAACGAATCGGTTTGCCTTTCTTATCGACTGTGCGGGCAAATCTGATCAACGAGGAGGTGGTGCGGGGATTGAAGGAAGCGGGATGTATCTCCTGCGTATTCGGAGTGGAATCGGGCGATGAAAGAATCCGCAACGAAGTGTTGATCAAAGGGGTGTCCGATGATGAAATCCGCCGGACAGCATCGCTGTTTAAAAAGTACAAGATAAGATTCGGCACTTATAATATGCTGGGTCTGCCGGGCGAAACTATCGTAGACGCCTGGAAGACGGTAAAGTTAAACGCGGAAATCAGACCCGATTTCCCCTGGTGCAGTGTGATTCAGCCCTACCCGGGCACCAAGATACATGAGGATATGCAGAAGACTTTAGGCAAGCATATCGACGCCGATGAAATCGGCGCTTCCTATTTCACCGCTTCCGTGGTGGATAATCCCCATATCAAACAGCTGGAAAACCTGCAGAAGTGGTTTCATCTGGCGGTCAGAGTTCCATTATTACAGCCTTTGATTCGCTTATTTATCAAATTACCGTCCAATCCTCTTTACACTCTGGTGTTTCAGGCTTGCTACGGCTGGCAGTTGCTGCGCAGGTCGAGGTTGAATTTACTACAGATGTTCAAATACTGGTGGACTCAGCAGGGGATGTTTAAGCGAAGCGGGAGAAAAAGGCGGAAAAAGTGAAAGCGCCGGTGGAAGTGAAAAGATGAATTTGATTGAGATTTACTATAATATTCTGAGAGGATAGAATATGGCTGAAATCGTTTATAAAGAAAGAAATCCTTTCACGCCGGATGAGCCGGTTTCAAAGGAAAATTTTGTTGGAAGAGAGAAAGAAATAGAGATGATCCTCCGTTCAGCGCATCAAGTATCAATGGGCGTTAGACAGAGTTTTTTTATAGTCGGAGATTATGGAATAGGCAAAAGCTCACTTGCGTCTTATATAAAATACGCTGTTCATACTCAATTCAATTTAGCCGCTTATCACATATATCTTTCTGATATCAACAGTCTTGAAGACATGTCTTTTAATATTGTAACCGGATTGATTAAACAATCAAAAGAACTGAATGTTATCGATAAAGTGAAAAAATTTCTGGGAGAGTACATTAAAGAGATTCATCTTTTTAATGTTGATATTAATACTGAAGCATTAAAAAGAGATGCTTTTAATTTATCCAGTAGTTTCGCTTCGATGCTGCAGGATACTTATGCATATTTACAGGATGACTTTAAAGGGATTGCTTTAATTCTCGATGACTTGAATGGTATCAGTGATAATCCCAGATTCGCACCTTTGATAAAAAGCACCGTGGATAGTATAGCCACAAGTTCTAGACCTTTACCTTTATTATTAATATTTTGCGGTGTAGAAAAGAGGCGGTTGGATATGATTTCTCATCATCCATCTATCGCCAGAATTTTTAGTGTTATCGATGTGAAACCGCTATCGGATAATGAAACAGCTAAATTCTTCCGGGATTCATTTGATAAAATCGGCTTTAAGATTGAGAAGGAAGCTTTAGATACTATAGTCTATTATTCTTCCGGATTGCCAAGACTTATGCATGAAATCGGAAACAGCGTTTTTTGGGTCACTGAAAAAAAATATATCGATTCAATAACCGCCATGAGAGGTATTCGCGGTGCGGTTGATGAAATTGGCCGCAAGTATTTCGGTCCCTTACAGAAAATTCTCACTTCGAAAGATTACAGATCAATACTTCGCTCTCTTCTGACTTTAATGGGAAAAAAATCCAAGGAAAACTTAGTTTTTGACAAGAAAGAAATCATAGAAAAACTATCTGATGCGGAAGCGAAAAAGTTCAATAACTTCTTACAAAGAATGAAAAACATTAATGCTATTCATCCCGGAGACATTAGGGGAGAATGGTTTTTTTCTGACTATTTGACCTTTTGGTATTTCTACTTCGAGACGGAAAAATTGCTTAAGATTAATAAATCATAATGAAAATCCACCTGATAAATCCCCCTTCTCCCGGCGATTACCCTTTCACCCGCGAAGGGCGCTGCATGCAGAAAGAAGGCGTTTGGACCACTGTATGGCCGCCGATATCCCTCGCCACTATTGGTGCAGTTTTGCGGGAACACGGCTTCGATGTCAAGATCAACGACTGCCCTTCCGAGCGGATACGGATTGGCGGATTGAAGGAAATCCTGCGGGATTACCGGCCGGATTTATTGATAATCAATACCGCAACTCCTTCAATCCTGCATGATTTAACCATCCCTCACATCGCTAAAGAAACGCTGCCGGGAATCAAAACCGCTGTTTTCGGCATCCATGTGGGGACACTCCCGGAAGACAGCTTTGAAACCGCCGGCGGGGATTTGGACTACATCATCCATAACGAGCCGGAATTCACCGCTTTGGAACTGGCGGAAAAACTTGAAAACGGCATCGATTTCGGCGGTATATCAGGTTTATCCCACCGGCGCAACGGATATGTATCATCCAATCCTGCCAGACAATATTACCGCGAACTGGACGAACTGCCTTTCCCCGCTTGGAATTTATTGAATTTGAATAATTACCGCCTGCCCTTCTCCGGGCGTAAATTTGTGATGGTGATGACCAGCCGGGGATGCCCCTTCGACTGCACTTTCTGCGTGGCGCAAAGCTACTACGGCAAGAAAGTCCGCAAGCGGTCGGCTAAGCGGATTGTGGATGAACTGGAATGGAATATCAAAAACTTCAAAATCAAGGATTTCTTCTTCTGGTCGGAATCTTTCACCATCGTCAAGAAAAACATACATGAATTGTGCGATGAGATATTAAGACGGGATTTGAATATCCGATGGGTGTGTAATAGCCGGGCGGATAATGTGGATTTGGATTTATTGCAGAAGATGCGGAAAGCGGGCTGCTGGATGATTTCTTACGGTGTAGAATCAGGCGATCAGAAGATACTCGATTTGTGTTTGAAACGAATCACGGTGGAACAGGTGCGGGAAGCGGTCACATTAACCCGGAAAGCAGGAATTGATATCGCCGGACATTTTGTGTTAGGACTGCCAGGCGATAATGAAGAGACCCTGCGTAGGACTTCCGCGTTTTCCAAAGAATTAGATTTGGATTACGCCCAGTTTTATTGCGCCGCGCCCTGGCCCGGGTCCCGGCTTTATGATACGGCGAAGAAAGAAGGATGGTTAAGCAATGAAGATTGGTCGCAATTCGAACAGTCCACTTCAATATTGAACTATCCCGATATCTCCGCTGAACGGATAATGCAGCTGCGCGACCGCATGACCAAGTCGTTCTATTTTCGGCCTAAAATCGTGTGGCGGACATTGAAGAAGGTGAAAAATTTCCGGGAATTTGTCAATTTCACCAGGATGATTCGAGGATTTTTAGACTGGATTTAATCTGAAATAGCAGTAGGGTGGGTTCTTAACCCACCTTTCCTTTCCCGCCGTGTATCAAGTGAAGCGTAACCCGGCGGTTTGAAATATTCCCCGGTTTCGGATAAACCGGGCTACTGCATGAAGGGCAGACGCAAGGTCTGCCCCTACAAATAAATTTACTATATTGTAGGGGCGACCCTTGCGGTCGCCCTTCCCTGAAGGGGAAAACATGAATAGTCCGCTGTACAGTGGATTTAGGAGAACAGACTTTAGTCTGTTCAAAGGTGTCGGATTAAAGTCCGACCTCCTATACAAGGAAAATGATGAATTCTCTGATAGACTGCAAAGACATAAGCCTCTATTTTCATGCTTCTAGGTGCGCCGCAGGCGCATGAGGGTTTAATCCATAAACTATCAATTAAGTATTACAAAATCTGTCGGATATGAGTTTAGACCTAATCCGGTTTATAGATAAATATTTAGGGACTCCGTTAAGGCTGTTTCTATATTATTACCAGAAACTGCGGGATATTTTCCCGCAAAAGGAGAGCCGGGAGCCATACAAGAGGATACTGCTGGTAAAATTCTGGGGGATCGGCAACATCGTCCGATTGTCTCCCACATTAAAGGCGATCAGAGCGAGATTTCCGGAAGCTAAGATAACTTTCATCACTCTCAACCGCAACCGCGGTATTTACGAGGATTGCGGATTATACGATGAGGCGCTGTATCTGAAACTCGATTCCATCCGCGCTTTTTTATGGGATATCATCAAGAAATTTTTCATCCTGAGGGCGAAAAAATTCGACTTAGTTATCGATCTTGAACCTTTGGCGAATTTCGCTGAAATTGTGACCTTCTATGTCGGCGTCGGCGCCCGGGTGGGTTTCAATATGACGGGAAGGAGAAGCCTGTTCACGATAAAAGCGCCTTTCCGGGAAGATGAACATATTTCAAAATCATTCTTCAGGATATTATCGCCCTTTGGGGTCATAATATCCGATGAATTATTGCCGCTGCCCATACCTTTGGAGGATAAAGACCGGCAATATACTGAAAGACTACTATCTGACGAAAGCATAGATGCTAAAAGTTTGATAGTGGGAATGAATGTTAATGCGTCCAATGTGGCTGACGCCCGCCGCTGGCCGCCGGAGAAATTCGCCCAATTGGCTGATCGTATCGCGGAAGAATTGAAAGCTCAATTAATCTATATCGGGGCGCCGGACGAAAGAGAACGGGTGCAGAATGTGATCGATAACACCTCCAACGGCGGGGTGAATATCGCCGGCAGAACTAGTCTGAAACAGACGATAGCCGCGATGGAGATGATGAATATTTTCATCACCAACGATTCCGGACCTATGCATTTAGCGATGGCGATGGGCATTCCCACCGTGGCGATTTTCGGTCCCGAATCACCTGTGCGCTACGGACCCATCAGCGATAAGCATATTGCGATATTCAAAAATTACGACTGCAGCCCCTGTATATTCTTCGTGCAGGCGAAGAAGATCAAGTGCAGGCAGGATGCGAAATGCATCCGGGATATAACTGTGGACGAAGTGTTTGAAGGGGTAAAAACGCTGTATCAAAGGTGGCTGAAGGAAAAATCATAGTATCGGTCTCCCGCCGGAGCGATATCCCCGCATTTTTTGGGGAATGGTTCATCGAAAAGGTCAAACAAGGTTTTGTTGAAGTGCCCAATCCCTTCAATAACTCCACCTACAGAGCGCCTTTATCGCTTGCAGAAACCGCCGCCTTCGTTTTCTGGTCGAAAAACTTCATCCCTTTCAGAGAGAAATTGACAATATTAGAGAAGATAGGATATCAAAAATTCCTCTTCAACTATACCATCACCGGTCTGCCGGAAATTTTTGAACCCCATGTTCCCCCCGCCGAAAAATCTATGGAGGACTTCATTGAACTCGCCAAAATTTACGGACGAGAAGTCATGTTCTGGAGGTTCGATCCCATCATCATTTCAGATATAACCGGATTTGATTATCATCTATTAAGGTTTGGTGAATTGGCGGACAAATTGGCGGCTTACGCCGGACGCTGTATTTTCAGTTTCGCTTTCTTTTACCATAAAGTGAAACGCTCTTTGGAAAAATTGAAAAATGATACAGGCGTCAGCGTCATCGACCCGGATGTCAATTTAAAAAGGGAATTAACTGAAGCGCTGAGTGAAAAAGCGGCGGAATTCGGTATAAAACTGCACGCCTGTTGCTGTGATTATCTGCTGGATATCCCAGGCATAGAAAAATCACGATGCGTGGACGGAGAATTGATAAGCGAGATGTACGGCGGAGAATATCGCTTTAAGGAAAAACCTTCCCGCCCCGGCTGCGGATGCTATGAATCCGTCGACATCGGTCAGTATGGAACTTGCCAGGGCGGATGTGGGTATTGTTACGCCGGGTGATTGGGTTAAGTGGTGAAGTGGTGAAGCGGTGAAGTGGTTAAGTGGTGAAGCGGTGAAGTGGTGAAGTGGTGAAGCGGTGAAGTGGTGAAGTGGTGAAGCGGTGAAGTGGTGAAGCGGTGAAGTGGTGAAGCGGTGAAGTGGTGAAGTGGTGAAGCGGTGAAGTGGTGAAGTGGTGAAGCGGTGAAGTGGTGAAGTGGTGAAGCGGTGAAGTGGGATTGATGGTAATTGCGCCATAAGATTGGAGAGAACGGATTTCGCAACGGAATATTTGTACTAAAAAAGGCTTTTTATGAAGAAATTATCAGATCGAGAGATAGAAGATATTTACAATTTTGTAAAGTCATTCCACGAAAAATTTCTTGAAAAATCAGGAGTAATACTACCAAGCTTAAGGAAATCTGGTAAATTCACAAAGTCAGCATTGACGCTTGTTTTTCTTGCTAAAGATTATCCTAAAACCAGAATAGTATCGAAAAAGGAAATTACGGAATTCATTCGTAAATATTATCCTGACACAAATGATGTCCAAGATGCAAGACATCTGGGAATGCAGAAGGGATGGTATATCGCCTCCGGAACTCGAGGAAATGGTATAGATGATTTGGGTTACGGTGAATATAAATTAGTGTCATTAGAGGAACCTCATCCGAATTTCAAACTTCATCGCAAAGAAATAGTCGGAGAACTCAATTGGGATGAGATTAAATCAAAATATGATTTTCGCTGCGCCTCTTGCGGTTCCAAAGAAGGTGAACCTAATTTTCGCTATCCCGGCACTACCACAAAATTGACTCAGGGTCATATGGATCCTAATAAACCTTTGACTAAGGATAATACCATCCCGCAATGTGAAAAATGCAACCGCCCGGATAGAAATTACTGGATATATGATAGAAAGGGAAGAGTTATAAAAGTGGCCGATCCTTCCGCAGTCGCTAAGTCTGATGAAAGTGTTAAGTGGAAGATATATAAGATGCTATATAATGATTATAGAGGTAAAAATCCCAATGATGAATGATTATCTTAATCGGGTAATTTGCGGCGATGCGCTGGAGATACTTCCTAAATTTGATCCAAAATCCATCGACATCGTACTAACTGATCCGCCTTATTTCTTGGATAAAATGGATAACAATTGGGACCACGAGAAAGTATCGAGTAATAAATATCAACATGCGGTGAAATCTTTGCCGCCGGGGATGAAATTTGACCGGGAACAGGGCAAACGGTTTTACAAATGGTTTCATAAAGTATCTTTAGAAGTGCATCGTGTCCTGAAACCCGGCGGATTTTTCTTCTCCTTTTCCAGTCCCAGATTATATCATCGCATGGCTTGCGCAGTCGATGACGCAGGCTTGTTAATAAAAGACTGCTTCATCTGGCTTTATACACAAAATCAGGTGAAAGCGATGTCGATTAATCATTTCATCGACAAGATGGATGCAAGCGATGAATTAAAGAATGAACTAAAAGAGCGATTCGCCGGCTGGAAAACTCCGCAAATAAAATCTTGTTTTGAACCTATATTAATGGCGCAGAAACAGCCGGACGGCACTTTTTTAAATAATATGCGAAAACATAAAATCGGACTCTTGAATACAAATATCAAGATCGGGAAAAACATGTATCCCGCCAATGTCATGATGATTGACAATATAGATGAAGCGATAGATAAATATTTTCTTATCGGCAAACCGGATAAATCCGAGAAAAAGGGATTTAATCACCATCGAACCGTCAAACCCTTGAAAATCTGTCAATATATTATTGAATTGTGCGCTTTTTCTCCGGAGGCGATTGTCTTAGATCCGTTTGCAGGAAGCGGAACAACGCTGGTAGCAGCAAAGAATTTAAATAAAAATTTCATCGGTATTGACATCAATCAAGAATATGTCAATCTCGCAGAAAAGAGATTAGGGATGTTGACAGATAACGAAAAAACACTATCAAACCGCCAAGATATTAATACAGTTTTACCGATATTCAATCGATAGACTAATAGATGGCCCGTTTACTTTTTTTACAGGAAGTCGCCTTCGAGTATGTCGGTGTGATGTGCCTTTCGGCTTATATTAAAAGCCGGGGGCATCAATGTGATATATTAATCGAAAGTGAAGAAGGCAAAGATTTTTGGGCGAAGGTGAAAGATTATAAACCTGACGCAGCGGCGTTCTCGGCCATGACCGGTTCTCATGTGCACTACCTGCAGATGGCGGCTCAAGTCAAAGAGAAGCTCGATGTCCCGATTATATTTGGCGGACCGCACGCCACTTTCTTCCCGGAAATGATAGAATCTCCGGTGATTGACGCAGTATGCCGCGGCGAAGGCGAAGAAGCGGTTGTCGATTTCCTCAACGCTGTCGAAAACGGCGGGGATTTTTCCGCTATACCCAACCTTTGGACTAAACAGAATGGTGTGATAATCAGAAACGATGTCCGATGCGGCGAAAACCAGCTCGATAACTATCCTCCCGCCGACAGAAGCATCTATTATAAATACAAATACCTGCGGAATTATCCCACTAAACCTTTCATCACCGGGCGCGGCTGTCCCTACCTTTGCACTTTCTGCTTCAACCGCGATTTCAATCAGATGTACCGGGGTAAAATGAAGATACTCCGCCGGATTTCACCCCAGAATGTCATCGCCGAAATAACCGGCTGTAAAGCGAAATATCCTTTGAAGAAAATTTTTTTTAACGATGATATTTTCATAATGCAGAAAGACTGGCTGGAGGAGTTTGCCCCGTTATATAGAAAGGAAATCGGAATACCCTACGCCTGCAATGTGCGGGCGAATTTAGTCGATGAAGACCGGGTGAAATTATTGAAAGAATCGGGATGTTACTTAGTGATGTGGGGCATTGAATCGGGCGATGAAAAACGCCGGCGGGAAATTTTAGGCAAGAATATCTCCGATGAGCAGATTCGCAAAGCGGCGGCGCTGTTCCGCCAGTACGGCATCAAGATGAAAAGCTTCAATATCATGGGCAGCCCGGGCGAAACTTTGGAAGAAGCGGTTAAAACTATCAAACTCAACGCCGAAGTCAAAATCGATTATCCCTGGTGCAGTATCCTCCAGCCTTATCCCCGCACCAAAATCGCCGAAATCGCTGAGGAACAAGGCGTCCTCAAGAAAGATTATTCCTTAGATGATATGCACAAATCCTTCTTCGCCAACAGCGTATTGAATCAGGGAGAAATGATACGGATTGAACGCCTGCAGAAATTGTTCTATTTAGGAGTGAAACTGCCCGGGCTGATTCCCTTGTTCACCTGGATGACCAAATATCCGTTAGGACTGCTGTTCAAACTGCTGTTCGGAACTTCGTTCCTTTACCGCTTCGCCCGGGAAGTGGATATACCGCTGTATAAGGCGGTGCTGTTCGCCCTGAGGCATAGGAAGAGTTATTGAGATATGTGATATTAGATATTTGATATGTGATATTTTTGTTCTGCAGAGTCCCCGCAGTCTGCAGCATCTTAACCGTTCCGGCAGGTCCTGCACGCTTAAGGCGGGTGTGACCTGCCGGTATCCCCCGGTTTTTTTGTGGTGTCGACTCTCCGCAGTTGACACCATTTCATAAAATAACAATATGTTAAGATGTAATAATCATTGCTTCATTAAAAGTTAACACAGAATACAGGTATTAATTTCGATGAAAGGAGAACAATATGCAGGGAATTCAATATTTAGTCGATGAAAGCGGCAAAAGAACCGCAGTACAAATTGATTTGAAGGAATGGGGAGAATATTGGGAGGACATCTATGACATTCTTGTTTATTATTCCAGAAAAGACGAGCCGGAAATATCATGGGATGAAGTTAAAAAGAAAATGGAAACCTAATAAAATACAGGATAACTATAATGTTCAAATTCACCGCCTATATTGAACGCGACCCGGAAACCAGGTACTATGTCGGGATCGTCCCCGGCATCCCCGGCGCGCATACACAAGCAGAATCATTAGATGAGCTGCAGGAAAACCTCAAAGAGGTAGTGGAGTTATGCCTCGAAGAGATGGATGTTGAGGATAGAAACACACTGCCGGAATTCATAGGCATCCAACAAATGGAAGTTGCATTATGACCAAACTTCCGGTTATTTCCGCTGATAAAATGGAAAAAGTGATTCTTTCTTTAGGATTCAAAAAGATCCGGCAGAAGGGAAGCCACATCTTCTACCATCATCATGATGGGAGAACTACTACTATTCCGCATCATAAAGGCAAAGTTCTGTCTCGCCCGCTTATCCGCGAAATCCTTCGCGAGATTGAGATTAGCATAGATAGCTTTATCAAATTACTTTAATTTTGAGGCTCTATTTGTCCCTTTTTCACCATCCAAAACTATAAAACTGTTGATCACCATCGTCGACACCAATGAAAGTTAGAGATATTATTAAACTTCTCAAATCGGATGGCTGGTATCTTGTCGCTTTCAAAGGAAGCCATCGGCAATATAAACATCCTTATAAAAAAGGGAGAGTCACGATTGCCGGTAAATTAAACTATGATTTGCCAATTGGAACATTAAACAGCATTTATAAACAAGCTAAGATTGATAAGGAGAAATAATAATGCACAGATATTTAGTTATCATAGAGAAAGCGGATAATAATTATGCCGCTTATGTGCCCGACCTGCCCGGCTGCGCCGCTGCCGGCAAGACTGTTGAAGAAACCGAAAAATTCATCCGCAAAGCTGTCCAACTGCATATCAAGGGAATGAAGGAAGATAATTTGCCAATTCCCGAAGCTTCAACTGTAGCGGAATATATTGTTGTTTAAAACTTATCAAGGAGACGCAAAATGCAAGGCGTTAAATATTTAATCGATGAAAACGGAAAAAAAACCGCCGTTCAAATCGACCTGAAAGTTTGGGGCGAAATTTGGGAAGATTTTTACGATGTTATGATAGCCCTTTCCAGAAAAGATGAACCGGACCTTCCCTGGGAAGAAGTGAAAAAAGAAATTGAAGCGGATAGTGGAAAAGTATAGACTATTCATAAAGCCTTCGGCAAGGAAGGAATTATTAGGTCTGCAGAAAGATGTTAAAACAAGAGCCCAGCTTATCATTGATACTCTGTCAGAACAGCCTCGTCCACGAGGATATAAGAAATTATTTGGATATACTAACCTTTATAGAATCAGAATAGGTAGTTATCGGATAATTTACGAGATTGAGGACTCCGTGAAGACAGTAAGAATTTTGGCTGTTAAACATAGGAAAGATGTATATAAATCCATCTATTTTCAGTAAAATATAGGAAAACTATATTGTCCCTTTTCCTCCATCCCCAATCGAAAAAACTGTCGATAACCATCGTCAACACCAGCGAGAAGCATTTCACCATCCCCTGCATTCAGTCAGTGTATGACGAGACTAAAGATACCGATTTTGAGATAATCGTCACCGACAACAATTCCAAAGACGGTTCGGTCGAAGCTATCCGGGAAAAATTCCCGGAGGTGATTATCATCGAAAACAAGAAGAACGCGGGTTTCACCGAAGCCAATAATCAGTCGATAGTTATCGCCCGGGGCGAATATATCTTCTGCCTCAATCCTGACTGCAAAGTGTTGAACGGCGCTGTCGACAAGATGGTGAAATACCTGGACGAACATCCAAAAGCGGGGATACTGGGTTCCAAACTGCTGAACGGTGATATGACACTTCAGCCTTCCGCCCGCAATTTCCTGTTCACTAGAAATCTGCTGGCTCAACATATGATACCTTGGAAGATACTACCCCATAGGTGGGCGGGAAGATTAGTGCTGGAATACTGGGATCATGATGAGCCCCGGGTGGTGGATTGGATCATCGGGGCATCATTGATGATCCGGCGGAAATGCTTAGAAGATATCGGTCTGAAGGACCAGCGCTATTTCATCTTCCACGAAGACAATGACTGGTGCTGGCAGGCTCACACCAAAGGCTGGCAGACCCATTTTTTACCTCAAGCGGAAATCATCCACTACGGTTCTCAGACGGTTAAAAGCATCTGGGGGAACAAACTGACGCTGGAAGTGTACAAGGCTCAGCATACTTTCATCCGCAAGAACCGGGGCGAAACAGCATTATTAAGACACCGGATTTTAATATCCTGCCTGATTTTAATCAGGATGTTATTCACTAATATCCTGCGGCTTCTGGGCAAAGTGGATAAGGAGAAATACAGGATATCGATGGATTTTCACAACGAAGCGTTGAAGATACAGATGAATCCGCCGGGAGAGGCGGCGAGGTTAGAATAATCAATTATTTCCAAAGGTAAATTGTTATGGATTTATTAATAGAAGAGAAAGAATTTGTCAGAATTTCCCGTAGTCTATGGGAATGGGCTCGGAATCGGCCGGAATACCATGATTTAATTGAAGATTTGGAAGATTTGGAACATATCGCACAGGCTCGCGCTGATAAAGAAGATTCAATATCACTGGAAGATTATCATAGTCAGCGAATTGGAAAAGAAAAAATATAATGTCATTATTAATCCTGCAGCCAGGCGCGATTTGGATAAACTGCGATTCGAGGACTATAAAAGAATTTACACCGCGATGAAAAATCTTGAAGATATCCCTCGTCCGCCCGGATGCATAAAATTGGCTGGAGGAGTGAACGAGTTTCGCATCATAATCGGAAAGTTCAGGGTATTGTATGATGTATCGGACAAGAGCGAATCTGTAACAATTTATCGAATTTTGCCTCGTGATAAAGCATATAAAAGATAAAGTACTCATTTTTAGAAATCAAGGCATCGGCGACCTTATCTTGATTACACCGGCGATCAGAGCAATCCGGCATCTGCACCCGGAAGCGCATATATCCGTCTTCACCGGTGATTGGTCGAAAAGTTCAGTGGAAGGTAATCCTCACATATATGAGATTATCTCCTATCCCGACCCTTGGATTCAGAATAAAAAGCTTTTCAGGATATTGCAGTTGACAGCGAAACTTCGGCGGAAAAGATTCGACCGGGTCTATATCTTCCATTCTCATGATATTTTACAATTGCTCACGCTGTTATCCGGGATACCGGAAAGGTACGGATTTTCATTCGAAGGGACAGGCCGCTTCATTCAGCATAAAACTCAATGGGAGCCCAATTCACAGCGTTATATCGCCGATAACTACCTGGATATTCCCCGTCTGGCGGGATATAACGGCGATGATCTTTCTTTGGAATACTATTTGTCCCAGGAAAATGAAGCGGAAGCGGAAGGGATAATCAGCGGTAACGATATTGATAAGGATAATTTCGTAGTCATAGCTCCCGGCGGCGGCATCAATCCCCGCCAGGATGTGTTTGAAAAACGCTGGGGAGCGGATAAATTCGCCCGCCTGGCGGAATTATTGCATGAAGAGTTCGATTGTTCCATCATACTTATAGGAGCTAAAGCGGAGAAGGAGATATGCGGTATAGTAAAAAATAAATCTGCCGTTAAAGTTGTAAATCTGTGCGGCGAAACTAACTTTAAAGTCTCAGCGGCTTTAGTTAAAAAATCGAAAATGCTGATTAGTAACGATTCCGGAATAATGCACACCGCGGTCGCATTTAAGAAGCCCAGCGCGGCAGTCTTTGGGCCTTCCAATCCCTATTCCCTGCTGCCGCAGAACAATATCAACCGCTGGGTGTCATCAGGTATTGACTGCAGCCCCTGCTATTGTAACAGTATCTTTAAAGGCTGTGATAGAAATCTCGCCTGTATGAAAGAATTATCCGCGGAAAAAGTATTTGAAACTGTTAAGGAATTATGGATTGAACAATATTCCCAAATACAGCGTAGTCATACCGTCTTATAACAACGCCAAAATCCTTCCTGAAATCCTTGACGCTTTGTTGAAGCAGGAGGGTTCGGAGGAAGCTGAAGTGATTGTGGTAGATGACGGATCAAAGGACAATACCGAAGAAATCGTCAAAGATTATCCGGTCAGATATTTCAAGAAGCCTAACGGCGGGCCCGCCTCGGCGAGGAATGTGGGTATAAAGGAATCGAAGGGGGATATTGTCCTATTCATCGACAGCGATTGTGTCCCTCAGCCGGGATGGCTTAAAGCGATGACTCAGCCTTTTGAAAACGATAAAATCGACGGTGTGAAAGGAATCTATATCACCCGGCAGAAGAGCATAACCGCGCGTTTCATTCAACTGGAATTTGAAGAAAGATACCAGAAACTGTCTAAGTTGGAATATATCGATTTCATCGATTCCTATAGCGCCGCTTTCCGAAAGGAGAAATTGATAGAAGTTGGCGGCTTCGATGAGAGCTTCCCCAAAGCGGACAATGAGGATGTGGATTTATCCTATAAACTGGCGGGCATCGGCTGTAAAATGGTGTTTCAGCCTTCGGCTGTGGTGCAGCACACACATCCTGATGATTTAATTATGTATATTAAGGTGAAATATTCCCGCGCCTTCTGGCGTTCAGCGGTTTATATAAAACATCCGCGCAAGGCGTTGAAAGATTCCTATACCCCGCAAAGTCTGAAATTACAGATGCTTTCGACAGCGGGGATTTGGATAGGAATATTCTTCGCGGCCGTATTCAACTGGAACTGGTGGTTATTCGCATGTTTGTCCCTTTATATCTTTTCTCTATTACCTTTTATTATAAGGGTTTACGGGAAAGATGACCGGGCTGAAAGTCTGGCGCCGTTCATGCTTTTCATCAGGTCCAACTGCTTCCTGCTGGGAACTCTATTAGGTTCGATATATCATCGGCTAAAATAAAATTTCTCTGATTGATTCCAATATTGGATTTGTTCATAATATTTTGCTATATTAATAAATTGCATAATTATTAAACCACGATAGAACTATGATACCGGATCGATTAAATGTATTAATGCTCAACGCCCCCTTCTTAAAACGCTATTCCAGGGGGCAGCGCAATCCTGGGGTGACCCGTTCAGACACTATGTATTATCCTTACTGGATGTCTTATGCGACCGGCGCGGTTGAGCAGACGGGAGTGAACTGCAAGTTTTTCGACTGCCCCGGTGAAGGATGGGATTATGGCGATGTGGAACAGAAACTGGAAGACTTTCCGCCGCATCTGATCATCCTGGACACCACTACACCCAGTTTCTATAATGACATTGAAGTGCTGGACAAGTTGAAAGCTAAATATCCCAAGGCTGTATTCGGGATGGCGGGGACTCATGTGACAGCGCTGCCGGAAGAACCCTTCGGTTTGACAAAAAATATCGATTTCGTGGCGAGAGGAGAATATGATTATACACTCCGTGATGTTGTTTTAGGATTGGAGAATGGTTATAAACCCGGGGAAATTCAAGGATTGACCTGGCGTAAAGGCGGTGAGATAGTTCATAATCCCGATAGACCCTTCATCAAGAACCTTGATGATCTTAAATGGGTCTCGAAAGTCTATAAGAATCACCTTAATATCCGGAATTATTTCAATCCCGACTGCCTCTATCCCAATATCACGCTTCTCACCGGACGAGGCTGCCCTTACAAATGCAGTTTCTGTCTGTTCACCCATACCATTTCAGGGTTCAAAACCCGTTTCCGTTCCGTTGAAGATGTTCTGGATGAACTCGAATATATCCAGAATGATTTCGCTGACGCCAAAGCTTATTTCTTCGAAGATGATATATTCACCATCAATGAGAAACGCTGTAGGGAATTATGCGAAGGGATGATAAAGCGGGGAATCCGGCGGAAATGGAACGCTAACTCCCGCGCCGATATCTCTTTTGAAACCCTGAAAATAATGAAGAAAGCCGGCTGCAGAGCCCTGTGCGTGGGATTTGAAACCGGTAACCAAGAGATAATCGACGCTTACGGCAAACGATTGACGGTGGAAGATTATTACCGATTTTCCAAGAATGCCCGTAAAGCCGGTATCACATTCCATGGATGCTTCATCGTCGGCGGTCCCGGGGAGAACCGGAAAACCATGCAGAAGACCCTCAAGATGGCGATGGACCTCAGACCAGACACCGCGCAGTTCTATCCGTTAATGGTCTACCCCGGCACCCCGGAATATGACCGGATGCTAAAAACCGGTATGCTGGTGACCACCGATTACACCAAATGGCTGACCGATACCGGCTTGCATAACTGCATCATCCGCACCGAAGACCAGGAACCTGAAGAGCTGATAAAATTCTGCGACTATGCCCGCCGCCGGTTCTATCTAAGACCGAGTTACCTTTGGTATAAAGCTCGCAGAGCGGTCGTCGATCCGCAGGAACGCAAAAGGACTATAAAAGCTTTTAGAGTATTCGCCAGATATCTCTACAAACCCTCAATCTGAATTTACATCATGGTAAAATATCTAGGCTGTACTGTTCTAATCACCGCTTCAATCATGATCCTGTCATTAACCGCGGCGGATTGCATAGCGCAAGAATATGTGATTAAGCCCAATGACCAGATAAAATCATCGGTGTTTGACAATCCTGATATCAGTGTGAACGCGGCGGTACCGCCGGACGGGATCATATCCTTTCCCCTGGTAGGCGAATTGATGGTGCTGGGTAAAACCGCCCGTCAACTGGAAGTCATGTTAGCCGATAAACTCTCTTATTATATTAAAAATCCAAAAGTTTCAGTTCAGATTTCCGCTTATAATCCTTTGAAGATATATTTAATAGGGGCTTTCCGCAATCCCGGTTCTTATAATTACAAACCGGAAAACCGTTTCGTCGATTATCTTAGTGAAGCCGGCGGATTTGACCCGCTGAAAGCTGATATAAAGAAATGCCGTATCTATTCAGCAGGCAGCATACTCCGAATGGATATTGACCTGAAAGAACTCTTCAAGGCGGATAGTCTGAATATCGGATATGAACTGAAGCCCTTCGATACCATTTATCTGCCTGAAAAATCCGGTTTCTCCTTCGCCGAGTGGCGGGATGTAGCCGATGCGATTAACATCATTCTCGGTGTTTTCACGCTGTACCTGATAATACAAAGAAATTAATTTACGGAGGTGGGGGGATTTGTTATAATTCCACCGATAAAACGCCATTTTCTGTTATCATGATGAATTTTTAACTTGACCTTGTTATTATTCTTTAGTATATTGCTTTCAAGGAAATTCTTTACGCCGCTTCAGCGGCGCTGTCAGGCATAGAGAATAGGATCTATAGGTTTTAAGCTTTAAACTGCAAACTTTGGACTCAAGATAAACCCTCATGCCTCTGTTGCGGCACAACTTAGAATGAAAATAGTCTCAAGGGCGACCGCAAGGGTCGCCCCTACAACATAATTGGATATTTACTTGTAGGGACAGAACATTGTTCTGTCCCTACTGGATTCCCGCCTTCGCGGGAATGACATATACACTCGTTCCCACGCTCCAGCGTGGGAATGCATATTCTTCATTCAACAATCGATATTCCTTGTTCGATATTCGCATTTTCTTGACCCTTTACCCTTTTTTAGTCGATTAAGAAAAATTTTTTTATAAATGAGACTTGAATCACAATTTCATTTCCAAATGCTTTTTATATTGTAAAATCCAATTGTCTGAATTTATCACAGCTTCACGGAAGGAGGTAGGAAACTGCCGCAATTTGATATTTGATTTTTAACATTTCTTACTAATTGAACTTCAAAATCAATACCGCATCCCGTTTCTCTGGCGGCGGTTTGAAACATTTGGAATTATCTTTCCATAATTGAAGCATCTTCAGACAAAGGAAACGATATGGAAATCAGAAAACTCTGGGAAATAATCCTTCGGCGTAAATGGATAATAATTCAAGCATTTATCGTCATTTTCGCCATCGTATTGACCGGAACGCTGCTTCAAACTCCGACATATTACGCCGAATGTAATGTTCTGATCGAACAACAGGGCACTCAGGAAGCTTTGCTTCGTTCCATCGGCTTGGAAGGCGTCTCTGAAATGCTCTTCTCTATGAATCTGGGGCAGAAATCCAGCATCGTAGCGGTTGAAATCATGAAACTCATGACTAAACCGATCCTGGATAAAGTAGTTGAAAGGATGGACTTGAGAAATGAGAAAGGTGAACTTATTCCCGGACCTTCCCTGAAAATCACCAATCCTACTTTTTTCTGGTATCCCCTGTACGGTTTATCCGCCAAACCACATCGTCTAGGCAATATGATCATCATTCAGGGTTACTCCCCTGATCCTCAGCAAGCGGTTGATTTCTGCAATACCATCACGCAGATCTATATGTTAAACGACATTGAGAAGAAGCATAAAGAAACCGCAGAAGCCGCCAGATTCGCTGAAGAACAAAGCATTAAAGCGAAAGCGGACTGGAATGAAGCCAAGAGAAAGCTGAAGGAATATCAGGAAGCCGAGGGATTGGTGGATTTTTCTTACGAAAGCATTTTGTTGATTAATACAATATCCGATCTGCGCGCCGACCAGGCGATGCTGGAATTATCTCTGCATGAAGCCGAAATGTTCGGCGGAGAAATTATCGATCCCTATATGATCGGTGGTTCATCACTTTCCAATGCGGGACAAATCGGCCAGTTGAAAACATCTTTATCTCAACAGGAATCGCAATTAGAAAGCGAATTGACGAAATACACCGGTAACCACCCTTCAGTAATCGCCCTCAAACAGCAAATTCAAGATTTAAACCAAAAGCTCATCACCGAAAAAGAGATATTCGAAGAGACAGGCTCTGAAAGATATAAAGTTCTGCAGGAACAGATAAACGAATACCGTAAAAAACTGGAAGAATTTCCCGAAAAACTCTATATCATGGCTCAATTAACTCTGCAGTCAGAGACTTATCAGAAAATGTACGAAACTCTGCTGGATATGAAATACCGGCTTAACATCTCCAAAGCCATGCAGATTTCCAAACTATCCTTGCTGGAACCCTCTTGGAAAGCGAAGGTTTACGCTCCGGATATTGAACTTAATATGATCATCGGAGTTGTTTTGGGATTATTGGTCGGTTTCGGTTTGGCTTTCCTCATCGAATATCTCGATGATACAATCAAAGACGGCGAAACACTACAGGCTCAATTCAATCTGCCCTTGCTCGGCACTATTCCTCTGATCGGAAAAAAAGACGAGAAAATCATCGACGCCATGCTGGATTCCGGTGGAAGGCACAGGTCACAGCATTTCCTCAACGAATCGTTCAATATTTTCAGTTATAATATCAAGCTCAGCAGTATAGATTCTCCTACCCGGCATGTGATGATCACATCTTCATCACCGGGCGAAGGTAAAACATCCATCTCCTGCAATCTCGCTATCAATATGGCGCGCAAGGGTAAAAAAGTGGTGCTCATCGATTCCGATTTCCCCCGCCCCAATATATATAAAATATTCAACTTATCCAACGATAAGGGTTTAACCGATTTGCTCATGGGTGAAACTACCATTGAAGAAGTAACCCAATCCTGCGGCGTGGAAAACATGCATGTTATCACCACCGGTCCCAAACCCCCTTCTACCTCCATCCTGTTTGAATCCCAGCAAATGAAGGACTTCATCAAAGAATTGGAACAAAGATACGATTTTATAATATTTGACACTCCTCCCATCCTGTCAATCAATGATCCTGTCATACTCGGTTCATATGTAGATAAAACTATTTTAGTGGTAGCGGCGAATGAAGTATCCCGTTCAGTAGTGAAGATGGCGATATCCACCATGAAGAAGAGCCACATCAATCTGGTGGGCGCTGTGCTGAATAAATTCCGCGCCGAAGGCAGCCATTACTATTATTATTACTATTATCATACATCCGATGAAGGCAACGGCTTCAAGAAAATCTGGCGCGACGGATTATCCATCATCGGAATCAATAAAAGACGCCGGCACCGCCGCCGCACTCCTAAAATACCAACGAATGTCTAATATTTACATTATGCGCTAAGTCGACGAATTGGCTTAGCGCAGCTGTTTTGTTTTGTTAAACTATAATAAACGAAATAAATCAATTGCATTTACTGTAGGGGCGCGGTCTCCGCGCCCTATAATTGTCTGATTATAATCAGGGCGGGGAAACCCCGCCCCTACAAAATATTCGCAATATTTAAATTCGTTCATTATAAATCCCCTCCGAAAATTCAATACCTCCTCTCAATATAGATTGATGTTATGAAAGTAAAGAACCTGATTCATGGACTCATCGTTGTCGTTTTTTGTTTCAATTTATTCCTCCCGCTTGTCAGTCAGGCTGCGGAACAATTCGACAATGAACTCCTATATTTCCAGGGCGGAAATGCTGATATCAGGATGAACCTTAACAGTTCTCTCATCAGCGGTCTGGGTTCGTTTGAAACCGCCATGGGTATGGGAATCAACACCAATCGATTATCTCCTGCAATGGTGAACACTAACCCGGGCGGATTAGCTTTTATAAAACACGGATGCTTCCTCTTCTCTTCAATGCCCCGCTTGGCTGGTCCTTTGGACGCTCAGCAGTCATTCAATGATGAAATCGACAGCGCTTTGGAAGATCTTGACCAGAGCGGTGCGATTATTAACTACACTAATCTCACGGATGAGGCTTCTCAGGAAGTATCCGCTATCGCCGGAGTGGCTTTTGCCTTTCCCCTAAAAGAATTCACTGTGGGTTTCGCTTATAATAACAAATTCGATCTGCAGAACAGTTTGGAATTGTCGGGTATTGAGATGCAGTTACGCACCATTGAAGAGGATACCACTAATACTCCCATATCCATGTATATCGCTGCCGATGTGAATTTTCTTTTAAGTATCCGCGCCTGTGAGACCTCCGTCGCCTTCGCCCGTAATTTCAACCAAAAATTCGGGGTCGGGCTCACACTTCACCGCACTGATATCTATCTGGAAACTATAGGCAGAATAAGCCCTGAAGGGATTATCGGAGGTCCTATAAACGAAACTTCCTTCAATGATCCCAGCGCCGGTTATCAGAATGATTTTTATCAGTCGATTAACGGCGCTTTTTCCGGCGGCGCCTGGGGCGCCAAATTCGGACTCGCTTACCGCCCCTCCGAAAAATTCAGCCTGAATTTCACCGCCGATCTTCGTTCGGATATCAAACTTGACGGAGACATGGATATAACTTTATATAATTTCCCCGCCCTCAATCTCAATCCTGATGAAGATGAAGAAACCTTCGATAAAGATTTGATCAATCTGGCTGAAGCCACTAAAACCGAAAAACTGGACTATTTTCCTACGGATGAAATGACCCTTAAAGTCCCTTCTTCAGTGTCCTTCGGTATGGCTTATCGGGGAATTTCCTTTACTTTAAGCAGTTATTCCGGCGAATTAGCTTATGAATATGATCTGGGTGAAGGCGCAGACAGCAGTATAACTACTTATGGAATGGGGCTTAAACCTAAATTCGGTTTTTTAATGGGATTCAATATCGTCAATACCGTGGGATTGAGTTTCGGAGCCATAGTGGTTGACCAATACCGCATCGGCTATACGGAGATGCTGGGTGAGGAGGTTGAAGAAGTTCAGACCGATATCCCTATCCCTCAAATTAACTTAGGCTTCGGTTTCAATCTTAATAAAAGCTGGCGGTTTGACACTCTGCTTTTAGGACTGCCCGAATCCGCATTGAAGATGTCGATGACTTATAATTTTTAATGAAACATGGTATCCTTTAAGTGTTTTCACATCAAATCACCATCTCCGGTTAATTCATGATTAGGAATGATTGATGAAATATCTATCGAATGTAATCCGCTTATCAATATCCGCCCTCATTCTGTTATCCATTCTGTCCCTCCCGGCGAAAGCCTGGATTATCGATCAAAGTTTTTATAACAGCATCGAGAACATCAACGCCGGACTTAGTATAATCCAGATTCCGATGCAGATGATAGAAGAGTGGGACAGCGTGACCGTCATCTGGTCCACTACCGGAAGTCCCGAACATGGTATTTTATGGTATGATTTGAATCCCGGTAACGCAGATACCAATAATTATTTTTACCGCCTGGAAGATCCCGCCCATACTAATATGTTCAAGACTATCGGGCAAAATATTAATATCGGTTTGTTGTACTGCATGATTTCCACCCCCTCCGGTCTGACTTCTATAGAATTTCCTATGGTCCGCGAAGCGGATGAGCCTGTAACTCTGATAGGTCCTCAATCTCCCAGCGGCGGCATCGGCGGCGTAACTACCTCTACCCCGTTATTTGAATGGGAGCCCATCCCCAATGTGCCCTATTATCATGTGCTTCTATCAGACCAGGTGTTCGAGATAGAGGAAGATTCGACCGGAGCGCTGACCACCACCGGAGCTAATATCATCTGGCAAGTGATTACTTCCAGCACCTCCATCGTCTACGGCACTCCCGACCCGTCGAACAACTTCAATAATCTTAATTTCCCCCCTTTAGTGGGCAACACACCCGGCAATCCCCGCCCCACATATAATTGGGTCGTCTTGAACAATTACGGCAATATGCCGGAATTGAGTTCCGATGAAGTCGGGGACTTGATGGCTTTTGAAATCAATGTCGTTCCGCCTTTCGCTTCCCCGGTTCTGCTGGAACCCGTCTCACCTCCTGATACTCTCACAATCCTCACCGGAAGTATAATCGATTTTGTCTGGACTTCAGTCTCCGCCGCTTCGAACTATCATCTATATCTCACTCGAAAGGAAGAAACTCCCGGCGCCTCCAGCGCATACATACCTATTTGGTATATCCAAAGCACCATCAATGCGGTGGAATGCCCGGCGGTCAGCATCCTCACCAACGGCGAATACCGCTGGAAAATCATCGCCGAAGACAATCAAGGTCAAGGTGTGATGGCTGCACCTGAAGACTTCTATTACTCCGTTGATAACAAATATATCTGGGTGCAGGTAAAAAACGCCGACAGCAATCAACCAATCTCCGGCGCCAGAGTGGAATTCCTCCCGATTGAGGGACCCTCTTTGATGTTCACCATGACCGATGATAACGGGTACGCCTGGAAGTATATGCCCTATGGAACATATATCTTCGAATTTTCCAAAGACGGATTTATAACAACAGAAACTGCAGAATTCATTGTTGACGAAAATACTCTCGATGGCGAGGGTAATGTGTATGTTTATTACATCGAACCCTTATATTCCACTGTGTTTGGTACCGTAGTCGATGATCGGGACAGTTTAGTCATCTTCGCTAATGTAACCGCTATCAACACCGCCAGCGGTGTCTCGGAAATATCCCAATCTAATAACTCAGGTTCCTTTTCTATAAATCTATCTTCAGGTAATTACAGTTTTTTAGCCAGTAAAGACGGATATCTTTCTTCTCAGACTATCATTACCTATCTTCTCCCTGATACCAATCTGAACTTAAACAACATCGATACTTTAGAGATGTCCCGCAATCTTTACGATTTATCCGGAGTAGTGTATAATCCGGACAATGAACCAATCTCACTTGCGCATGTAACCTGCGTCATGGGAACGGAATTGTATGAATATACGACAGGTTCCAACGGTTCATTCATTTTCGCGGTTGCCAACGGTAATTGGGAACTGAACGCAGAAAAACCCGCTTTCTGGGTGAGTTCCGATCCTTTGATAATCACAATTCTTAATTCCTCCTCGTTCAATAATAATCTTCAGCTCACCCCCGCCGCTAATATTATATCCGGGCAGGTTTATCAGGGAGCGGTGTTATCACCCGGGGAAGCGATGGTGCGGGCGATTCCCGGCGCGGGAAATATCGAAGAAGTGCAGGTGAATAATCAGGGCAGCTACATCCTCAGTCTGCCCACCGGCACATTTGAAATCAACGCTTACCTTGACGGATACACTTCTCCCACACCTGTGAACTTATCGCTCAGCGCCGGCGAAACTATCTCCGGACTCAATTTCACTTTACTGCCCAACCCGTCTTATATCACCGGTAAAATCACCTCTAACGGTATCAATCCTATCCCCGGAGCTATTGTCAGCAGCGGAAGTGTGAGTGATACTACCGGCACTCAGGGAAATTACACTCTCAATGTACCCTCCGGTCCCCATACCGTCACCGCTTCCAAGACAGGATATATCACAACTTCCAGCCAGCAGGTCAATGTCGCTGTCGGCCAAACTCTTTCCAACATAAACATTATCTTGACTCCGAATGCGGCGACAATCAACGGCAGTGTCCAATCTGACGGCGACCCGGTCTATTTAGCAGCCGTGACTGCAAAAAAAGATGTTACCGGAACTACTTATACCGTACAGACACAGGAAAATGGTTCCTATTCATTCAGTATTCCTTACGGGACCTACAGTGTGTGGGCGGCGAAGAGCGGTTTTTCCAATTCCGACACTTCAACAGTAACCATCAATCCCGGTCAGACTATCAACGATGTTAATTTTAATATTATTATAGATTTAGGATATTTAACCGGCAGTACACTTTACAACGGACAGGGTCTGTCTTATACTCAAGTGAATGCTGCCGCCTTGGATAATCCCAGTATAACTTTCAACACTCAAGCCACTTATTACGGCAATTTCAACCTGCCGGTGACTCCTAATCATCAATACAAAATCACCATCGAAAAAACGGGATTTGTTTCATATATTGATACGACCGATACTCCGATCGTAGGCAATCAAAGTTATAATTTTGGCGATATAACTATGACTCAGCTGCAGTCGCAGTTGAAAGGCAAAGTATATCAAACCGATTCCACTACCATCATTATCGGGGCTGCTGTAACCGCTGTCAAACAGAGCACCGGTGTCCCTTATAGTTCAACCACCAACAATCAGGGTTCATATACGCTAAATCTGAACTCCGGTACTTACCATGTAACCGCTTCCAAATCGGGATTTCTGATTTCCGAGCGGGATACCACAATCAGCGCAGGTGTAATCATAACCGGATTCAAATTCTATCTTCAGCCTAACTTAGCCAGTTTGCAGGGTTCGGTGAAAAGGAGTTCCACCCAAGCCGCTATCGCCAACGCTTTAGTCACCGCCGCCAATGTCAGCACTCAGCAGGGCGCAAGTGCTTATACCAATGAGACCGGTTTTTATCAATTTACTTCTTTAGTGCAGGGCAGTTATAATATCACAGTCACGCATTCTCAGTATCAGACCGGCAATGCTTCAGGTGTGAACCTGCTGGGCGGCAACACCACCACTCAAAATTTCAGTTTGATCGGTCTTGATGGCTCTATCGCCGGCAATGTCAGCGATAATTTCGGCGGAACTGTATCCGGCGCTACTATCGAAGCGCAGAAAGCCACCGGTGAAATATTCTTCATCACCACCGGCAGTATAGGTAACTACACATTAGTGAACCTTCCTCCCGGTAATTACAATCTCAGCGCCGCCAAGGAAGGCTATTCTGTCGGCCAGATCACAGGTTTAGTCTTGACTCCCGCCGGCAGTCTCACCGGGCAGAATTTCAATCTGATCCGCAGTGACGGTATTATCGTAGGCAAGGCGCTTAACCCTGCAGGACAGGGGCTGGCGAACGCCACGGTAACCGCTAATGACAGCGCCGGTAATGTGGGTTACGCCGCAAGCGCACCTAACGGTCTGTTCACAATAAGCAATTTATCAACCGCTAATAATTATCATTTATCCGTAAGCCTCGGCGGTTCTTCGCTGGCGCAGGGAATGATCTCAACTTCTCTATGGCAATGGGGAGTCACGGATACCGCTTTCTTCTACCTTATTTCTGACTCTCTTTGGATTTCCGGTTATGTAGTCAATCAAGGAAATACGCCTAAAAATAATATAAAGGTTAAAGCCGTCAGCGGTTCATTATCGAAGTTCGCCTACAGCAATGCTAATGGTTATTATTCTATAGCTGAAATCGCTCCGCAAAAAACTTACAAAGTATTCACTGACGCATATAACACCCAGTTGGTCAACGATACCGTGAATGTGGTAGTTACATTCAGCAATCAACCCGCCGATACTTTGATGCTGATTGAGAGTTCCTCCTCCATTTCCGGATTAATCATCAATGCCGCCGGCGCCGGTATGGCTAATGTCCAAGTCAAGGCGAAACGGTTGACAGACGGTTTCATCATTTCCGCTATATCCGACGGCAGCGGTTCATATACTATCCCCAACTTGTTGGACACCACTTATTATGTTTATCCCACCAAATCCGGTTACACCGCAACAGTTCTAAATGATGATACTCTAACAGTCGGCATCAATCAGCACCTGACAGGTATAGATTTTAGACTGAGCCAGATTCTCATCACAATTTCGGGGAATTTAAGCAACGGTTTCAGCGGCGGGATGCCCAGCGAAAATATCATTCTGTGGGCATCCACCAAACTTGACACTGAAATCACCGATAACAGCGGCAATTACACATTCACCGGTATGCCGCCTTCGGTTCAGTATCAGCTATCCAGTAATCTGCCGCCTGTGCAATATGACAATGATGATTCCACCTTTGTCGCCGGAACTTCAAATAAAAGCAATATAAACTTGATTGTATCTCCCCACAATTCAAGCATCTATGGCGTTGTGCGGGAAGCGGAACCGCCTTCCTATTTCCCGATTGGCAATGCCGCGGTTTCGCTGAATCTGGAAGATCCCATATTCACTAACGCCGCAGGTGAATTCGCATTCAATTACCTCCAGCCGGATGACTATTATTTGACTTTCGATAAACCCGGCTACATTGGCAGTGATACCACTTTTAATATTAGCATTTCAGATACAATCTCACTGTATATCGGATTGGAGAATCTGATTAATTCCATCAGCGGCACTGTGACTAATAGTGTGTTAGGCGATACCGTCCGGTTGAACAATGCAATAGTGATTATCAGAAATTTAGAGACCGGTGTCCAGTATAAAGATACGACGGTTTCCGGTATTTATTCATTTGTGGATCTTATCGTCAATGACAGATATCTCATCACGGCGGAAAAGAAGGGGTATCAGATTTATACCAGCGATACACTTACATTCCTACAAAACAACATCGCCAATTTCGCCCTGACTCCTTTCCAGAACAGCGTCTATGGGACTGTAAGGAATACTTCTTTACAGCCGATAGCCAACGCTGTCGTGTCTATCAGTGATTTCGGCGCTTCCATAGAATACGACAATACTAATTCCTTCGGAGATTATTCCTTCCTGCTGTCGCCCGGCAATTACCAGCTTTACGCAGTTACTCCCAGCGGACTAGATTCTTACCATGAAAATATCTTTTTCAATTCCGGTTTCAGCGCCCGCAAGATGCTCACTGTCAGAAATACTGGTAAACTTGAGGGGAATGTAGAAACTGTTTACGGTCTTATTCCCCCCGGGCATGCGGTGATAACTTTATACAACAATATCAATTCATATCTATATAGCATCGAATCGGATGATAACGGTTATTTCCATTTTGAAGGTTTAAGAGCTAATCCTTACACCATTTCGGCGAGCCTGGCGGGATATGAATTTAAAAACTCACCCCAGGTGTTCACCGCCGCCTTGGGAGTCACTTCCAACATACAATTTATTGTGTTCTCCACTAATAACGCGGTCACGGGTTCAGTGAAAGAACTGACTTCAAACGCTAATATCGGCGGCGCTTCCGTGTATCTGTTCAAAACCGAACTGCCGGACACTTCAACTCAAAAAAAGACCACTTCCGCCGCCGGCACTTTCTCATTCCAAAATCTTGACGCCGGACATTATATGCTTTGGGCTGAAAAATCCGGCTATGTTACCATCGACTCCACGGAATTCGATGTCTTTGGAAATTCGACGGTCCAAAAGACTCTCAAACTCCAGCTTATCACCGGCGCTATCAGCGGCACGACAATCAATACTTTAACTTCCACACCGCTATCGGGAGTCGATGTCAATCTCAAATCGGTTTCCCCGGGTTATGACAGCACTCAAGTGACCGGCTCTTCGGGAACATTCATATTCTCACCTCCGGACATCGGTTTCTATATACTCAAAGCGGCGAAATCAGGCTATATAGTTCAGCCTGACAGCTTCTACCTTGATTTCAAGCTGACCACTTCGATTTCCGGCAAGACTTTTCAATTGACACCGGATATTGACACGGTGAATGTTTCGGGATATGTGATTCACGGAAACGATTCACTACAGAATGTTAAAATCTATTTCCAATCCGTCATCACCAGTTTCAAAGACTCCACTCTGACAGACTCAGATGGATTCTACAGCAGGAACATCATCGCTCCGGAGGAAATATTAATCCGAGCCGTTTTATCGGGATTCCCCGATCAGGTTTCACCCGCTTATTCGATTGTATCCGGAAGCATTCAGCATGATTTCCGATTCCCGGCGGGACAGATGATATTCCATGTGACTTCCGATGGAATCACTCCTCTGCCCTATATCGGTTTGAACATAAATAATACATTGAAGGGAATAGATTACGATACCTTGACTAATACGATGGGTATCGCCTCCACCTATAACCGTCTGCCCGGGGATAGTTTAAATCCCGTGCCTTACACTGTGTCTATCACCGATAACCGTCCGAATATAGTGCCGCTTCAGCCTTTAACTATACCGCTGGGATATGATGAAATCGATTCAGTTGATATAATTTTGGGCGTAACTTATGAACCTTTGGAAGTCGTCCCCGCTAAGGCTACCATCTGGGTGCATCTATTCGCCGCTAAAGCGCTGAACCTGCCCGATTCCAGCGTAAAAATGCTATATAAGCTCCCGTCGGAATCGGTATATGCCGAAAAGTATATGGAAATATTCGGGGACAGCGCCGCTTATGATATTTACCGCAGTTTCATCCCCCCGCAGCCATTATCCGGAAATATGTATTATAAATTTCAGATTGAAGGAGACGGACTCACATTCGTCAATCAACCGGATTCCTTCACCGTCACTTCGCAAGGTGTATTGTCCATTCTGAAACTGGAACCCTCTAATACAAGCGTTCAGCTGGGTTACAGTAAGACCTTCATCTTGGAAGCCTATGATGATGTATATAATCTGCTTAACGATTCACTCGATAATGTTCAATGGTCACATTGGGATGCTCTTAATCAGGCGGATACGACATCACTTGGTGGATTGACATATTATTACGATGACACTTCGGCGGTTGGAATCCCCTTGCCCACAAGAGTCGTTTTCACCTCCGATCCCGATTCAGCGGGAACGGTCAAGATAAAAGCCACCGCCTTTAAGGGTGATGTGACATTATCTAAAACCGCCACCCTGTTGACCGAGCGGCGTGTATTAGGAACGATGAGCATCAGCAGCACCGGCAATAAAACCAGCGTCGCCAACACCGACAGCGTTACCTTCACCATAAACGCGCTCGACACCGCCGGAATCACCATGATACCTCCGCCTTTGGAATGGACATTTGAACCGGAAGGATTGGGAACGCTCACCGCTTTATCCGAGTATCAAGCCCGCTTCAAACCCTATCCGAGTAAGGTAGGAAGAGTGATGGTTTCGGCAGCTGATACATTATCCGGTATATCAGCGCAATTCAACACGCAATCGAGTAATGTCAACAATCACGGATTATTCATCACTCAGAAAATATATAACACCACCCAGACCATTATTGATGACGGCGCAGGATTTTCATTATCTATTCCCCCGGGTTCAGTCATTCCCGGTCAGAATTTCTCTATAAAACTCAACCGCCCGCCGCTCCCGCAGGTGAAACAGACCCGCCCCTCCAAGGAGATCAATATGGACTCCTATGCGTTGACAATTGAAGGGGGTTCCTTTGCGGCGGCGATGGATTCGATGGAACTCACTTTACCGATTCCGGAAGAGACTAAACGTCTGCAGACAGCCATCGGTAAGTGGGATGATGATAGTCTTAGATGGGACGACCTCGGCGGTATTATTTCATCCGACGGCAATTATATCAGCGCCTCCATCAAAGGATTCAGCGAGTTTGTGGTAATCGGCAATTCCAAGCCGCTTGGTATTGAAAATCTGGAATTCCATCCCAATCCCTTCTCGTCGACAAAAGGCGATCTGAGTATCGAATTCATCATCAATTCGGATATGGATACCAATCCCGAAGTCACTATGAAGTTATATAACATGCGGGGCGACTTGGTTCGGACACTATTGAATCGTGAATCTAAATCAAAAGGACCTCACAATCGTGATAATGATCCGGTTATATGGGATGGTTTAACTAATGATGAATTGATGGCGAGGAATGGAAGATATTTATTGCAGATGATTGTAGAAGATCCTTCCGGCAAGAAGGAATATTTCGACACGGTGGTGTTGATTAAATAATTTTGTGAATACTCCAAAACCGTCATTTCATGTTCCCGACAGGTTTCAAGGGCAAAGCCCGTAACCTGCCGGGGGTATGCCTGCCGCTTTACGCCTCCTGCGGAGGCTTGAAAAACGGCAGGAACGAAAAGATCGATTATGAGTATGTCGGGGTCAGGGACGACCCCGACTACATGGTGGTGACGTCTACCTTAGTCTCGTAGTCCGGGTCGTCCCTGACCCGGACATGTATAATCCCAAGCTTCAGAAAACTAAACTGTTTGGATTATGAATCGAGTTTTGAATGACGAAAGTTACTGATCTTCAAAGGAATATAATGTTAACATATTTTAAAATAATCGCACAGCGAGGTTTCCATGAAACCCGAATATCGAATATCGACTTTTATTATTTTATTTATTTTCGTTGCAGCGCCTTGTTACTCTGAGGGGCTTTCCCATATCCCCGGGGCTTTTGTAGATATAGGCTATGGTGCAAGGCCTATGGGGATGGGCGGCGCTTTCACCGGACTTGCCGACGACCATAACGCCGTGATGTGGAATCCGGCGGGGATGTGCCGGGTGCAGGGGAACGGTATATCCTTCATGTGGGCTAAACAGTTCGGATTCGTTCCCTATAATTATTTGAGCTATAGCCGGGAATTGGGCAAGGATTACAGGATCGGCGCCGGTGTGATTTTCAGCGGCGATGAAGTACTCAGCGAATCGACAACTTTAGTATCTTTCGCATCCCCTTTAACCAGAGCCTGGTATAAACTATCCGATGTGTATTTGGGTTTAAGCGTCAAACTGCGCTGGGCTTCCTTCGGAAACAATTCCGACGGAGATGCTGACCGAGTCACCGGCGACGCTTTCGGCTACGGCTTCGACTTTGGCATCATGGTGATTCCCAATGACAAATTTTCCGCCGGATTATTATTCCGCGATTTAGTGAATGACATCACCTGGAATTCTTCCTCCTCCGGCAAATACTCCGAATCGGTCCCGGAAGAATTGACTATAGGTTTCTCTTATAAACCCACTTCAAGGTCGATAGTCGCGTTCGATTTGCGCAAAGCATTGTATAAGGATGTGGAGGACAGGATAATCATCGGCGTCGAACAGCAGTTGTTCGGATTATTGAAACTCCGCGCGGGATGGGGCAGAAGTCTCAGCGCCGAATACTCCAACCAGGATATCGCATTAGGCTTAGGATTATATAGGGCTATCGGCAAGCTGGATTTCATGTTCGATTTCGCCTATATGCTTAATGATTTGAAAAACACACCCCGGGTGGGAGCGAGTATTAACTGGTAGCCCGGTTTCTCCGAAACCGGGGAATTCTTTCCCGTCAGGTTACGGACTTCGTCCTTGAAACCTGACAGTAACAAACTTATATGTGGTGTCGACTGCGGAGAGTCGACACCACAAGGAATGTAAGGACAGAACAATGTTCTGTCCCTGCTGGATTCCCGCCTGCGCGGGAATGACATATTGGCATCAAGCTCTTCATTATTCCTTGTTCGATATTCCTTGTTCGATATTCAGATGGCAGCCCGGTTTCTCCGAAACCGGGGGAAATAAATTTACTACGGATATACAGGATATTCAGGATAAACCCTCATGCGCCGGCGGCGCACAACTTAGCATGAAAATAGCGGTTCTGGGCTCTTGGCTCTCCCCTCTCGTTCCCACGCTCCAGCGTGGGAATGCATACAAAGGTGGATTAAGAACCCACCCTGCACCTCAGCGACTTTTGTAGGGGCGAAAGGTTTTCGCCCTCATTGCGGTTGAAAATTATTGCGAGGGCAAACGCCGTTTGCTCCTACAGGCAGCCCGGTTTCTCCGAAACTCAGGATGCTGGCAGGTCACACCCGCCTGCGGCGTGCAAGACCTGCCAGAACAAGAAACTAGACCCTAATCCCTAGCCCCCAGTCCCTATTTTCAAAGTAAGTAGGGGCGAAGCATTTTTTTATTAACAGTACTATTTTACTAAGGTTACGAAAATGCTTCGCCCTTACAATTACGATTTTATAATGTAGAGGCAGGCCTTCTGTCGACGCTTCGTTCTTGGAGCAGGCAAGGTCTTGGCGGGTTTAAAAAACACCTTACAAATTCTGCAGTTACCGTTTACTGTTTACTATTCACTGTCAACTGTCAACTGTCAACTAATTATTATATTTTGCCGATTTTAAACACGGAGATTATCATGACTGCTAAATTAAAAAACAACGGGGCATCGGCAATTATCCTCACCATTCTGATGCTGTTCGCCATCTTCACCCCTCAGAATGCTGAAGCCACCTGGTTCAATCTGCTTTACGAAGATTTCCATACTCTATGGATTACCTGGCCCTGGTACATCGGCGGACATTGGTGGCAGGTTGTTCCACCCGCGGGGATCAGATGGGGTATCCAATGGGAATTCGCCCATACTTCCACCGATTATCAGGCGGCATGGTGCTGCGCCTTCAATGGCACTCAGCAATCGGGACTCACTCCGTTCATGGATCAGTATCCCGCCAACTTGAACACCCGCATGTTCTGGGGACCTTTCAATCTGGTAGGCGCCGCCGCCGCGCAAGCCACATTCTGGTATTTCAACGACTCCGAACTGTTCAATGATTTCTGCGCTTATGAGGGTTCACCCAACGGCAATAATTGGTACGAAGGAGGCCGTATATCGGGACCTACGGATTGGAATTGGCACATGGGAGTACTCAATTTGGACTCATTGAACAATGGCGCAGTCAGTATGCTCGAAGAGCCTAATGTCTATATGGGATATCGATTTTACGCTAATTCCAATACATATCGCGGCTGGGGCACTTTCATCGATGATATAGTGCTGGGTTACGATGACGGACTCTTCGATCTGGCCGCCGGAGTCCCGGTGTTACTCAACGCTGATTCCATTCAGGTGTACTATGTCTATGAAACCGAGCCTATCAGGATGGCATTCCCCTGGTCTTGCGAAGGCATAGGTGAAACCGGATTATTCAATCTAACCTGCGAGATAGACGGCGAACCCTTCTATTCCATCGACTTGACCGCTGTCGGCGGCGAAGATTATATCACAATCGCCGATATGATCTGGTCATCAACGGAATTAGGACCTCATCAGGTCGTATGGACGCTCGATACCGGCGATGTAGTCGCGGAAACCTACGAAGACAATAATGTGGGGACGCTGGACTTTGAACTGGTGGAATTCGATTCTCTGCCTTATATAGAAATACTGCGTCCCACTTTCGGCGATTCCGCGGAAGCCGGATTCTGGGTAGTGTTCAACGCGTATGATGCGGAAGCTAACGCTCAGGTCAATCTGTTCTATGATCAGGATACTATCGCTTTTAACGGATTCCTGATTAATTCACAGCCTCTTTGGGAAGATTCCCTCTCTATGCCGGACAGCATCTATTGGAATTTGATGACATTTCCTCCCAATTCCCAATATTATGTCTATGGTTCTATCTATGATTACGAGCATAGCGTGCTGATGGTCTACAGCGAAGCGCCGGTAACAATATACGACATGCCGCCTACCTTCGAATTCTTCACTCCGGTTGAAAATGACACTGCGGATGATCAATTCATAATCGAATTCGATGTCTATGACGCCCGTTCCAACGCGACCGTATATTTCTATTATGACCAGGATAACACCGGAAACGATGGAATTCAAATTAATCAAATCCCAGTCTTGGAAAACACTACCACCGGCCAATATACCTGGAATACATCTAACCTGCCGGATAATAGTTCATATTATCTGTACGCCAAGGTTAGTGACGCATATAATCCGCCGGTCTATGTTTACAGCGATTATCCGGTGAACATATATCATCCGGTTGACCAGCAGTTCAACCTCAACGATAATTGGAACTTGATTTCTCTGGGTGTAACCCCAACTGTTAACAGTCTTTCCGCATTATTCCCCACCGCTATTGCGGCTTATGAATTCACCGGTGGTCCTGGCGGCTCTTATACCATGGCTGAGGAATTATATCCCGGCAAAGGGTATTGGGTCAATGTGCCGGATGCGGTCACAATCACCATTTCAGGTACGCCGTTTAATTACTATACAACTGCAGTATCGCCTCCCTGGGAACTCAAGGGCAGTGTACTAAATCCCGCAAACGCCATATCAACGCCTGCGGGCGGGATCAATGTGCTATATTGGTTCAACGGCAGCACTTATGAGATGATAACCGCCGGCAGTCTGCTTCAGCCGGATTACGGCTATTGGATGAATTTCGTCAGTAATGTGACTCAACTGACGGTAGGAACGCCGCCGCTGTCCGGCAAGGAAGATAACATCAGCCGTTTAACCGATAATACCGACCAAATATGGGATCTGGATATAACCGTGACCGGTGAAACCGGCAGCGCTCCCAATATTTTCACCGTTAATATCGGCGCCGACAACGCCTGTTCTTATATCCCCGCTCCTCCCCCGCCCCCGGCTTATATGGTATGGGCTGAACTCTACGATGAATACTGGAATGGGCCCTATTATACTATGTATATTTCCGGCAGTGAAGATGCGTTCACCTGGATGCTTCATATCGATCCTAACGGTAATGTAATGCCACCGGTTTCACGGACCGCGGTGGTGGATTGGGATGCGGCGCAGCTGCCGCCTACCGGGAATTTCGCCATTGAGGATATGTCAGGCAATGTGATAGTGGCGGATATGCGGAATACATCATCATTTGAAACCAGCGGCACTACTAATCAATATTTCTATATCATAGGCACAGATTTAGCTCAGGAAGTGTCGGTTATATTAAATCCGATAAATCCGCCGATTATCATTCCGGCGAACGGCGGTTCGTTCAATTTTGAGATCGGAGCGGCGAATAACAGCGCCAGCGCGGTTATGATAGATGTCTGGACTTATGTATATCTGCCGAGCGGAACGCAGTACGGCCCATTATTGAATGCCGGACCGGTCAATGTCGCCGCTGGAGGGTCTCCCTACCGCCTGCGTTCGCAGGCAGTACCGGCTAACGCGCCTGCGGGAATTTACACTTACAACGCCTATATCGGCGACTATCCGGATTCAGTGATAAGCCAAAACTTCTTTGAATTCGAGAAGTTAAGCGTTTCCGACGGCGGGGAGTCAATTCCCGATTGGAAAAACTGGGGTGAAAGTTTCGACGGCTTCGGTGAAGAAATTACCGTGGCTGTAATTAAGGAAAATTCACTCTCAAAAGCTTATCCCAATCCCTTCAATCCTACAACCGCAATCAGATATACGATGAAAGAAGCCGGACTCGTTAAGCTTATAGTCTATGATATCACCGGGCGGGAAATCGCAAAGCTGATTGACGGCTGGGAATCTGCTGGTGTGTATGAAGTGATATTCGATGGTTCGGAACTGCCCAGCGGCGTGTACTTCTGCCGCATTAATATCAAAGATTCAAACGGCGGGAAGGAATTCCAGGCGATTGAGAAGATGCTGTTGGTGAAGTAAGATTCCCGTCAAAGATATTTGATATGTGATATGTGATATTTGATATGTGATATTTGATTTTAGGCTTTTGGCTCCGGGCTTAAAAGTCTGTCCGAGGATGAAGAAAACTACAAAAATTGGTTGGCGCCGGCTCTCTGTAGTTGACACCATGTTATTGTTTTTTAAAAACATGCTGTTGACCACAGAGGGTCGACAGCACATAAATAACTCTTAACTCTTAACTCTTAACTCTTAACTCTTAACTCTTAACTCTTAACTCTTAACTCTTAACTCTTAACTCTTAACTTATTCAGCCCGGGTCGGGCTGTTTCTTTGTACATCTCAGCGGCGTTAATGAATATAGATAATAACCCTGAATCGGAAAATCAACGGTATAAATGGCTGGTGATGACGGTGGTGGCTCTAACCACCATCATGTGCACCCTTGACGCCTCCATCGTGAATATCGCCCTTCCGGTAATAAGGGCGGAATTTCATGTGGGGATAACGATAGTCGAATGGGTGGTGATCAGCTATCTATTAATTATCACTTCTTCCCTGATGATTTTCGGCCGTCTCGCCGATATCGCCGGCAGAAAGCTAATATTCATCATCGGGATAGTTATTTTCACTGCGGGATCAATGCTGTGCGCCCTCGCCGGCGATATATATACTCTTATTTTTTTCCGAGTGTTTCAGGGTATCGGCGCCGCCTGCATCACCGCCAACGGCAGCGCTATCATCACCGAAGTATTCCCCGCTAAGCAGCGCGGTAAAGCATTAGGAATGGTAGGGACGACCGTAGCGATCGGATTGAGTTCCGGACCCGTATTAGGAGGCATCATCACCGATTATTTCGGCTGGAGATATATCTTCCTATTCAATCTTCCTATCGGTGTCGCCGCTTTAATAACGGCGCAGAAAATTCTGCGTAAAAGTGTCCGCAATCAAACCGTCAAATTCGATTTCGCCGGATCCGCATTATTAACTTTGATTTTAGGAATATTTCTGCTGGGATGGGCTCAATGGGAACGCTGGGGTGTTAGGACGGCGGGGATACTCAGCGCAGTGTCCATCGTTATGATGGTGATATTCGTCAAAGTAGAGAACCGATCGCCTTTCCCGGCGATTGACCTGCGTTTATTCCGCGATAACCGTTTTACTTACGCTAACTTAGCGGCTTTTTTCAACTTCGCTGCAAGATTCTCGGTGGTGTTCCTGTTTCCCTTCTATCTCATCGATGTCCGAAGTTTTAAAGTATCGACAGCGGGATTGATGATGACGCCAGTGCCTCTGCTGATGGCGGTGTTAGCCCTCTTCGCCGGCGCATTATCCGATAAAATCGGCACCCGATATCTCACAGCTTCAGGTATGCTTTTAATCACTATCAGTCTGGGAATGCTGGCTTTTGTCGATCCATACACTTCTATCGTCTATATTCTCACTTCTCTGACAATATCAGGAATAGGATGCGGTCTATTCGGAGCTCCGAATACTTCCACCATAATGGGTTCCGTCCCGCGCAGGCATTTAGGGATCGCCGGAGGAATGATCTCACTTGTGCGTAATCTAGGGATGATAATCGGAGTGGCGTGGTCGGGAGCGATGTTCGCGGCGATGAAAGGGCATGGCGCCGAAGGTGTGCACGAGGTGGATAAAATAGTCCCCGCTTTTCAAGCGTGTATGAAAATCGCAGTTGTTATAGCTATGCTGGGAGTCATTGCTTCTTTCAAACGGGGAGAGATGATAAGAGATACGGATAATGGATTGTTTTAAACTACAATTATCCTGTTTTTACCTTCCTCCTTCGCCTTCAACAACGCATCATCCGCCGCTTTCATCAAATCATTAGGATGTATAATACCCTCCTTGGGGTAAATCGCCACTCCTACGCTAATGGTGATTTTCAGACCGTCGCTAGTTCGCCGCTTAGTGGCTTCACGAGTGTAATTTTCACTGCCGCAGCGCTTGAACAGCCTGTTGGCTACGGTCATAGTGCCGCCTTTTTCGGTTTCCGGCAGTAAAATTATGAATTCATCTCCGCCATATCTTGCCGGAATATCGATTTCACGAATCTCTTCTTTTATAAGCGCTCCGATTTTTTGTATCACATAATCGCCGGCGAGGTGCCCGTGATTATCGTTAATCTCTTTGAAATAATCCACATCCAGCATAACGCAGGATAGATTGAGATTGTATCTTTGCGCCCGGGAGAATTCCCGTTCCAATAGTTCGATGAAGTGCCTGCGGTTGAATAAAAGCGATAGACTGTCGGTTATCGCCATCTTGCGCAGCTCTTCATTCTTCATCATCAGCATATCTTTGAGCTGGCGCATCTTGGAGTATTTGAGCACCCTTTCCACCCGTAACATCAATTCATTGGTGTTGAAGGGTTTGAACACACAGTCTTCAGCTCCCAGCTCTAACGCTTTAGCGCCGTAATCATCGCCAAATCCGGTTATCAGCACTACCGGTGTTTCGGGATCCAAGTTCTGAATATCTTTCAGCAGTTCCAGTCCGCTTTTCTTCGGCATCTTAATATCGGAAATCACCAAGTCAAATTTATGCTCTTTGAATTTGCGCAATGCATCTTCACCATCTTCGCTCAAAATAACATCATACTCAATGTTATTCTGAAGGACTTCACCTATCAGCTCTCTGGTTTCGCGAAAATCTTCTACAACCAGTATGTTAAAACCCATAATAAGATAACCGTCAATTTTGTCACCGGTTAATTCAGCGACGATTCCGGATTTGAAATATTTCTATTATTCTATAGTTATTTTATCAGCGCCATCTTCTTTGAAATCCGGTAATCTCCGGCTTTCAAAGAATAGATATAGATACCGGAAGTTAAATCTTCTCCGCTGAATATAACTTCATGCACTCCCGCATCTAAATATCCGTCGACGAGCGCTGCGATTTCCTCACCCAACAAATTATACACAGTCAAGCGGACTTCACAATTCTGCGGTAACGTTATGGAGATGGAGGTTTCCGGGTTAAAAGGATTAGGATAATTCTGCGATAGATTGAATTCTTCCGGAACGGCTGCGAAGGCGTTTGGCTCATCGTCCCATCCGGAAACTATCCAGTCTGAACCGCCGACTCTGTAATCAGTCCCCGACTTGCTGAAAGCGAAGTTACTGCTGTCCCATACTTCTCCGAGATAGATGCCGACATATCCGTTATATGAATATTCTCCTGCGGGAGCGCCCGGCGGAACATTCTGCGTTAATTGCCGGTTGATGGAATAACCCGGATTGACCGTCAGATTGCGGTTGATGACGGGACCATAGGTTGATCCATTGGGAAGAGTGATATCTATCCAAGCGTTGAAATTCACCGCGGATGATTCATTATTAGTGATATTCACCGTATAATTGAATGAACCTCCGGCGGCCGGGATGATGATGGGAGGATTAATCGGAGTCAGCATGATAGACACATCCGGCGCTCCTCCTTCGATGCCGTCATCCAGCAGCCATATAACATTCTGCTGACCTAAAGCGGCGTTGTGCCATAAATATTCGCCGTCGAAACATATCCCTTCGGCGTAGTCGGTGGACACCACCGGTGAACCGAATTGTTCGACAATCGATACGGTTCCGCCGGCAACTGACAGCCGTTTTATCGTCTGTCCGATATTATCTACCATGAAGATATTTGATCCCATCGGAGCCTGGCTGTCCACTGTCATCCCCATAAACCATCCGACGACCCCGGGGGTGTCGTATGTCTCTAAAACTGCACCGGTTAAATCCAGCTTATATAATTTAGTTTCATTAGCGTAATTGGCGTTAGCGCCGACCCATATATGATCATTTTCTACCGTCAATCCTCTGCCGGTGTAATATGAACCGAAATTCAGAGGAATTTCACCGAGTAAATTGCCTTCAAGATCGACTTTATATATGCTGTTTTCATAGCCGGTTGCGCCGTACCATTTCATTATCCATAATTGACTGCCATCCCAGTCACAGTCCATCACGAAACCCTGAAACGGCAAATTCACTTCTCCCAGAATAGTTCCGTTATCGGGATCGATTTTATACATTTTAGGAGTGAAAACCGCCGGATCTTGATTTTCCAGCAGTATCAGCATGTCGTCTGCATAACAGCATCCCACCAGCGCATCGCCCTGGCTGACAGCCGGCGATGGTATGGTGCGGATTATATCACCCAATTCATCGGTGAATTCATGCACCGACCAGCCGCATACGGCGGAGGGTGAAACATTGTTGGAATAATCGAAAGCCTGCGCAGAGTTAATCAATACGAAGGTCATTGAAGCGATGATGACAATAAGGTATCTCATGGCGTTCTCCTGCGGGAAGTATTACCTTTATTTTTTGCTAAATTAGTTTAACATAAAATTTTAATCAATATTTTCATAAAAGTCAAGTATTGTAAGCTTAAGCTGACAAGAGATATAGTTTTAAATGCCTTAGTAAAATATGCTGGCAAATATTGAAAAATTCAAAATTTATTATTATAAATTATATATTACTTTGAAAATAGTCAACATTCGACAGTTGATAGTTCATGGTGA
>JADHWD010000039.1 GCA_016783645.1 bacterium
TACACAACGCTAAAAGGTAAAGACTCAGGATAATTAACAGGGATTAAGGGGATAAAAGGGATAAAAAATGCAATCTTTAGGAAAAACTAAATTAGAATATCGGCGGTTTGATAATAGGATTTCATCGAAGATTGAATAACTTCAATGTTTTCATCTCCTTCATCCCTTTCATCCCTGTAAATTTTAATAATTGGAAATGTCACTGTAAGAGATGAACTCTTACATCGAATGAGTAAGTATCTAAAGTCCAATGTCCAAAGTCTAAATCACATATCGATTTCTATAAACTTGCTTCTTGATTCACTTCCGATTTCTCTTCAGTTAAATCGCTGACGGCTCCGAGGAGCACATCCCGGTCCACCGGTTTTTTCAGGCAGTGGCGCGCTCCTAATCCCAGCATGACTTTGTTGGTGATATCAGTTAGATATGCGCTGACGATCATCACCTTCAATTCCCGCTTGAGTTTCCTGATATGCCGGAGGGTTTCCTGGCCGCTCATTCCCGGCATGAACATATCGAGAATGACCAATTTGTAATCATCAAGGCGCTCCTTGAGAGTTTTCAAAGCTTCTTCACCGCTGTTCACGGTATCGACGAAGTATCCTGCGGATTCCAGCAAATCACGGAATATCTGCTGATCCAAATCGTTGTCATCGACAACTAAAATTTTATCAGTCATAAGATCGCCGCTTCATAAGAAGTTATCGATTTTGCAGTTTATTTAGATAATCCTGCGCTTTGTCTGCTTCCGAACTATCCACCCTCCGGAAAATTTTCACCACTTCCTCCATGAAATCCGACGCTTTAGCGATATTGCCCTGCTGTTCATATATCACCGCCATATTCATCATCACCCGCGCCCGCCCATAAGCGTCATCGCTTGACTGTATATAATCTAATTGCTTTTGATAATATAACAACGCCCCGGGATAATCGCCGCGTTGGTAGTTTATCTTCCCCCGCGCGCCGTATATTTTAATGAGCGATAAAGTGTCTCCGATTACTATTGTTAAAGCGCTGTCCAATACAGTTAACGCTTGATTAAACTCCTGATTCAACGCATAAGTTTCTGCGATTTTGCAGTAAGCTGTTACACTATCGATGAGTTCGGGCGCGAGCTGTAATGCTAACCGGAAATTATTCAATGCGCCGTCAAGGCGCATCCGCTGTAATGAAAGGCTGCCTAAAGCGGACTGGTTAATAAATATCAGTTTACTATCGGGTATTCGTTCCGCCAATTCGATGGCGCGCCGGTAACTTAATACAGCTTCTTCCCATTGTCCGTGTTTGCCGAATATCCGGCCGCGGTGATTATATAGTTCCGATAATTCCCGGTACAAACCCGCATTTTCCAGCGGCGTTAACGCCTCTTCAAAATAGCGTAAAGCCTTGCTGTAATAATTCTGCTGAAAGGCAATTTTACCCAATCGGAGCTGGCATAAAGCTCCGCCTAAAGTATCGCCGGTCTCGTATTTCAACAGTAACGCTTCATGCAATATCTTGCGGGCGGATTCATAATCGCCGCTCTGCAGAAGTGAATCGCCTATGAAGAAAAATTCTTTCGCTTTTTTTATATCCCCGCTCTCAACACCGGCTGCGCAGTTCACCGCGAATATAAGGATGAAAAAACTTAAAAAAATATATTTCAATATCCTCATGATTTCACCTCTTCAATTTATTATATAATAATAATCCTAAAACCGCGCCTGTAAAATCAGCCGTCATATCCCAGTAAGAGAAGAACCTGCCGGGCACGAACAACTGGTGAATCTCGTCGCTGACACCATAGCCTGCGCCGAGTAAGATAGTGCAAGCCGCTAAAAATTTACCGCTTATATTCTTCCCTTGATTCAATGCCCGGGCTATCAGATAACCGAATATAGTATATGCAGCGGTGTGAAACAATTTATCCAGAGAAAATTCATCTATACTCGGTACCGGCAATTGATGGAAGCAGGAGAGTGTGAAAATCACCGCCGCGAATGTCAGCGGCGGCAGATATAGATTTACGAATCTGTTGCGCGAAATGACTAACATCCGAAATCCTTGAAAGCCTCCGGCAGATATTCGATGATGTCAGATGCGGATAATCCGAAAAATCCCTGCTCTCCTGAAGCGAGATCGCCCGCTAATCCATGCAGATAAGCTCCGGTGATAGCCGCATCTGCCGGCTCTAATCCCTGCCCTAAAAGCGCGGTTACCACACCGGTCAGCACATCGCCCACTCCCCCGGAAGCCATCCCCGGATTGCCGGTGGGAACGAGATATACATTACCATTAGTATCACCAATCAGAGTAGGCGCGCCCTTCAGGATGATAACCGTGTTCCATTCCACCGCTTTCTCCCGCAGTAACTCTACCCGCTGAAACTTTACCTCATCGACTGTGATGCCGCACAAGCGGGCGAATTCGCCGTAATGTGGTGTTAAAATTGTCTTTTCAGGGAGTTTCTTCAAGTTGGAAATACGCTGAGCCAGCGCAAACAAACCATCGGCATCTATCACAACCGGCAAAGTCAGTTTTTCAAGTATTTCGATAACGACTTCGATGGTCTCTTTCGACCGGCCAAGTCCGGGACCGATTGCGCAGGCGTTCGCCCATTCTAATCTGCGTTGAATTTCCGCCAGAGCTTCCTTCGATATAGCGCCTTCGGCTGTCTCCGGCAGAGGAACGGTCATCGCCTCCGTGAGTTTGATTTCAAGGATGGGATTGAGCGATTTTGGGCAGCCCACAATTACTAATCCCGCGCCGGATTTAACGCACGCTGAAGCGGACATAGCGGCGGCGCCGGTCAATCCAGGCGAACCGGCTATTATGAACACCCGCCCGCATTCGCCTTTATGAGTGTCCACCGCCCGCACCGGAAGGCGGTTGATTATATCGTCAGGCTCTAATTGAAACAGATAGGGTTTGAATTCCTCTACTATTTTGCGGGGTGTTCCGATATCGACTATCGATACTTCGCCCGCCAGTTCCCGCCCCGGACTGAATATCAATCCCCGTTTCAGCGCCGCCATGGTGACCGTTGCGTAAGCGTTGACAGCGGGACCTTCGACTCGGCCGCTCGATCCCTCCACTCCCGATGGAATATCGATTGAAAGTACAGGGCAGGGTGCATCGTTGATATCTTCAATCGCTTCTGCAATTCGACCGCGGGCGGCGCCCTTAATGCCTGTGCCTAATAGAGCGTCGATCACCAGATGAGTGCCTTCCAGAATATCAAAAGTATCTTCTTCGGCATTTTCGATGATATTCAAACCCAATTCCGTCGCCAGTATTAGATTTTTAGCGGCGTCGCCGGTATAATCTTCCGCATTAGCTAATAAGATGATTTCCACTTCCGCTCCGGCGCTGTCCAGCATTCTCGCGACCGCCAAACCATCCCCGCCGTTGTTCCCCCCCCCGCAGAACACTGCTATTCTCCTGCCGGAAGCGATCATACGGGAAGGTAGTTCGATGTGATGATTTCCGCATTCATGGTCATCTTCACCGTTATGGGAATTTGATAATCCCAGCGGCAGAGGAACTGCAGGCCCATACATCGACTCCAGTATCTCTAAAGCGGTGCGGAACACACCCCTGGCGGCGGTTTCCATCAATACCAAGCCGGGTATTTTTAATCCTTCGATCGCCCGGCGGTCTAATTCATGCATCTCTTCAGCGGTGAATATGGGAAGCATAGAAAGTTAAAAGTTAAAAGTTAAAAGTTAAGGTGGTGTCTGTTAATCGTTGATATGGCTTCTCAATTTGCAAGTAATCCCCATAATACCGTCATTCCGGCTTGTCCGGAATCGATTCCCGACTCGTCCGCCAGTCGGCGGACTTGCGGGAATGACGAGGATTGGGGTGGTCACAATTATTAGGGGACACTACCAAAGTTAAAAGTTAAAAGTTAAAAGTATATTGGAAGACAGTTAGAAAGAAAAAGATATTACTGATTGACTAAACTAATAAGACCATCGCGGAAAACTTGAAAGCTATGAGAACTATTACGGGAAGGATTCATATAAACAGAGACATTTTGTGCTAATTTTGTTTTTGTAATTTCTTCTTTATAACCTTTTTTCCGTAATTCTCTTACCAGTTTTTCCCAGGTCCCTCCTCTTATTGCATCGGGATCTCTATAAGGCGCCTTCTTATCAAGGTTAATATCGATTCTTGGATATGCGCTATTTAGAGCCTGAATATCCCCAAAATACCACGCTTCAAGTTCTTCTATTGCAATACGATTAATGATTTGATATTGACCGTTTTCATCGGGTTTGCTTTTTGTTTTTAATCCTGTATTAAGAGCAGCTTCTTCAAAGTTTTCTTTGAGTTGATGACAATCATCATTATCTCTATCGATAAGAACAAAGATTTTATGGTCGACAGGAATCCATTTGTTCAATCCTCTAAGTCTATAAGGCAGCCTTTTCAATAAATCCTGCTTACCTTGATATGGGTGAATTTTATAACTGAAGTCGGTGATTAAGATCTTTGGGAGAATAGATTCTAAAAAGTATTCGGTCGATATTTCTTCGACAAAAAAATCAATATGCATTTATTCCTCAAACATTTTGTAACTTATTTTTGAAGATTTAATAGGATCTCCAAATTCAAAATAATTCTCCATCCATAAAAATCCAAGATTTCCCCCGCTTTCATACATTTCTTTAACGCCTGATATGTCAAAAGCCCGCTTGGCAATTGTGTATCCTTGTTCATTTCTGTCGAAAATCCACAATTCTTTAGGCCGGATGGTATTGGCAAAATATGGGGAATGTGTCGAAACAAACAATTGGGTATTAGCAGATGCTTCTCTAAATTCTTCACCTAATTCATAAAGTAATCTTGGATGTACTTGATTTTCAGGTTCTTCTATACCGGTCAATTGAGCCGGCTTAGGATTTTTAAGAATAGTCATTAAGGCTAACAACTTAAGAGTACCATCCGAAGTATATTTTGCCAAAATCGGTTCTTTAAATGATCTATCTTTTAACTGTAAATGCAGTCTTCCGTCTATCATGGGTTCTAAAATAAATTTCTCGAATCCGGGAATCTTTTCCGAAAGAAAATTGAATATTTCCGAAAGAATTGATGAATGTTCTTTTTCAAAATATTGAATTACATTGGGAAGATTATCTCCGGAAACTGACAAATGTTCTTGAATTCCCGCATTCGAAACTATGCGTGTGTCTTCAATTGAAATATCCGAAAGATACCAATTAGTTATAAATCTCCTCAAAGCGGCCACTATTGGATGTTTTTTGAATTGGCCTAAGGTGTTGACTGCCAACATATCGGTAGAATCAAGAGTCTCATTAATTCTCTCACTGCTTTCAATATCACTTACTACATATCCTTTTCCTTTCTTAAAATTCAAATAAATGAATGGCTTTTTATGAGAGCTTTGTTTCCAGCGTAATGATTCTCTTGCGATAAAAGGAACGTTTTGATATTCATCTATTGCTATCTTATATACAATCAATTCATCTTTTTTATGCTCTCTAAATCTTATTACAATCTCAATCGGCCCTTCAGAATTCCTCGTTCTTAACTCCTTCATTCTCCCCCTCTTATCCCAAGCCTTTCTTAATCCTACTGAAAAACACTCCGATAAAAAGGCAAACACATCGAAAAGCGTAGATTTGCCGCTGCCGTTGGGGCCTAAAATGACTGTCAACGGTGTGATATTTTTCAATTGAAGGTGTTTCAACGCCCGGTAATTTTTTACCGTCAAAGCTTCAATCTTTGGTATTGACATTCTTCTCTTTGTATTCATCTTTACTCCTTATTATTTTTCAATTATTTACTCCATATCTCGTCCATCACTTCATCGAAACAGCCTACCGGTATGAGTTCCAACGGTTTAGTGACCTGTTTGGGGATTTCGCTCAAATCCTTCAGGTTTTTGCGGGGCAGAAATATTTTTTTCACGCCCAGCCGATTAGCCGCCATCAGTTTTTCCGGCAGTCCGCCTATCGGCAGGACTTCGCCGCGGAGAGTGATTTCCCCGGTGAATCCGCAGGTGGCGGGAACAGGCTTACCGGTGAAAGCGGATAACATAGCCAGCGTCAATGCGATGCCGGCGGAAGGTCCATCTTTAGGCACACCGCCTTCCGGTATATGAATATGCACTTCCCGTTTGATGAAATCGTTCTCTTGCAAATGGAAACGGTCGGCTATTGAACGGATGTATGATAATGCGGCGCGCGCCGATTCCTTCATCACATCGCCTAATTGACCGGTGAGGGTTAATTGCCCCTTGCCTTTCATCAATGCTACTTCAATGCGCAGTATATCGCCGCCGTCCGATGTCCAAGCCAAAGCGTTCGCCATACCCACCCGCTCACCTTCCACTATATCTTTCTCTATATAACGCGGCGGGCCTAAAAATTTGTCAATGTTATTGACGCCGATGGTGAATGACCATTTGTCGGTTTTAACTAATATCCGCGCTATCCTGCGGCAGACTTTGGCGATGCATCTCTCCATTTCCCGCACTCCCGCTTCACGGGTGTAATCTTCAATTATTTTATATATCGCTTTTTCGGAGAACTTCACATTTCTATCCTCCAATCCATGTTCTTTGAAATTCTTCGGCAGTAAATAATGCTTAGCGATCATGAATTTATCATATCCCAGGTAACCGGGAAGGTCTATCACCTCCATGCGGTCCAGCAAAGGAGCGGGGATGTTGTAACGCAGGTTGGCGGTGGTGATGAAGAGTACTTTTGAAAGGTCGTAGTCGACTTCCAGATAATGGTCGGAGAAGGCGTGATTTTGTTCCGGATCAAGGACTTCCAGCAAGGCAGAAGCGGGATCGCCTCTGAAATCCGAAGCCATCTTATCCACCTCATCGAGGAGGAAAACGGGGTTGATAGTGCTGGCGCGCTTCATCTGTTGAATTATACGGCCCGGGAGCGAACCGATATAAGTTCTCCTATGTCCCCGGATTTCAGCTTCGTCCCGCATACCTCCTAAAGACAATCTCACGAATTTACGGTTTAAAGCGTGGGCTATAGACTGCCCCAGCGAGGTCTTGCCCACTCCGGGAGGACCTACGAAACATATTATCTGCCCTCGTATCCTGCCCACAAGTTTCATCACCGCCAGATATTCCAATATCCGCTCTTTAGGCTTCTTCAAGCCATAATGGTCTTCATCGAGGAATTTTTGCGCTAAATCTATATCCAGATTGTCTTCAGTTTGTTTGTTCCAGGGGATATCGGTCAGCCAGTCGAGGTAATTTCTGAGCACGGAGGCTTCCGGCGATAACATCGGCATATGGCTCAGCTTATCCAATTCTTCATTGGCTTTCTTTCTTACTTCTTTAGGCATTTTAGCGCGTCGGATTTTCTTGGCATAATCGCGGATATCGGAAAAATCATCCTCTGCTTCTTCCCCCAATTCCTTCTTAATCACCCGCATCTGCTCCTGCAGGTAAAAATTACGCTGTGCGCGGTTTATCTTCCCCTTAACCTGCTCATCTATCGACTGTTCAATTTTTAATATCTCGATTTCCGTTTTCAAGTATTCGGTTATCAGCATCAAACGGTCGAAGGTGTCGAAGGTTTCCAGCAGTCTCTGGCGCTTCTCTATTAAAATATCGAGGTGGGCAGCGATGAAATCCGCTATCCTGCCCGGCTCATCGACATTATCCAGCGCTAAAAGCAGTTCATCCGGCAGGTTTGAATTTAGGAGAATATATTCTTTGAACAGATTCTGAGCTTTTCGAAAAGCCGCTTGAATCTTGGAAGATTCCTCTTTCACCGCCGGTAAAGGTTTTAAATCGGCGGACAATAAGCCGTCTATTTCGCTGATGGAGATGACCTCTACCCGTTCCATCCCCTCCACTAACACTTTGGATAAACCGGTAGGGAGTTTCAAAATCTGGAGAATTTTTCCTAATACACCAATCTGATAAAAGTCACCGTTTTTAGGTTCATCCGTCTTTATATCTCGTTGCGCGAGCAATAGGACGGACCGGTCTTTTAACATGGCTTCTTCCACCGCTTTCTGGGTCTTAGGTCTGCCAGCCAGCAGGGGATAAATCATATTAGGGAAAATAATCACCTCCCGCAAAGGCAGGAGGGGTATCCCGGAATATTGACTTTGTGTCTTACTCTTTCTCTTTCTTGCGGTCATTCGTTAAGCTGTCCTATGCGGTTTTCTTCCGCGCTTCCCTGCGCATTATCTTGGGTTTGCGGGTTCCGGTTACCACTCCTTTACTGATTATCACCTTTTCTATAGTTTTATCCGAGGGTACCATGAACATGATATCATTCATCAGTTTCTCCATTTCACTCCTTAACGCCCGCGCCCCGGTTCCTTTCTCCTTAGCCGAAGATACCACCGCTTTCAGAGCGTCCCGCTCAAACTCAAGCTGAACGCTCTCCATCTGCAGAAGTTTGGTGTATTGTTTCACCAGCGCATTTCTGGGTTCGGTCATTATCTTCATCAATGCCCCTTCATCTAACTCCTCCATAGGGCATAATACCGGCAGTCTGCCTATCAATTCCGGTATTAATCCGTATTTTAGCAAATCTTCCGGTTCGCTTCTAAATAAAAGCTCATAAGCGGTCATTTTATTCACATTGAAACCGCCGGCTCCGAAACCGATTTTATTCCTGCCGATGCGCCGGGCGATTATATCGCGGATTCCTTCAAAAGCTCCGCCGCAGATGAACAGTATATTGCGGGTGTTGATGTTAATCAAACGCTGTTCAGGATGCTTGCGGCCTCCTTCGGGAGGCACGGAGGCGTTAGTGCCTTCCAGTAGTTTCAATAAAGACTGTTGGACTCCTTCCCCGGAGACATCGCGGGTTATAGATACATTAGTTTCTTTGCGGGCGATTTTATCGATTTCATCGATATAGACGATGCCGGTTTCTGCCGAGGCGACATCATAATCCGCTGCCTGCAGAAGCCTCACCAGCACATTTTCCACATCCTCACCCACATATCCCGCTTCGGTCAATGTAGTGGCGTCGGCGATTGCGAACGGCACTTTCAAGAATCTCGCCAATGTTTCAGCTAATAGGGTTTTACCGGTGCCGGTGGGTCCTATCAGAAGTATATTGCTCTTGTCAATCTCAACGCTCTCCTCGATCAAATTAGTGTTCACCCGCTTGTAATGGTTGTAGACCGCAACGGCGATTTTCCGCTTGGCGAGCTCCTGTCCGATCACATATTGATCCAATTGGGCTTTTATCTGTTCGGGAATGGGAAAATCCTTGATCAGAGCTTGCTTGCGCTGTTGAAGATTACGCTTGATTATCACGCGGGAGGCTTGGACACAGCGGTCACAGATGTTGACTTTAGGCCCGGAAATCATGACCTCTACTTCACGGGAAGTCCTTCCGCAGAAGGCGCATACTTGTTCATTTTGGATAGGCATTGGAAACTGAAAACCTCTTACGAATATTCCTATCTGTCCTGCCGAATGCAGATTAATTTATCACAAATGTTTAATTTTGAATATGATATATTTAGATTTACAAAGTACAAAATTTTTCCTAATAATGCAATATATTCAATGAGAACCTGAAAGAAGCGTGAAGACTGAAAATTATAATCACCGGGTATATTTTTTGCTTTTTTAAAAAAATTGTAATAACTTGAAAGTTGGTAGCATTATAGTTCTTTAAAAACAACCGCTTTTACCATTCTGAACTTGATTCAGAATCCATCATAGAAACACTGGATTCCGGGTCATGTCAGCCGTACGGCTGACGCCCGGAATGACAATACTTTACATAATTTTAACACTTTAGCTTTGTGAAGTTTGGGAATGTGCATGTCCGGGTCAGGGACGACCCGGACTACGAGACTAAGGTAGGCGGGGTCGTCCCTGACCCCGCCGTCTTCATAAAGCTAAAATGTTACGAAAGTTGTTTACTATCTATAATCTTCAAACAATAGTTATTCGCTATGAAAACAATCATCACAGCTTCTTTGGTTTTCACATTCCTTCTGCCGCTAAATCTAATTTTTGCAGAATGGCTTCCGGGATACAGCTCGATATCCCAATCGTTCGATAAAAAATCAGACAAATCAATCTTGATGCTGGGAGAATTTGAATTTGAAGCGTCAATCACTATACCCGGTATGGAATTGGCCGCCGATGGTGAATATTACCGGCTGATATGCCCCGGATTGAATGAAATCGAGGGCGATCCGGTCATCACCGGATTTATTAATCTGCCTCCAACCGCGGCGCCGGTTATCACTATCATATCAGCTGATTACGAAGTGTACAATATCAATGATAATCTGCCGCTGGTATCCGATTTAAGCGATTTGCCGGTTTCCGCCGTGGAATTTCCTGCGGGTTTCGTCAATATCGGCCAGCCCTCTATCCTGAGAGATTTGAGAATAGCCCCGATTCACATTTTCCCCTATAAATATGACTCACTCAGCGGTGAATTAGTTGTTACCAGGAGTGTGAATTTCAGAATTTCCTTTGAGACGGACGATAATCCGGTCAATTCCAAGACTAGTTTCAGACCGCATTCATCAGCCTTTAAGGATTTATATAGGTCGACGGTATGGAATTATGTCGAAGATTCCACCGATGAATACATAGCGCCCAATTATGTGATAATCTGCCCGGATAACTTTGTCACTTTTGTTCAGGATCTCGTCATTTGGAAGAATCAGAAGGGTATCCATACTACCCTTGTTCCTTTTTCCCAGATAGGCGCCACCAGTTATAATGCGGCGGTTATCAAGAACTATCTCGCTTATATATACTCTACTTCGGAATATCCCCCGGATTATGTCCTATTGGTTGGCGATCAGACGGTACTTCCGGTTCATTCAACCTACACACCGGATCCGGTCACTTATTTCAGCAGCTATTCTTTGCCGGGCGATTACATCAATGAAAACTATTACGCCTGTCTTGAGGGTGATGACTATTTGCCGGAAGTGTATTTGGGCAGGTTAGTCGCCAACAGCCCTACCTATATCATGCTTTTAGTCAATAAAGTGATTAAGTATGAGAAGACGCCGAATGTGGGTCAGACCGATTGGTACACTAAAGCGATTATGACATCGGATCAATCGGAAGCGAGCCAGCGTCAAACTAAATTAACAGTACGCAATATATTATTGAATGACGGCGGATTCACTCAGGTGGACACATTGTTTGAAATCGGCTATATCTCTCAATTCATAAATTGGGTGAATCAAGGCCGGTCGGTTGTGAACTACCGCGGCGCTGGATGGGATAATATATGGTCTGGAATTGGATTGAGCGCCTATAATCTTTCTAATCTTACTAATTACAATATGCTTCCTATGGTAACAGGTATTGGTTGCGGCGGCGCTTTGTTTAGTTCATACTGTTTAGGTGAAGCTTGGATGAATCAAGGTACCATTAATAATCCCACCGGAGCGGTGCTGTTTATCGGACCCACCTGGAACACTCATACTAATTTCAATAATAGGCTGGATTTAGGGATATATGAGCATATGTGGCAGGATTCCCTGCGGGAGATAGGCCCCGCTTTTATGGAAGGGAAGATGGATGTGGAAGCGTTCTTTTCGCTCTATTATGGAATCCCCGGCTACGGCGATGTGCAGGAGGTAGTCCGCACATTATTCAATCAATATATGCTGATGTCGGATCCTAATATAACAGTCCGGGCTCAGCCTCCCAGAACGATGATGGTTGAACATACTACGGAAGTGTATTTGGGTCCTGGTGAAATAGAGATATCAGTGACTGATGATTTGGGAAATCCATTGGAAGGATTAGTAGCTTCCGCGTATATTTCCGGCGAGACTTTCAGCGCGGAATTGACCGATGTCAACGGTGAAGCTCTTCTGAATATCAATCCGCAGAGCCGGCCTAATCAGTTATATATCACTGTAACCGGACTGGATTATAATCCCTATTACACCAATCTGGAAGTTATGGCGAATTCACAGTTTGTGAGTCATTATGAATATGAAATCGACGATGGTCCCGGCGGAGACGGCATCGTATCGCCCGGCGAAACTATAGATTTAACTGAAACCGTGAAGAATTACGGAATCGCCGCCGCTTATAATGTCAACGGCCTGCTTTCATCACCCGCTTCCGCACTGGTGATTATCAATGACTCATCCTTCTTTGGCGATATACCGGTGGAAATGACGGCGACAGGTTCTCAATCCTATACTTTCACTTTACCTTCCGATTACTCCCTGTCCGAATTGCCGCTTACTTTGGATATAAGCGATAATGCGGGATATCAATGGCAGTCCGATTTAACGATACAGGTGAAGATGCCGTCATTGGCTTATGAAGGTTTCATCGTCAACGGTTCATTAAACCGCGGCGATATCGCTGATATCATAGTCAGCATGGGTAATATTGGAACATTGGCGGCGGTGAATTTGACCGGAACGCTGGAATCACTCGATCCGGAAGTAATTGTTATGGAAGATGAGAGCGATTATGATTTGATAAATCCCGGTCAGATTCTCAATAATTCCGGCGATCCTTTCCAAATTCAAATAAGTTATTATTGTCCCACTTATTTTGACGCCCATTTCAGATTCACCATCGAAGGCGATCAAGGGACCTTCAACTTACATGAAGAATACGAATTTGAAATTGAAGTATCCGAACCCGGTCAAATTGATCCTGGATTTGATAACGCCGGGATCTATTACGCCTATGAAATGTCAGATTCGATTTACAGTCAAGCGCCGGAGTATTGGAGGGATGATATGGCATCTCTCGCTAGTAGAACAGGTATAGTGATAGAAATGGATCCGGAAACACAGATAGCGTATTTGGAATTTCCGCCTGATTTCACCTGGCGGTATTATGGGCAGGACTATGATATTCTGTCAATCTCCGCCGATGGTTTTATCGCGCCGGGAGAAGTGCCCTATACCACCAGCAGTAATTACGGTATCCCCCGCAGCGACCAGATTGAAGGAATGGTGGCGCCATTGTGGTACGATATGTACTGCCTGGTGGCGGAACCCGGAGAAATCTCTTATTATTTTGATCCGGAAGGTAGATTGATAATTGAATACTATAATTGGTCGCACGCTAACACTAATATGATGACGGAAACTTTCCAAATCGTCATCTATGATCCTGAAACGATGCCGACACTAAGCGGTGATTCCGTCATTGAATTCTATTACGGAGAGGTGACTTATGAGGCGCTGTGGAATTCGACCTGCGGAATCGAAGCGCCTTCACAGACGGATGGAATTGAGATGTGGCAGAATACTTCTTATCCTATAACCACTCATCCCCCAGAACCCTATTCTGTGATCCGTTTTACATCCGATCCACCGGTAGTGGATATTATTACAAGTATATATCCCAAAGGCGGAGTCAGTCTAACACCGCTTCACCTGGAACTGGAGCAGAATTTCCCCAATCCCTTCAACCCCGCCACTAATATCCGTTACCGGATTGCTGATAAAGGCGCGGTGAAACTCGCAGTCTATAATATAATGGGTGAAGAAGTCGCTGAATTAGTGGATAGTTATCTTGAAGCGGGAGAATATACCGCGGTGTGGAAAGCGGACAGTAAGCCTTCCGGGATATATTTCATCCGTTTGGTGTCCGATGATAAGATAATTAGCAGAAAAGCTCTATTGCTGAAATAACCGGGATTCAACGCTTTTATAATAAACGAAATAAATCAATTGCATTTACTGTAGGGGCGCGGTCTCCGCGCCCTATAATTGTCCGATTATAATCAGGGCGGGGAAACCCCGCCCCTACAAAATATTCGCAATATTTAAATTCGTTCATTATAATATATTGAGATAAGAATGCCGCCTTTTAAGGCGGCATTTTCATTTAAATCTGCAAGTTGACAAGTTAGCAAGTTGAAAAAAGTCGTGTTCTGGCAGGTCTTGCACGCCCCCGGCGGGTGTGACCTGCCAGCGTTCCCTTAAGCCCAAAGCCCAAAGCCGCTATCTTAAGTGCTTCTCTTTAAATGTGCGGTACAGCGCCGCCGCTAAGGCGCTAATCCCCAGCGCTTCACCCAACAGGAATAATCCCCAGGCGAATTTATCCGGTATCAAGCCGTCGGGTACTATATGAAAATCTATTGTGAAAGACAGTATAATCACTACCCCTCCTATCACCGCCGCTACCCAATGCCTCCAGTTGTTGTGAAATACTTTGCCTCTTTCCTCTATTTTTATTATAATAACTGCTGAGACTATCATAGAGATAGATACAATCACCGGCGCGATCACCGGACCCAGCCAGGGGACGGGGATGAGAAATAATATATCCCAGGTCAACAAGCCGGGCGGCCATTTCAGGAACACATATAGCCAGAAGTAGTAACATATATCCCATACCCCGAAACAGAACATGAAAGCACAGAAGCGGTGCAGAGCTTTTTTATAAGTCAGACGGGCAACACCATACAGCATCACTATAGTGGCGGCTTCCCGCCCTAATTCTATCAAAGCTGTCCGGGTTTCAATTAACACGATAGGGAAGGTGAAACCGTCTGGGTAATACAGCATCCGCAGATAAACCACCACCGCTGATTCGAGATAAGCCATCGCGATGGAAAATATTAACAGCCATAAAAGCATAGAATACCATGTTTTTAGATTGTAAATCGGTTTTAAAGACTAATTTTAATTAAAAATAATTATTTTTTCAAGTTATGAAGCTTCACACTGTCAAAAATTATGTGATATTATTATTTATCATAATGAATCTGAGTTTAGTTTTCTCATTGAATACTCAGGCGGCGGGTTCTTCCGTGAGGAGGGTTTTAATCGAAAATCTCATGAAATTGACAGCGGAAGGGCTCATTGAAGCAGAGATATATCAGAGCGAATCCGAAGGGATTTTTGAGATTAAATTCAACAAGCCTTCGGCTGTCTGTATATCAATCGCCCCTCAATCAGTATTGAACATCACAAATACCAAATTAAACGGTAATTTGAATCTCTGCTTATATAGTTATAACCTGCCAATGATTTTACAGGCTGATATTTCACAGGACAGCGTTTCCGGTTCTATCTCAATCAATTCTCCTTTAGTCATCTGCCGGATTCAATTCAGTGCGTTTTTAACTTCTGATGATTCGCTGGCGCTTACAGCTTCGGCGGTTTTCGATAATCTGAAACTTAAAGGTCCGCCTATCCTTTTAAAGACAGATCTGGAATATTTATCCCTGTCCGTCCGTAACTGTCTGAAAAAAATCGGCGTAAGCCGTTATAATGTTTCGCTGTCAGCCGATAAATCATTGCATCATCTTAGTGAGTACCTCGAATGCCGGGCTTCCTTTAAAATGCATTGTGATGAAAGCGGAGAATGCGCCGGCGGGGTGGATGTGGCAGAGGGAGATTATATTTATCTCGGCAGCCGGTTTAATATTAAAGAGGGATTTTACTTTTTTAAGACTGATTCCATCGGTTTTTTAGTTGAAAAGCGGCAGAAAACATATATAACTTTACCGGACAGCGGCGCAGTGCTGCGCAGCTACCGCATCACTTTGGGATATTGGGGAGGAATAGATAAAGGCGCGGAATTGCAATTAATGTCAACTCCGCATCTGACCGCTGAAGAGATCCGGCGGCTGTTAGTGAAAGGCAATCCGTTTATACCAGCGGTATCCGGTGTTACAGCCTCCAATTTGGAACAGCAGATAGAGCTGGCGATATCCCAGTATGATGACCGCAGTGTGACTAATTATGCTGAACTGCAAGCCGGTAGATTGTTCACCTTCGACCGAGTGGAGATTAAAAAGGGATTATTATCCTCCAAAAACAGGTTCATCGCCAGTAAAGATATCACATCGAGGCTAGAGATGACCATAAAAGGCAGTCTGGGAAGTTCGACTGAAGGTTCAGTCGTATTCGATTATCGTTTGATGCCGCATATCTATCTGACCAATGAAACCGCCCGCCTCGACCGGACGGGCATCGATCTCAAATATGTGATTAAATTCTGGTAGATGATGAAATTAAAGGGATTCATATTCATCATCATTTTAACGCTTATTTCCTCTTTAGCCATCGCTCAACAGCCGATGATAACTAACATCAAGTTCAAAGGGAATAAGATGTATTCGCAAAGCCGTCTGAAAAGACTCATGGGCAGCCAGGAATCGAATATTTTCAAAACGCACCGGTTGTACAGCGATCTTTTGTTAGCCGATTTGAAGGCTATAGTGGATTTCTATCATCTGCATGGATTTGAAGACGCTAAGATTGAAAATCTGAGTCTTAACTGGAAAAGTGATAGCTCTCAAGTCGATGTAATTATCAACATAGATGAAGGGGAACCCACGCTGATTGAGAAAATTGATATATACGGTGTGGAATCAGATGTGAAAGAGAAACTGCTTAATCTATTGAAAATTTCTCCGGGAGACAGACTGGATTATGATCTAATAGCGCAGGGGGAAAAACGGATATTACAACACTTTGGTAATTTGGGTTACTTATCCGCTAAAACTAACCGGGAAATTGAAACCGAGGATAATCGTGCGGAAATTGTCTTTTTCATAAGTGAAGGCATCCGGGCATATTTCAATAATATCATAATCAGAAGCGGAAGATATGTCGAGGACTGGGTGATTGAAAGAGAATTCGATTTTAAAAAGGGCGGTTTGATCACTCTGAATAAAATCGAAAAAGCCCAAAAAAACCTGCAGAGGATGGGGCTATTCAGAAATATCATCATTGAGACCGAGCGCTTTGAGGATGATTCGCTGAGAAATTTAATTGTGTCATTATCGGAGAAGCCTGCTGGTGAGTTCGGTTTGGGCGGAGGTTACGGCTCTTATGAAGGTCCCCGTTTGGTGATGAGTTTTGAACATCTGAATCTGTTCCGCCGCAGGACCAGCCTTGGACTGGAGGGTAAGATCAGTCCCAGGATGAGGATGATTGAAGCCCGGGGATATGAACCCTATTTTCTCAAAAGCAGACTGTTTTTTCACTCCGGTATCAAATGGAGCGTGGAGAAGGAGGCGTCATTCGATGTTGAGCGAGCATCTGTACGGTTCAGATGGGGCAGATATTTTAGAGAATACTTCCAGCTGCAATGGGGATATTCTTTCAATCATTATATGCTCTATAATACAGCGCCGGGGATTGTGATTCCTGACAGCGCAGGCAATATCAGCCGAATAGAAATTGAATTCAGCGTCGATAAGCGAGATGACCGGTTCAAAGCTTCGAAAGGATTTCTCTTCGATGAACAGCTACACTTGTCAGAATCCAAATTATTCGGCGATGCGGGTTTCATCAAATATATGGCGGATTTCCGAATTTTCTATAAACCCTTTCCCTGGTTAGCGCTGGCGGCGCAAAGTAAATTAGGTATTATTGAGAATTTTGAGAAGGAGCCGGCGCCTCTAAGTGAAAAATTTATGCTCGGCGGAAGTGAAGATATCAGAGGATATAAATGGCATTCTTTAGGGCCTCTCAATGAACAAGGTTTAGTAATCGGAGGAAATTTCACCGCGGTAGAGAGGTTTGAATTCAGATTACATATCTACCGGTGGTTCGGAACGGATATTTTCATAGACTGCGGAGGATTGTATGAGGATATCGAATCGTCTGAATGGCGCGGCCTCCGCACCGGGGCGGGGCAGGGATTGCGGATGGATTATTCCGTATGGAGCGCCACTATACAATACGCCTGGAGAATTCATCAAGGCGTGAAACCCGGCGCATATTATTTCAATGTCGGATACTCTTTTTAAAGGATTATAACGCGTTGTTTATCTTGAAAATAGGGTTTAGGGTTTAATTCAATGTGGTGTCGACTCTCTGAAGTAGATATCATATATAATAATAACAATACCTTAGTGTCATGCGGGGACGCATGACACCACCAGGAACTGTGCTGGCAGGCGTCCCCGCCTGCCAGTAATCCGATTTTCATGCTT
>JADHWD010000040.1 GCA_016783645.1 bacterium
AAAACCTTTCCGGCCGAGCAGACAAAGAGTATATTTCGATTTTACGGCTTTCGGCGAAGGAAAATGAAACGGCGGTGGATGAAGCATTGCGGTCGTTGATCGACAAGGGTTCACCGCTAACCTTTGAGCAAGTGGAAGCCCTAGTTCGCTCCGGTCAAGCGTTAGCCTCGCCTTGTAATGTTGAAATTCTGCCGGTCGATTTATCACAATATGATTCATTGCTTCCTGCGAGCGGGAGGCAGGTATGAAGCAAGCTGGTGAATTATCATTGCCTCTGCTGGAAATGTTGAAAGAGCTTCATCTGCCGGCGGTGCGGGAATGTTTTTCCGGGCAGGCGGAGATAGCCCGGCGGGAATCGCTTAGCTACGAACAGTATCTATATGACTTTCTTCAGCAGGAATGTGACGCCCGGCGAAACAGCCGCACTGCCAGACTGCTGCACGAGTCACAGCTTCCACAGGAGAAATCGCTGGAAGTCTTCGACCGGAAGCGTTTGCCGCAGAAAATCAGTTCACAGGTTGGAGTATTGCTTGATGGATCGTTCCTTTCGCGCAAAGAGAATGTTTTGGCTTTTGGCAATCCCGGCAGCGGGAAGACACATCTGTTATGCGCCATCGGGCAGGAACTGATATATCAAGGTCACCGGGTTTTATTTCAGCCCTGCAGCCTGCTGGTACAGAAACTGTTGATCGCCAAGCGGGATTTGAAGCTGCAAAACATTTTGAAGAGCTTGGCAAAATATGACGCATTGATCATCGATGACATCGGTTATGTTCAACAGAGCCGGGAGGAGATGGAAGTGTTGTTCACTTTGCTGGCTTACCGTTACGAACGGGGCAGCGTAATGATCACCAGTAATTTGCCTTTTTCGCAATGGGAGCGTATATTTAAGGATCCGATGACCACGGCGGCGGCGATTGACCGGCTGGTGCATCACAGCGTCATTCTGGAATTGAATCTGCAAAGTTACCGGTTGGAACAGTCGAAGAAAGTGATGAAGGAGAAGCAGCGGGGGGATAATTTCGGAATGTTTCCTGGGCTAATTCCATTACGCCTACGGCTTCATTCCATTAGCCCAAGGAAGAAACCCTCCGCTGGAATGACTAAACAAAACGGAATGCATAAGATTCTTTCGTAAGTCACGCGCCAGCGTGCATTTACGAAAGAATCCATTGAACTTAACCGCGTGTTTGAAAGCCTATGGGGATTGTATCAGCGGCTCAGATGTGGGAGCGAATGGATACATTGAAATGTGGAGAGTTGCAGAGTGGTCTTCTGTCAAGTATTCGGTTGAAATACGGTGATTGGGGCGCCGTAGATAGTATAATAGAGCTGCCGCCGGTCGGTGAAAGCCCGTTTTTGGGGCATTGATGATGCAGTTTCAGAGATTTGGACGCACCGGTCCTGTCTCCCCTGAAGTGAGGGCAACTAATGGTTTGCGAATATGCATAACTATTTGTTTTCATGACGGATAGACTCCCGGCGGCGACCTCGATTGGTTGAATTTTAATGGCGGCAAAGTCTGTATTGTTATCAGATGCCCGCATCCGCAATGGGGGCACAACAGGGGATCTTTTCCAGTCAGAGCTTGTAATCGAACAGCCCAGCCTTGAGTATCGGGGGTGTTGCTTACCACCTCTTCGGTGATGTTGAGCAGACTGCGGCAGAGTTGAATATTTTCGGCGCGGTGACGATTGGCGAGGAATCCGTAATATCTGATTCGCATGAACTGGTGGGGTAATACATGGAGTAGAAAGCGGCGGATGAATTCATACGCCTGGAGTAGAAAGCGGCGGATGAATTCATACGCCTGCAAGGTCATGGCCTCTTGCTTCCCCTCATTTCTGTAATTTTTCAGAGTGAAGGTGACCTTTCCCTCTTTCATGCTCAGCAGACGATGGTTTGCGATGGCTATGCGGTGGGTGTATCTTGCCAGGTAATCGAGGACGGTTTCCGGGCCGCCAAAAGGTGGTTTGGCATAGACCACCCATTCAATTTTACGGCAGGATTCGATGAATTGGTTAAAGGTCTCTGGTCTTATCAGGTGTCGGTTTTTGCCGTAGAAAAATAATTTGCCTTGTTGGAAAGCTTTTATAAGCGCTTCGAGGAAAAGCCGGCGAAAGAGTCGTGAAAGGACTTTTACCGGCAGGAAGAATCCGGTTCGACAGGAAATCCATTTTTCTCCCTCTGGGGTTAATCCTCCTCCAGGTACCACACAATGGATGTGAGGGTGATGCATGAGATTCTGTCCCCAGGTGTGAAGGACGGCGGTAACGCCGATTTGGGCTCCGAGATGTTGGGGATCGGCGGCGATGGTGAGCAGGGTTTTGGAGGCGGCTTGAAACAGGATGTTGTAAACTATCCTCTTGTTTTGCAAAGCGATGGCTGCCAAGGAATCCGGTATGGTGAAGACGACATGGTAATATTCGACTGGCAGCAGCTCATCTCGCCGCGCTTCCAGCCATTCGGCTTTTGCCAGAGTCTGACACTTTGGGCAATGCCGGTTTCGGCAGGAGTTGTAAGAGATGACTTGATGCCCGCATTCATCGCACTCATCCACATGTCCTCCCAAGGCAGCAGTACGGCATATTTCGATGGCACGCATCACCCGCCGCTGTTCCGTCGACATGGATGAACCATATTTTTGGACGAATGATTTCCCGTATTTTCGGAAGATGTCCGCAACTTCCAGAGCTGGCTTAGGCATTTACAGACCGCAAAGGTTATCAAAGGGACTGGTAGTTTTTTGAATATTTTGTATTGCTACATGGGTATAGCGGGATGTAGAAACCAGGCTTTTATGTCCCATAAGAATTTGGATTTTTCGCAAATCAGTTCCAGCTTCCAGCAAATGTGTTGCGAAACTATGCCTAAGAGTATGCGGAGTTACTTCTTTTGTTAAACCAGAGGCCAACCTCGCCTCCCTGCATACTTGACGAACGGAAGCGGGGGATACCGGACAGTCTGCCGATTTTCCGGGGAAGAGCCAATGCGAAGGTCGATACAATTTCCAGTATTGACGCAGGATGTTCAGCAGTCTTGGCGAGAGCATGACATATCGGTCTTTTTGTCCCTTACCCTGTTCCACCCGGATAGTCATGCGTTTGCTGTCAATGTCTGAAATTTTAAGCTGCGCCGCTTCTGAAATTCGTAATCCTGCGGCATAGATTGTCATGAGAATGGCTCTGTATTTAGCGCCCCTGATAGCATTAAAAAACAAGACCACTTCTTCCGGGCTTAAAACGATAGGCAGCTTTTTCTCCCTTTTGGCATAGATAATCCGTTCGATTACCCAATCCCGATGCAGGCAGATGCGGTAGAGAAAGCGAAGAGCGCATACTGTTACGTTCAAAGTGCTGGAAGAAAGTTTTCTTTCCTGGATGAGGTGAAGTTGGAAAGAACGAATATCTTCTGGTCCAAGTTTTTCCGGCGACTTCCCGAAATGTTTAGCAAAATCCGCCACACGGTCGATGTATCGCTTTTGGGTGTTGGGGGAAAGGTTACGAATCTGCATGTCTTGGAGCATGCGTTGACGCAGTGGTGTCATGATAAACCTCATTTTTGATTGAAAATGTTGATTATAGTTAAATATCATCAAATTAAATCAAAGAGGCAACTGCTAATGAAATATGGGAGGAAGTTAAAATTGGAGGTTTGATAAGCGGTTGGAAATATGAATACCGCGAAAGCGGTTTAGTTCAATTCTAATTGACGCTGAGTGGGAAGAATAATTGTCGTTGAACAAACGCCTACAATGCTATAAATGATACCGCTTATGTCTTTGTTAGTGGTACTATGGTATATCGACCATTGCCTGATTCGGTCGACTTTCAGGAAGTAAGCAATGGTATATCGACCATTGCCTGATTCGGTCGACTTTCAGGAAGTAAGCATCGGTTATCCTGATACTACCAGCATATACATTCTGAATCTATATAATGTGGAAAAGACAGTTGATATAGTATATAATTCTTCAACTCATTTCGGTTTTGACCCTGCTGTTATTGGTGACTCTATTTCACCCTTTGATTCCCTGGAATTGCGCTTATGGTTTAATCCGGATAGTACGATTTCCTATATAGATACTTTGAGAGTCAGTTTCAATGACAGTCTGTATAATGTTGATCTATCCGGTTTCGGAATTGGTGCCTATCTCGTTTTATCTGATGATTCCTTGGATTTTGGGTACTGGGAGCCGAATGGACCAGATTACCCTGTCAGGAGTTTTACCTACAGTAATGACGGAAATGATACGCTTATAGTATATAGTATCGAGAGCTTAGATTCCGCTTTTTACTTCCTACCTGATACGGTCAGTCAAATTGTTGGTGATACGATAGCGCCAGGCGGAGAATCAGAACCGGTCGAAATAGTATTTATACCACCAATCGAGGGTTTACACGAAGGATTTATAAGTTTAAATGCGAATGCTTATAATGCCGCACCAAATATATATGTTTCTGGAACATGGGAACCTATTCCAGTGCCTGTGACTGCGATAATTAATCACGATTACCCTAATGTAGTTCTCAACTGGGCGCCGGTGGACACATCAATTTACGGAAATCCCATCGAAGTTGATTTTTACCTCATCTTCTATTCCGAACTGCCCTACAATCCCGATTCCCTCTATTTCTTCCACGGCTACACCGCCGACACAACCTACACCCACTTCGGCGTGGCGCAGTTTTCCGAACACATGTTCTACAATGTCATCGCCTACATCGGCGAAATCGGAATACTGGATGCTCTATTATCCCAAAGCGAACCTTTAAGATGGGAAGAGGTTTATTATCTGATAAAGAATGCTTCCCATCAGATGAAGTGTGATGGTGTGAAATGGGAAGAGGTTTATTATCTGATAAAGAATGCTTCCCATCAGATGAAGTGTGATGGTGTGAAAAAAATAGATTAATATTTTTCATAAGCCCCCATATCGGGGGCTTTTTTATGTGTGCAGAGTATTTTCAATAGCTTAATGGTGAACATCCCCTGCACAGGTTGATGGAACCGAAGTGTTAGAGAGAAGGCAAGGACATCGTCGCGAGGCGGGGTCTGAAAGAAGCGAGAATCAAAACCGTGACTATACAAACAAATTGAAATAGTAACCAAGCCGTTTTATTGGAGCGAACAGATTGCTTGGTATTCATATTACCAATTTCTTCGCGATTATTTGGCGACTCAATTTGAAATATTATAGAGTACTTCTGAGCACTATGGAGCACTTTTGGATTTTATTTATCTCTATAATAATTAAAGATATGCGCTGTAAGTCTCAGTATTTTATTAGCGTAAGATTTAACTGATTATATGCCTTTCAAGCAGGAGGACGCGGAATTAAGTTATACCTTTAAAAGTGTAAAAATCTTCCGATTTTTTTGCTTTTGTACAACACTTGCACAACATTTTTGACTCACCTTCGCTCACTATTGCATACTATTGCGCGCTATGGAATTTTGCACAACCGTTTAAGAAATAAAGGCATGCACTGTAAATGAATGTTTATTATGAAGGTAGAAATTTCGCTATATAGTGACTCTTAATCAGGAGGTTCCAGGTTCGATTCCTGGTGGGTGTACTATAATAAACAAAGACTTACGATGCGATTTCGTAAGCCTTTGTCAGCTGTACAGCGGAATAAAGTGGGCGATACAAGATTTGAACTTGTGACCTCTGGTATGTGAAACCAGCGCTCTAACCAACTGAGCTAATCGCCCTTAATAAATCTGCAAATCTACAAGATAGCAAGTTGATAAATTAGATAATAACCTATTACTATATCAATTTTTTAAGCAAAAATCAAATATAGTGAAAATGATTAATTTTTAACAGAGGTATCATTCAATATTTCCCGGAGACGGTTTCTCTCAATGGGAACGATCCCCACTTCTTCGCAAACAGCTCCGGCGGCGTAATTGGCGATAGTGGCGGCTTCGATGAGATTAGCCCCGGCGGTCAAGAATGCAACAAGAGTCGATATTACAGTATCTCCGGCGCCGGAAACATCGTGTATTTTGCGAGCCTTGGCCGGAAGATTCATTATATTATCCCGATCCGTAAATAGAGTCATCCCCTTTGAACCGCGGGTGATGAGCAGATGCTGAGGCTCGATGCGGTTGAAAATCTCTCTGCCGCAGCGGATTATATCCGCTTCGTCGGTTATCTTGGTGACAAGCGCGGCTTCGGTCTCTTTTATGTTGGGTTTGAAAAGGGTCACCACTTTATATTCGAAGAAATTCCGGTATTTGGGATCGACGGCGATGATGATACCCAGTCTGCGGGAAATTCCTATTATCTCCCGGATTATCCTTTCCGTGACTACACCTTTATTATAGTCTTGGAAAATGACCGCCGATAAATCTTTCCCCATCCGTTTGAAACTGTCGATTATCTTGTCTTCAATATCAGTAGATAGAGCCTGCTGAGTTTCGTGGTCAATGCGCACTACATGCTGATTATGGGCGATGATACGGGTTTTCACTGTAGTCTGTCTCGATTGATCAGTGAAAATACAGCTGCCATCGAGGTTGTAATAATTGAGCTTATCGAATAAAATCTGAGAATTGATATCATCTCCCACGACGCCGAAGGGTAGCGGATTAGCGCCGAGGCTCGCTAAATTGTGCACGACATTAGCGGCGCCGCCTAAATCCTGCGTTTCATCCACAACCGCCACTACCGGCACCGGAGCTTCCGGAGAGATCCTCTCAATTGTGCCCCAGACATATCTATCGACCATCAAATCGCCGATGACAGCGATGTTTTTATTCTTGATTGCGGAGAATAATTCGTCTATGCGGGTTTGGGTGAAATTAGTCATTTATTTTGAAAATAGGGTTTAGGGTTTAGGGGTCAGGGTTCAATTCAATGTGGTGTCGACTCTCTGAAGTAGATATCATATATAATAATAACAATACCTTAGTGTCATGCGGGGACGTAAGACACCACACTTACATCCGATAATGTAGGGGCGGCCCTTGCGGCCGCCCTTCCCCGAAGGGGAAATACATGAATAGCCGTAGGTAAAACCTACGGAATTAGAACATCAATCCTGACGACCCTGAAGGGGTCGAACTATTTTCATGCTAAGTTGTGCCGACTGATCGGCATGAGGGTTTATCTTGAAAATAGGGTAATTGATTAAAGGTGAAGGGTGATGAAAAGCAAACAAAAAATACCGTCATTCCGGCTTGTCCGGAATCGGTCGACTAAACAGCGCAACTACGCATCCCCGCTTTTAAAGAAACCAATTTTCATGCTTAGTTTTGTACCATCCTGACGGAATTAAGGGTTCACTTGGATGAAATAGAAGCTCCGGGCTGATAATTTTCAAAATACTTTCCCCACAAAGTTCTCTTCCATTCGTTGACTATCTTAATACCGGTTTTGGGATACCAGATATTGTCATGATAGACAGCGGAAGCGTAGATGAAAGCATAAACCAGCGGGGTATGGAACAATAATTTTTGAAATATTTTCAGCGGTGAAAACCAAAACAGGTCGCCAGCTAACGAAGCGACGTTATCGCCCACTTCAAAATTAAAATTCCAATCGGAAATATCTTCACCCACAATTTCGATTTCATTTATCTCGCCGACGCCCAGTCCCCTTTCATGGGCTAATCTGATGAATTTGATGGACATAGGATCGAAGCCCATAATTTTCGCCGCCACCGCATCGATCGCCGTGCTGTCCCCCGAAGCGAGCATTATATTCTTCTCATGCGGCTTCATAGTGCGGGGTCCGGGACCGGAACCGCAGGTGGTTCCGTCCATCACCGTGAATATTCCGGAATGTATCTCCTTTTGAATCGCAAGCAGATCCACCAGAGTTTCATGAATCACAGAATGAGTATAATGCCGCCGGGTGTTCAATAATCCGCCGAAGGCGTTCTTCATCGCCCCGGTGGTAGTGGTGTAAATGTGAGTTTTGACAGTGGGGAGATGCAATATATTTTTATTATGGAAATAATCCGGGATGAGAATGCCGTCAGGGTATATTTTCGGAAGAGTCAGCATCTCAGCTTTCGTCAGATATACTTCCCATTTGATATCTTTTTTTAAGAAATTATATAGAACCGGGATGTTATAATGGTCGAAGATGGGGCGGTATTTATTCAGTTTCTCGCCTTTGAAGGCGTCGGTCACCACTGTTTCATTCTGAACGCAGGTGATGTCATTATATCCGCCTCTTTGCAGACCGAGTATAGTTCCTTCGAGCTGCCAGGGAGTGGTATTAGCGCCGGGGAACAGCAAATGCCAGGATATATTATCCTTCAGGATGACAGTTTCATTCGGGTCTAAATATTTTTGATAGTCCGCCATTTTCATTAAACGGGGAATATCCTCTAAAACCGAATCGGGATGTGTTTTCAGAACCGCTACTTTTGCGCGTGCCATATCATTAACCTTCTGTCATTTTAGCAGATGTATTTGCAGGGAATTAATGAAATTTGGACGATGAGAAGTCAGAAGCTAAAAAAAGGAGAGCATATCAGCCCATGCTCTCCTTTGGTACTATATAAAGGAACGGAATCTATTCTTCCAGTTTGAAGATACATTCAACCGGACATACTTCTATACATTGAGGCTCATCAAAATGCCCTTCGCATTCCACACATTTTTCGGGGTCGATTTCAAAGTACTCATCCCCTTCGAAAATAGCTTCAGAGGGGCATTCGGGTTCGCATGCGCCGCAGTTGATGCAGTCTTCGTTGATATAAAGCGCCATCTATCTCTCCTTGATTGGTTATTGCCTTAAACGGCTGTTAATTATATTAGGGTTGAATTTATTAATTCGATTGCAGTATTTCTTTCTCTTTTTTATCCAGGATTTTATCAATCTTCTCGATATTCTCATCGGTTAATTTCTGAACCTTATCCATCAATCTTTTAGATTCATCTTCGGAAATTTCACTGGCTTTCTCAGCTTTCTTCAATTGTTCATTAGCGTCGCGTCTGATATTACGGACAGAGATGCGGAAATCTTCCGCCGTCTTCTTAATCATTCGAACTAAATCCTTGCGTCTCTCTTCAGTCAATGCGGGTATCGACAGCCGGATAATGGATCCGTCATTATTGGGAGTGATACCTAAATTCGATTTTAATATCGCTTTCTCAATTGCACCCGCTATCTGTTTCTCCCAAGGCTGAATGATAATCGTGCGGGGTTCGGGTATGGAAACAGAAGCCACCTGATTCAAAGGCACTTCATTTCCGTAATATTCGACTTTTATGCTGTCTAATAAATTAGGAGTGGCGCGGCCGGTGCGGATATGAACCATTTCACGCTCGAAGCTTTCAACCGATTTCTGCATCCGGCTGTCAGTCTCATCTAGTAATTTTTCCTTCATACATTCATCCAAAGTAATTTTATAAATAGTATGAATTAAAAATATATTGTTCACTAATCTCATACTAAGCGATCGCTCTCACTATAGTGCCGATTTCTCCACCGAAAACGATTCTCTTCAGATTCCCTTTACCGTTCATATTGAAAACTCTGATGGGGATTTCGTTATCCATACAAAAGGTGATAGCGGTGGTATCCATGACTTTAAGTCCGGCTTTCACCACTTCCATATATGAGAGTGATTTGTAAAGGATTGCATCTTTATCGATTACGGGATCTTTGTCATATACGCCGTCGACTTTAGTCCCCTTCAGAAGTATATCGGCTTTGATTTCACCGGCTCTGAGGGAGGCGGCGGTATCGGTGGTAAAGAAGGGATTTCCGGTGCCGGCGGCGAAGATTACGACTCTGCCCTTCTCAAGATGTCTGAGAGCTCTTCTGACGATGAAGGGTTCCGCCACATCGGCGATATTAATCGCAGACTGAACCCGGGTTTGAATTCCCGTTTGTTCCAAAGAATCCTGCAGCGCCAGCGCATTAATCACCGTGGCGAGCATTCCTATATTATCGGCGGCGACCCTGTCCATACCGGAGGCGTGGGCTTTAAGCCCGCGGAATATATTGCCTCCCCCGATGACTATAGCGAGTTGAACGCCGGATCCGACTGTTTCTTTGATTTCGCCTGCGATGAAATCAATCACCTGCGGATCGATCCCATATCCCTGCGCGCCTATTAGCGCTTCTCCGGATAATTTCAACAGGATTCTTCGATATACCGGCGTCTTTTCTGCCATCAATACGATAGAATAATTCAGTTAATGGGCTTTATAGGAATTTCCACATTTCAATCAATTTCCGCCGATACCGAATCTATCGAAGCGGATCACATCGAATTCGATGCCTGTTTCTTTGGTGAAAGCGGCGATGTGTTCCTTCACCTTGATTTTCTGTTCTTTAACGAAAGGCTGTTCCAGCAGACAGACATCTTGGTAATATTTGTTGAGCCTGCCTTCGGCGATTATGTCAATAACCTTTTCAGGTTTGCCTTCGTTGCGGGCTTGGATTCGATAGATTTCCAGCTCTTTATTGATTTCTTCGGATGTTATTTCTTCCGGTCTCACCGCGATTGGATTGGCGGCGGCGACCTGCATAGCAAGGTCATGACCTAACTCGATAGCTTCAAGCGAATCCTGGGATATCTTCAACTCTATCAATACCGCGAGTTTTGAACCTGCATGAACATAAGCGTCGAAGATCCCGTTCTTAGATTCATATCTTTTGAACCTTCGGAGCTGGATATTTTCCCCCAGTTTGGCGGTCAAGGCGATTAGGCTGTCGCCGACGGTAGAGTTCTCTATTTTCATGGACTGCCAGGCATCGGGAGCGGGATTGTCCACCGCGACAGCTGTAGAGATTTGCCCGGCTAATTTTTGAAAATCATCGGTTTTCGCTACAAAATCGGTTTCGCAGTTCAATTCCACAATGGCGGCGGTTTTGCGGTCAGAGGAAATATAAGTCTGAATCAGACCTTCCTCAGCAGTTCTATCCATCCGTTTCCGAGCTTGGAACATTCCTTTTTCCCGCAGGTATTTTATCGCTTCATCGAAATCGCCTTTGCATTCGGATAACGCTTTTTTGCAGTCCATCATACCGGCGCCGGTCTTCTCACGCAACGCTTTTACATCCTGTGCAGATATTGACATTTAAATCTCTGTTTTTCGGTGCGAATTACTAATATGATTTATCCTGAAAATAGATTTCACCGCAGAGGCAGGGAGAACGCAGAGACTACAAAATTAAGGTAGGGTGGGGGCTTGTCCCCCACCTAATCTTGCGGGGGGATAAACCCCCCGCCTACCCTTATGCTATTTTCATGCTAAGTTGTGCGCCGCCGGCGCATGAGGGTTTACTTTGAAAATAGGGTCTAGGGTCTAGGGTCTGGGGTCTAGTAGGGGCGAACCAATGTGCTCGCCCTTGTTCTAAGTCTTGAGTCCTGGGTCTAAAGTCTAAAGTCTAAAGTCCAAAGCCGCTATTTTCATTCTAAGTTGAGCGCCGCCGGCGCATGAAGGTTTATTCGTTAGTTGTATTCTCTTCTATCGCTTTACCGTCCCTGCGGGGGCGATCGTCGGAATGGGGTTTTGAGGATCTCCGTTTCCTGCGTGGCGGACGCTGATCTTGCGAACGGGATGGCGGCGCCGATTCCCGCACAGGTCTGAGTTCCATCGCTTTTTTCTGACCTTCCATCACGGCATCAGTCAGCAGTCTTGTGATTAAGCCTATAGATTTAAAGGCGTCATCGTTAGCCGGAATAGGATAATTGATCAGATCCGGATCGACATTGGTATCCACAATAGCGAATAGCGGGATATTGAGTTTTCTGGCTTCAGCGACGGCTATGTCTTCTTTTTTTGTATCAACGACAAAGACAGCGCCGGGCAGTTTTTTCATCTCTCTGACACCGCCTAATATTTTTTCCAATTTCTGCCGTTCTTTTTCAATAGACAGGCGCTCTTTTTTGGATATTAATTCATAAGTGCCGTCGACGGCCTTTTTTTCGAGTGATTCCAGGGTTTTCAGGCTTCGCCGGATAGTGGCGAAATTAGTGAGCATTCCGCCGAGCCATCTTTCGGTGATATAAGGCGATTCGCATCGCACCGCTTCACTTTTGATTATATCCTTCGCCTGTTTCTTTGTTCCTACGAACAGGACTTTTTCGCCGGAAGCTGTGATTTTATTAATCGCATCACATGCTTTCTCTATACAGGCCTGCGTCTCCTTTAAATCAATTATATGAATCCCAAGTTTAGCGACGAAGATATAGGGCTTCATCTTGGGGTTCCATCTGCGGGTAAGATGCCCAAAATGGGCTCCTGCCATCAACAGCTGTTCAATTGTTACTCGCAAATTTATCCCTTCTAATAAACATCTTTGCGGACAGAAATATTTGCATTAAAAACAATATTTTACCGTTTGGAATATTGGAATCTTTTCCGTCTTTTAGCCAAACCGTATTTTTCCCTCTCCTTTTCACGAGGATCCCTTGTGAGAAGCCCTTTTTCCTTCAATAGAGGTTTCAGGGCCGGATCCATTTCTTTAAGCGCCCGGGCAATACCCAGTCTCATAGCGCCGGCTTGTCCCGATAAACCGCCGCCTTTGACGGTTGCATGGACATCATAGCTGTTAATTCCATTAACGACCTGCAGAGGCTGTTCGACATCCATCTTTAATATTTCTCTGCCGAAATACTCCAGCATCGATTTTCCGTTCACGGTGATATTACCGCTGCCGGGCCACAGCCAAACCCGGGCTATTGAACGCTTACGACGGCCGGTCGCATAATACCTTGTTTCAGTCATATAACTCGTAAATGAAAATACTTTTAGTATAATGGCGGACTATATATTCATCGGCTGCGGCTGCTGCGCAGCGTGCGGATGTTCAGCGCTGTTATACACTTTCAGCTTTTTAAAAAGTTTTCTTCCCAATCGGTTTTTAGGCAGCATACCCTTCACGCCGTGCTTAATTACTTCTTCAGGCTTTGTCTGCAGCATTTTCTGTAAAGTGGTGAATTTCACACCGCCGGGATATCCGGTATGTCTGAAATAAACCTTCTGCGCCGCTTTTTTACCGGTGATAGCGATTTTATCAGCGTTCAGGACGATGACATGGTCTCCAAAGTCCCAGAAGGGAGTGAATTCCGGGCGGTGTTTGCCCCTCAGAATATGCGCAATTTTAGTGCATAAACGACCTAAAATCGCTCCCTTAGCGTCGATGACATACCAATTTCCGGTGACTTGACTGGGATTTTTATAGTAAGTTTTCACGACAACCTCAAAAAATTATATTCTTAAATTTAATCAAAAAAAACATTAAAGTCAAATGATATTAACATCCGTAATAGGTATATATCAAATACCATATCAGCTTACCATTATTCATATTAATTTTTTCACTTCTTTCATGAAATCCTCCAGCGGATTTTTAAGGCGTCCGAGTATTTCGCCTTTACGGAATATAATTCCGCCGTTTTTAGAGAAAGCTAAACCGATATCGGCTTCCCGCGCTTCACCCGGTCCATTCACTTCACATCCCATGACAGCGATTTTTAACGGTTTATTAATACCGGCTAACTCACATTGCAGCCTCCTGGCGGTGTCTTCTACGGGGCCATGGGTTCTGGCGCAGGTGGGACAGCTTATGATATCCAGTCCCGGCGGTTTCAGTCCCAAAACTCTGAGGATAGTCAATCCCGTGCGGATTTCATTTAAGGGATCACCGGTCAGGGACACTCGGATGGTATCCCCGATTCCTTCGGCTAACAGGATACCCAGCGCCACGGCGGATTTGACGGAGCCATCTTCCGGTAATCCCGCTTCGGTCAATCCCAGATGAAGGGGATAATCGGTTTCCTTCGCCGCTAAACGATTGACTTCGATGGCGGCGGGAATAGATGAGGTCTTAATTGACAGGACGATATTCCGGAATCCCTCATCCTCCACCGCTTTCACTTGTTTGAGGCAGCTTTCCAGCATCGCCTCTACCGATACGCCTTTGGACAACCGCAGATTTTTCTCCAGAGAGCCAGCGTTCACTCCGATTCTGATAGGAATATTGTACTTTTCCGCCGCTCTAAGTATTTTTCGGACGCGGTCGAATCCGCCGATATTACCGGGATTAATCCGTATTTTATCTGCGCCGTTTTCAATCGCCGCTATTGCCAGCTTATAATCGAAATGTATATCGGCGATTAAAGGGACACCCACAGCTTTCCGAATCTGCCCGAAGGTTACTACGCTGTCGAAATCCGGCACTGCGACCCTCACTAAATCGCATCCCGCCCGCATCAAATCATTAATCTGCCGGATTGTCCCGCCAGCATCAGTGGTAAGGGTGTTAGTCATGGACTGAAGGACAACCGGAGCTCCTCCGCCAATCCGCACATTCCCCGCTTTTACGAGGCGGCTTTTCCGCCGTTCAATCATTATCACCGGACATTCTTATTCTCATAGGTCTTGATATCCGACATCCCTTTTTCATCGAGGATAAGATGAGCCGTCCACGACAGCGGTCCGATTTTTTCCAAAGTTTTATCATTGAGGATAAGTTCAGTGGCGCCGGCGCTGCTGGTCAACAGCCATATTTTGTTATGTCCTAAAAAATCCTTCGATTCACCGGCTTGAAGATTATAATCCAAAGTATCGCCGCTGTCAATCGAAATCATAAGATATATATTTGAGGCGGCTTTGGCGGTGACAGTGAAACCTTTTTCCTTGACTGGGGCGGGCGTTTCTTTAGCCGCCTGCGGCTTTTTCTCTGTTAAGGAGGGTAAATAACAGATGAAAAATAACAGCGCCGCCAGCAGAATTATTCCTCCCGCCGCATAAGCTAAATATCTGGCGTTGTCCCGCAATATCGCTAAATGTTTATCAAACTGCAGACTCCCGGATTTTGCCGGAGCTATTTCCTTCTGCGGCTCCTGAAACTCTTCCATACCTGTGCTTATGAGCGCTTCATACTTCAATATAGTTTCATTGACATCGATTCCCAGAGCTGATGCGTAAGCTTTAATGAAAGCGCGGATGTAGGGGTCAGGTAGAATATCGAAGCGTTCATTTTCTATAGCCTTCAGGAACCGGCTGTTTATCTTGGTCTTGCGTGATATATCATCTAAAGATATCCCGCTTAATTCCCGGTGTTTTCTCAGTGAATCGCCGAACTCACTCATTTTTCATTTCTTCCGAAAATTTATTCATCAGGAGATGCCGGTTCATGCGCCGGCGGTCAGCGCTAATAATCCGATGATCATGCTGTATTTCAGAACCTGCGATAGAATTCTCAACTTCGGTTCATTCTTGGAAAACCATAAATGAAATAGTATCCAAAGAAGGGGAATTTCCACTCCAATTATAGAAATTATAATATAATAAATATTCAGCAAATGCGCAAAATATGGTATCGGAACTGTCAATAGTAATATCGTTAAAGATAATGTTATCAATCTTTTGGATGCGGGGATGCCATACTTTTGCGGGAAGGTATACCCTGAACGCCGGGAATCGCCGGCTATATCTTCCATATCCTTCACCACTTCCCGCCCGAAATGGAAAAACAGTGAGAATACCGCCGGGATGACCGCAAAAGCCGCATTATTCACTAAAATACCGCCGAAGATGAAACATAGAGCGGTCAACAAAGAGACAGACAGATTACCCCAAATTACGGTCATTTTAAGGTATCGATTATATACATACAGCAGAAAAGCGGCTGATAGAGTGACAGCGGCTTCCTCCGGTCCCAGCGATATTCCAATAGTCAATCCGGCGGCGGTCAATATGACAGCGCTGATTACAGCGGCGGTGACACTCACTTTCCCCCCGGGAAGCGGTCTGTCAGGGCGGTTGACACGGTCGACTTCAATGTCGATGATATCGTTATGGATATATCCCGCTGACGCTATCATACCCGCCGCTATCGAACCCAAAAGGACGCTTAGCCAATATGCAGCGAATTGTTCAGCGGAGATGAAAGCCGCCGCCCATACCGCCGAAATCGTGATAAACACATTCAAGGGGCGGAGCAGTTTGATTAGCCCGGGTATGCGCATGTTTGTATGCATTCCCACGCGGGAGCGTGGGAACGAGTGATGTTATTTTGTAGGGGCGACCCTTGCGGTCGCCCTTGTTAATTCATCATAAAAAAAAGGGACAGAACTATGTTCTGTCCCTGCAATATCGGATAATATTTATATCCGCATTAACGCAGAAGCACTAACTTCTTGGTATCGCTGAAGTTATTGACCTTGACAGTGTAGAAATAGATGCCGGAGGGAAGATCCTGGGCGTCGAATTCCACGCTGTAGCGCATTCCGCCGTTCTGCTGCATACCGTTCAATAATGTGGCTACCTTCTGTCCGGAGATGTTATAGACATTCAGATGGACATTGCCAGTTTCCAACACATCATATTCGATGGTGGTAACCGGGTTGAAGGGATTGGGATAATTCTGACGCAGGTCGTAAGCGGTGACGGTGATGCCGGTGGCGCCTACCATCGGGGTGACGGAGGCTTCCATCAATAAGGAAGCTATGTTGCCGTTGATGTCAACGACTTTCAAGGTGTAAGAGTATTCCTGACCGTTGTTCAAACCGAAGTCCACATAGGTATAGGTCAGTTCGGTGGTGGAAGATCCGCCCTGAGCCTGAGTGGGAACGGTGGCGACATAGACGCCGTCGCGGTAAAGGTGGAATTCCTTGTTGTCGATTTCGGAAGCGGTCACCCAGGTTAAGGTGGCTTTGCCGTCGCCCGGGACAGCTTCGAAGCTCAGCATCTCAACGGGCAATTGGAAATCGGGTCCGGGCCAATTTATCCAGCCATAGTCTCCACTTGAAGTTGGAATGGTATAAAATTCACCGGAATCGGTATACCAATCATCGGGTGTTAGATTACCAGTAGTATCGCTGAAGACACGGAGATAGATTTGATCTCCAAAATTAGCCGCTGGCTCAGGAAAAGTGACATTATCTCCCGCTCTAAACTGCACTTCACCAATAAAGCCGCCAGGAATTAAATTAGCGGATCCGTTTATTGTGAAGGTATAGAAATTATTATTCAACGGGAAGAAATCATCTGGGGTAGGATCACCTAAGAAAGAGGGATCAGTATTAGCTGGATTCTGGATACCGTCGCCACCATCGACAATTATCTGTACCAACCATCCATCTTGAGCTAGATTGGGAGTTGTTCCCCCAAAATAGAAACTAATTGGATGATTGACATAACCCGTATCCAATGTATGAAATTGTATTAGAACCGGTGGCTGGCAATTTCCAAGGCTGAATAGAGTAAATATTAGCGCTGCCGCCAAAATAAATTTTTTAGAAGTCAACATAGTTGACCCTCCTAATATTTATTAAGTTATTGTTTTTTCTCTAAATAAAATTGGATTAATCATTGGCTGTTTGAGCCTGATAAAAATCCCTTTGCAGACCGCCTGAAGGCGGAACATTGATTTTTTCAGTCTTCACTGGTTCCGGAATAACGGGAGGAAGATTGAAACCACCATCTGAGCCACCTGGTGTGGTATAAGTGTAATCAAATGGTTGATGAGCCTGGTGAATCTTCACATAGTAACCATGAGTTGGTTCAATACTAGTGAGTGTACCTTGTAGTACACCTGCGGTGTTAGCCCAGAAGAATAAACC
>JADHWD010000041.1 GCA_016783645.1 bacterium
TTTGCTCCTACAACAATTTTTTATCCCTTTTATCCCCTTAATCCCTGTTAATTATCTTGAGTCTTTAACCTTTTGCATTGTGTATCTCTGTGTTCTCTGTGGTGAATATCAAATTTCAAATATCTTTGGCTAGATTTTAAATTATTAATCCTGTGAATCCTGTATATCCTTGTTAATTTATGAATAATTCAGGCTATATTTCTGTCATTCTGAATCCGCTGTTCAGCGGACTGCCAGAACAGGTTTTTTTAACTTGTCAACTTGCAAACTTGCATACTTATTTTCAGATTAAGTCTGTTCGCCTATCTTCTATTCCTCTGGGTCGGCGGTTAGTGAATCCGCCTTTTGCATCTTAAATTGCGGTATCATTTCCCCGTCTATCTTGCTGACTGGTATCCCAACAGCTGAAGCCGCGCTCCGCAAAGCTTGCCGCAATACCATCGTATTATAATTGAAAAACAGATTCACCCCCACTATTAATAGAGTGAATATCCAGGGCAGAACCGGCTTTTTCGCTTTTTCAAATAATGTGTATAAACCGTAAGCTCCAATCACAATCATCACAATTTCAAAGGGCATGCGGTAGCGGGCGGCGGCCATGAAGATGGTCTCCAAAGCCCAAGTGTATAGAAAGAAAGATAGCAGTAAGCCTAATCGCCATAGTCTCTTTCGTGAAAACCACAAGCCTATCAGGAAAAGTGGCAGGATTATTCCATAAGAAAACACATACCTGCCTCTATCATCTAAAAAATGCCAAAATCTTAAAAATTCCTTCACTGTTTTAACTATGAAAGCGCCGGGATCGCTGATTATCTCCCGCTTAACCAGCTCTATCATGTGTTTGTTGAATTCAGCTTCATTTTCAGGTAATATCTCATTGGGTAATAATTCCTGAAAAGCCATTCTCGCTTCCTGTATACCAAAAATATTATCTGCCACTAATATACGGTGGAATTCCTTCAGGTCCGCTTCATCTTTTCCCGCCGAATCGACATAAGCATATGCGCGGTCGATATTGAAAAAATGCCCCACCGGAATCCAATGCATACTCATCCATAATACAGCGCCGCCGGAACTGGAAGTGATGAACAGACGGTTGAAATGAATATAATTACGCACAATCCAGGGTGATAGTATGATTACAATCGCGGCTGATGTAACCGCCGCACATCTGATTTTATGAATAAAACTACCCTTTACAGCTATTAAAATCCATAATGGGATGAGGAATACCATGATGACCATAACCCCCCGGGTCAACATCAATATTCCCAGCGTGACGCCGGTGATAATCAGATTTGACACGCTGAATTTATCCTTCAGGCGAAGAACCATCAATATCAGGAGCGCTAGTAACGGCAGGAAGATATTTTCCGACATCAATCTGCCGCTGTAGGTTATATAAGATGGATAAAGCGCGATGATGGCGGCGGCGGTGAGAGAGACTTTATTATCAAAGAACTTTTTGGCGATGAAATAAACTAACAGCGGCGTCAATCCGCCCAATAATGCCTGAATGATGAAAGCTATATGCGGGTGATAACCGAATAAAAAATAAATAATACCCAGAAAGACCGGGTATAACGGGAAACGGGTGCTGGTAGGTTCGCCGTGTTTATCGGTCAATCCCTGCCCGGATCCGAAATTGTATCCCAGATAGTTGAAATCCACATCATCGAGGTTCAAATACTGCGGCAGAGGAATAGGGTCATGTAAAAGAACATAGACTAAGCGGATGACGACCGCCAGCGATATTATTATAATTAACAACTTTTTAATGGAAAATGCTGTATCCCGGGTCAACTTTTGCTCCCTTCAAATGCGCAATATAAGCTCAAATCCGGCGGCAGAAATCCCGGCAGTTGTTTAGTGCGTATTGTTCCGAAGACTTTCTCCGCTGCGGAAAATATCTCACGATGTCCTGATACATGGAAACCGGTGGATTCGCCCAGCAATTTATCGGTTATCACATTCCTGGCGGGGAATCCCGCCAGCAGTAATCCTCCCGGTTTCAACACCCGTTTCATATCCTTCAGCGCCGTTTCCAATTCCCGGATATGTTCCAAGGTGCTGATGCAGGTGATTAAATCGAATGAATAGTCTTTAAAAGGGAGGGCGAGGATATCCGCCCAGGCGATATCAGCATGAAAATTTTCCAATTTCATCATCTTGCGTAAAGTGAAATCCTGTAAAAAAGTGTCGATGCCAACTATATAATCACATCTGCGGGATAATTCCGGCAGTAATATCCCGGATCCGCATCCGATATCCAGCGCCGAATTAAACCGCCGGCTCCCCGCAAATGACAGAACTAATTTCAACCTGGCGGTGAAAAAAGTCCGGAAAACAGGGATGTAATAAAAATTTATGGGATCCTCCAACACCGGAACATGATGCTTGGGAGGAAGATATATTCGATGGCTCAAGTTAAAAGTTCAAAATTAAGAGTTCAAAGTTCAAAATTAATAGTGAAGAAGATTCACAACGAATTAAGCGGATTGAACGAAAAAATTCACAGCAGATTAAGCGGATGAAGCAGATGAAGATTCACAGTATATTAAGTGATTAAGTATATTAAAATCCGCTTAATCACTGAACTTACTGTGAATCTAAATCTAAATCTAAATTCTAAATTCTAAATTCTAAATTCATTTAGTATATCCCAGCGCCCGCAACTGCTGTTTCATCGATTCATCCGCCGCTGAACTGGTCAGAGAACTACCCTGCCTCCGGCCGGTCTCGTATGATGTAATTTCTTTCACTTCATGCTGTGCGTTGAATTCTTCGGTGAAGGCTTCGGTCATGACTTTCCCGTCCATATCCGCGCCTGACGGAAGATTGTAGAGATACAGTAAAGTGGGCGTCAAATCCAACACGGAACCGGTTTCAATCTTAACACCTTTCTTGAAATGCGGTCCTGAAGCTAAGAATACGCCCATAGGCTGATGTTCGCCGCCCCTGAAAGGGACTTTGGGACGGGGATCAGGCCCGAAACCATGGTCGGACACTATGATAATATCCGTCCCCGGAGCCAGATGTTTCATCGCTGTTCCCAAAAGTGAATCCCAATAGCAGTAATAGCGGGGTATAACCTGGGTGTACTTCCGAATATCAGCCTCACTCAAAGAATCGGGATACTGCGATTTGTCCATATACTGCCAGAAGAAATGGCTGACCATATCGTTGCCTTCAAGGTAGATAGTCAGAAATTCCGGCTGTTCCATATTCAGAAGATGCAGGGAAGCGTTTAAGAAAGATTCCCCGGATGTGTAACCTAACTTCAATTGATACAGCGGATTCCATTCTTTATGGTCGGTTTGAAACCATTCCTGCGGATAAATCCCTTCGCCGGAATTGACAAATCTTTCAATCTCGCTCTGCGTCATATCCTCCGGCGATTTGATGAATTGGGTGAGTTCATCCGCCAGTTCCGGCGGGTAAGTTTGTCCTTCTTTTAGCAAATTAGCGTTCGCCCGGGGATTGAACAATGTGAAAGTGAACCTATCGGAAATCATCCAGCCGTTGACTTTGTCGGCGGGCCATGACGCCCACCATCCCGCCACCCCCACTGTTATATCCGCCATTGAAAGGATATCCCAAACCGCCTCCACTTTGCGGGTGGTGGAGGAAACCGGCATATCGGCTTGGGGCATTATAGTATATACTAAGCGGTAGAAACCGATGCCGTCGGGATAATGTATGAAACTGTTTTTCATCCAGGGAAACTGGAAAGAGCCGAAATCGAGGATGCCGTGCTTTTCCGGAACCTTTCCGGTAGCCATACTCGCCCATATCAAGGGTGATTTCAAAGTGGGCAGGCTTTGAAAATCGGCGCGGACGCCGTTCTCTATCAAATGCGCGGTATTAGGCATCTTCCCGTTGGCTATCAGACTGTCGATAATCGACCATTCCGCGCCGTCAACTCCGAATAAAAAAACTCTAGTATCTGCGGCAGGTATAGATACCGCCGCTTCAATTTCTAAAGGATTTCCCAAAGGCGGCTGGACAGCTTTGGGCGTGCCAATGTAACTTACGGCTAATCCGATTATGGGAAGCGCAATCACCCAAATCCAGGAAGCTGATATTAAGCCGCAGTTTTTAACCCGTACCTTTTTACTGATAAAATAAAATGAAAGTAATAGCGACAAGCAGTAAGCAATCACCAGCGGTATGTCGAAAATGACTACATGCGCAGCGGGGCGGGTGCGGGTGATAGTCAGATAGGCGAAGAGGAGGATTGTCACAGCGGAATACCACCTAAGCCACCTTGCTATGAAGTAATTAGAACCGGAACGGCCGGAGATTAAAGAAACTATCTTTATGGCGAGGGTGAAGAACACGCCAATTATCAAACCCAGTATTGCGTATAACAAAGAAGTGTGAAACAGCAGTCCGATGGGATTCGAGATAGAATTCCACAGGTCGGGATTCCAATTCAATATCCTCAATCCGATAAGCCATCCCAGCCAGCCGCAGCTTAAAACCGCTATAAATATTCCCCGTACCAAATCCCGGATAAAACCCCCGCGCATAGTCATATCTCCTTATCAGGTTTCAGAATCTTAGTCTTAGTTCCTATCCAGTGCAAGCTGTATGCCGCCAGCAGTATTAGAAACGGATCGATGGGCAGCCGGTGGGGGATACCGGAAGCTGTCAAAGTATGAGTCGCAATATTATATCCGATGAGCAGATAGATAAGCAGCATTTTCCTCCAGCTGGGGAGTAGCAGCAAAGCTCCTATCAAAGACAGGGGCAGTATCCAGCCGAATGAACCCCAAGCCGCTATTTTGAAGAAAAGATGCGGATGATGTGAAGGAGTCACCCGGAAAAATTGATAAAACCTCAAGACGCAGAGTTTGGCGAATATCACCGGATTAGCTTTGATGAATTCCAAAACATTATGGTTCAATATCTTGTCCCGTTCGATCTCATTGACGCTGAAATGGAATTCCGGGAATTCTATATACTCTTCACCCTTAATTTGGCCGATATGTTTCAGAGCGAATTTGTTGTATAATATATCTACGCCTTCAAAATCAGAACCTTCAATCCGTTCTTTGGAGAAATTCTGATTGTTGTATTCCCATAAATTACGGCCTCCTTTAGTGGGTAGTAATAAGGGTTCGCCTAATTCCTGCTGATTGCGGATGATCCAGGGAAGCAGCAGTATCGCCGCTAACAGCAGTCCGTTGATAGTCCAAGCCCAGTTGGGTTTGCGGTACCGTTGAAACCATACGGCTATCAGGAAGCAGGGCGCGAAGGTTATGATGGATATGCGGGTTAAAATAGTCATTCCGAATGCGATTCCGAAAAGGACAGCGGTTCCCGCCCGCCCTTTCACCATCAGGCGGTAAAACAGATAGATAGAAGCGCATTGCAGGAAAAGATATATCGGCTGGGTGATGAGCGCTCCGGTGAACATTATAGAGAAAGGATAAAATACATATATCAAGGCTGCGATTCCCGGAGCGCGGGACTTGGGTAGAGCCATCCGGCCGATGAGAAATATCATTCCTACCACCAGGGCGTCGAGGAAGGACTGTAGGAGGCGGGGGATTATAATTCCTGGCCCGAAAATCTTATATATGAAACCGAATATCAGGGGCACCATGGGTTCAACGAAAGCGGTGGGCTGGTTCGGGCGGAGCACCCCATATAAAGCCCGCAGTCTTAAATCCCGCACCCTTTCAGGCGCGGTCAAATACCTTTCCAGCACTTCCGGCGGAGCGTCCGAGGGAGGGTCGATCAACCTGTCGGTAATCATTAAACCCCTGCCATCCGCTAAATTACGCGCAAGTTCATCGAAAACCGGCTGGTCAGCCATCGGCAGATATCTGTTACCTATAGCTATCCCGAATCCCGCTCGAATCAGGAAAGCCAGCAAAATCAACAGGTAGACTGTTTCATTCCTGTTGAGTGTTTTAGTGAATCTATCTATCAATCCGCTCATAACCGGATTAGCTCTTCTTTAAAATTAGTGAAAATGATGTCATTATGTGCTATTGATCCTCTGCGGTCGACTGCGGAGAGTCGACACCACAGATTACTCCCCCTTTCCTAAAGGGGGGCAGGGGGGATTATATATGATTGGTAACACTTTAGCTTTCTGAAGTAAACATAAAAATCGTGGCATCAGGTGTCCTCACCTGACGCAACACATAAGTAAGAAGATTATAGGAAATACTGTCAAGTGGGGACACTTGACAGCACATCCCGATTAACTTCATAGATCTAAAGTGTTACTATGATTGTTATTAAATCCGCTGTTTATAGTTCTTCTCTAAAATTAGTGAAAATGATATTATGTTTCTCCGCCTCCTTCATCAATTGCGGATCAGTCAAAGCGTTTAGTTCTTCTTGCCAGCCGCTGTTCCAGCCGTATATACTGCGCAATGCCGGATCTTCTATGCCGGGATGGCACATTATTTCGGTTAATCCAACTGGAACGGCTTTAATCAATTCTTCCCACGCCGGTTTATATAAAGCGCCGCTGAAAGAGGAACCGAAAAAGTTATCCGCCGTCTTTAAATTATTGTTCAATAAACAGTTCTTTTTCCCGGCGCTGAAAAAGTTCAGCGTTTTTGCAGGTATGACTGAGCTCCCCCGCTTTTTTATGCGGATATTCTCCCGGGGAATTCTGATAAAAGGTATCTTCCATTTAACCGCCAGTCTGACCGCTAATTTAAAAAGCCCGGGCAGCAGATGAAGATGCTGATGAGAATCCAGATGGTCAAGTTCTATTTCAGACAGCTTTTCCCTCTGTCTTTCCCATTCGTATTCGACTTCCGATAGTTTTATTCCGCCGGTTAAATATCTTTTAAGGAAAGCTCCATAGCCTTTAGCGAATTCACCGTTTTCAAACAGCAGAGATGGCACTTTATCCGGCTTAGCCAGCGGTTTTCCGAATACTACAGTCAAATGCAACCCCAGCCCCAGCTGGTCTATTGCCAATGCGCGGTCGAGAGCGTCATCTACCGCTTCACCGTTAGTTAGGATCGAAGCGCTTCTGACTATCCCTAATTCGCAGGCTTGGATTATGCCTTCGTTTATCGATGCGCTGAGGCCGAAATCATCGGCGTTCACGATGACTTTTTTGTATCCGTCGATAGAAAGCCCACATCTCTTTCATTATTTCTATTATGACAGCCGGAGAAGCCATAGTGGATACTCCCGCAGTGCGGGGGATATATCTGACCCCGACTTGAGCTACATTAAATCCGCGCCTTAAAGCTTCGATTATAAGTTCACCATCGAGGAATCCCCCCCTGCACCGCAGTTCTATTTCATCCAAGACGGTTCTTTTAACTAATTTAAAGGAAAAGTTGATATCTCTTGCCCGGACATTGAAGAGATTCCGCACAATGGTGTTATATACTTTAGAATAAATTTTACGGATGAACCGTTCATCCCGGTTGAATCTGAATCCCGCTATCAAATCGTATTCAGCCATCAGCGGGAGCGCTCTTTTCACATCCCACATATCGACCGGATTATCGGCGTCGCAGTAAAAGATATAATCTTTGGTGGTCAGGTAGAAACCGCTGCGCATAGCGCCGCCCAAACGGGTATTCTTCTCATGATTATATATTCTGATGTGTGAATTCTGTTTTATCAATTCTTCGACAATCCGGCGGGTGCGGTCTGTTGAAGCGTCATTGACCACCAAAACTTCATAATTATCCGTGATGCTTTTCAGCATTTCAACCGATGATTTGACCGCCCTTTCGATATTGCCTTCTTCATTATATGCGGGCAGGAACACCGAAATACCGCCGCTTAAATCCACACCGCTTAAATCCACTTCCTCCAGCTTGGGCAGTTTATGCGCATCTATGGTGTATTTCATTTATCTCCGTTCATGACTGATTCAATGATATTTTCTGATTTTCCACCAGAATTTGAGGATTTCATAGGCGGCGTGGATTATCACATATAATTTAGCTCCGGTCGAATCTCCCGCCAGACGGGGATAATGATTCACTCCGACCTGTTCATGTGTAAATCCCCGTTTCTTGGATTTGAAATAGAATTCCGCGTCTATCAGCGCTCCGGTGGTCTCAAGTTCGATATTTCTAAATATCTCAGTTTTCATCAGCTTGAAACCGCAGTCGATATCCTTGAGATTCAGACCGAAAAGGAACAGGATCGCTTTATTATAAATAAATTGATTGACCTTACGGTTGAAAGGATCCCTCCGGTTGATGCGGTAAGTGGCGGCGGTATCGACTCTTTCCATCAATGGGATGAGATTGGCGAGTTCATCTATCCGGAACTGCCCGTCCCCGGGGAACAAGCATGTCAATTCTTTCACCGCGGCGTAATAACCCGCTTTTATCGACCCGCCGTAGCCTTTATTCGTCCGGTGATGAATCACCCTGACATGCGGGTCACCGGCGGCGATTTTATCGGCGGTTTCGCCGGTTCTATCGGCGCTGCCGTCGTTGATGATGATTATCTCATAGTCATTAAAATGCGCCGCCAGATATTCCAGCGCACCCTTGACCACACGCTCTACATTGGCTTCTTCATTGTAGCAGGGGACGGCTACGGATATGGAATACGGAAATTTACCTTGAGACTGTATAATCCGATCCTGTTTTTAGTATAGTAACATTTTAGTTGTTTGACAAGGCAGGATTGAGACAATCCTGCCTCCACGGTGGGTGTTCTTCTTGTGGAGTCGGGATTGTCTCAATCCCGACATCATGTATTTAGCAGGGGCGAAGCATTTTTATAATGTTTATAAAATATGGTGGTGTCCGTATATAATTGTCAGGGTAGGCGGGGGGTTTATCCCCCCGCACAATTTGTCGGGGGACAAGCCCCCGACCTACCATTTTATGATTCTCAAATCAGCATAATATCGAATTTAATACCGTAAAACAACTATATAGGGATACCATCTTAAATATGAATGTTAATTAAAAAAAAATGCTTCGCCCCTACACTCTATTCTATTTTATCGGATTTTATTGCACGATTATCTAAATCTGAGATATTCAAAAGCACAAGATATTTATCGGTGTATTCGATTTTAATATTGTATTTACGATTCCAAGCTTCCGCTAATTTTATTGTATCGGGAGTTTTCTTTGAGATAACCATCCATACCCGGCTGTGATTTTCCAGCAGTGAATCGACAGTCATCGGGAAAACTTGGGGGGACAATATTTCACGGACCGGCGGCATGGCGAACATGCTGAAATCATGGGGATCAAATTCCGGCGCGGCGAATATAGTTCCGCCCGGATCGTAAAATTTCCAGGTCATACAGCCGCAGGAGCCGCCGTAAAAGACAACCGCATCATCGAAACCCCGTTCCGCCCGTATTATATGACTCACCTGCCGGTAATCTTCGGGTTTGAATATGGAAGAGGTCATGGAATAGGTCTTACCCAGCGAAAAGGCGGTGATTATGAAAAATGCCAGCGCCAATAACAATCTTTTCCCTCTATTCCAGGAGAACCATGCCATCGCTATGATGATATATAGAGCCGGGGCGGGAGGAGTGAACCTGCGGGGATCAGTCCCCTCCCAAAAAACCTGAACGAAAGGAGTCAAATACATCAGAATTAAAAACAGCCCCCATTGCGGGCGGTGTTTCAACAAAAAAAGCGCGGCGAACAACGGTATCCCCCATCCGGCGATCAAACTGATGATAAACAGCGGAGAATATACGCTGGTTAGCTGCCTAATAAATTCCCGAGGCTGCAAATCCATGAAATAATAATCGGACATTATCCGGTAGAATCCGCCCAGAAATTGCTTCAGCGCGATGAACATAGTCGTCGCCAATCCGCCGCTTTCCACGCCAATTTGGTCAACCCGCATGATATCCATCTGCCGGAGAGTGGTGAAGAATTGCGGGATATAAATTATTAAAACAGCAGCGGTCATGATGATGAACCGCGCTTCCTTCCCCTTCCGCACTGAAGGAGCTAATATAAGATAGAGAACTTCAAAAAGGACTACTGACCATCCGACGAGATGCGTATAGACGCTGGCGGCGGTGAACACCCATGTGAGAATCCAATATAGTGGACGGTCTTCATTAATGGCGCGGAAAAAGAAATAAGCCGCGGCTGTAGCAGCCATCCCTAAAAATGAATAGGGTCTGGCGTCATTGGACGCGTATATTAAAAATGAGGAGAATGCGGCGATGAGTGAAGCTAAAAATGCGGTCCGATGATCGGAGATATAGAGAGCTAATTTATAAGTCAAATAGATAGTCACCAGTCCGGCGATTGTGGAAAACAGCGCCAGGGAGAATTCATTCACTCCTAAAAGCCTTACCCAGGGCCATAACACAATATAAAACAAGGGCGGATTGGAATTGACCGCACATCCAGCTATCGTTCCCTTGATAGGTGCACTGACTAACATAGCGGTCAGACCTTCGTCCACCCATAGGCTGCGGCCTCCAAGATGAACGAAGCGGAGCACTGCGCCGATAATCAAAGGAATTGCGGGGGAAAAAACCGCGCTGCTTCTGAATCTCATTATATTATTTCGACTTTTTATTTATAACTTCGTAACATTTTAGCTTTTTGTCAGAAACCGCACCATATTCGTCATTCCGGCTTGTCCGGAATCGGCTGGAATTAATGACAAGATACCGATTCCGGACGCGCTTCGCTTGCCGGAATGACGGTGATAGCTATTTTGTCATAATACTATAATGTTACATAACTTCTATGTATATTTGATTATAGCACACTTGTCATTGCGAATCCGTTGTACAGCGGATTCAGGAGAACAGACTTTAGTCTGTTCAAAGGCCGGACTAAAGTCCAGCCTCCTATAGACTTCGTGGCACGCCGCAGGCGCATGGGAGTTTAATTTCAATATTACATATTTAATATCACATATCAAATATGGCACTTCGCTGTTTTGTATGGGTAATTGTGTGTAATCCCCCTTAGTCCCCCTTTAAAAAAGGGGGGCAGGGGGGATTATTGAAATCAAGTGATATAAAAACAAACGATTCGCATCCACAATACAGTCCTCGAAAATGATAAAAATCGCTACCCACACGATACAGCGAAGAACCTCAAATATCTTTAATCAGGTATTCAAGCCTTTTTAGGCTTGAACAACCGATGGTATATCAAGGGCAGCAGGGACGCCGCCAGTATAATCATATATGGATCCGCCGGGAGGCGGTATCGTATCCCGTCATGCGTCAGCGTGTAAACTCCTATGAAATATAAGAATATCAGCAGTAACGGTACAGTGTCCCGCCATTTTTTCCACTGCAGGAAAAAAGCGATAAGCGCAAGCGGAAATATTATTCCGAAGGAGAGATATCCCACGATGTTGTAGATCATCCCCTGCGCCAAAGTCCCCTTCACACCAATCAGCGTCCTCAATCTGATCCAGCATAGATAGGCGAATAATTTCGGATTCGCTTTTATGTATTTTATACCCTCTTGAGTGATGACTTTGTTCCTTTCAACCTCGCCGGTTTCGGGAGGGAATTGCGGGTAATCGAGAAATTCGCGGTATTTGATATTATCCAGCAGTTCCTGCGGGACGCGGTAGCCTAAGGCTTTTAGTTCATCTGCGTAATAGAAAGGATTATTCCTCAGCCAGATATTATACCCGCCCCTGGTGGACAATAGGACGAACTGTCCGTGAAGATTATAATTACGGATTATCCAGGGGGAGATAGTCATGACGAATGCGGCTAAAGCGAGGATTGAAAGGACGAAACGGGATTTCAATCCTTCCAGCCATAATAATAGGATAAAAACCGGTATCAATCCGAGAACGATGGATCTGGTCAAGAAAGTCAATCCTAAAGCAATCCCGAACAGCATCGCGAATATCAATGAAGGTTCATCCCTTAACCTGACGAAATAATAAACCGAAACCGCCAGGAAGAATATCAAAATAGTTTCCGACATTAAGATGACGGTGTAGAAGATGAAATAGGGGTAGCAGGCGCAGATTAAAGCCGCAATATAACCGGTAGTCTCATTGAACAACCGTCTGCCGATGCCGAAGACGAAGAAGCATGTTGCCGAGCTCATAACCGCCAGCATTAGACGATGAAACAACAAACGGTCGCCGAACAGCCAGTACATAGCGGCTGATAACATAGGATACAGCGGTTCAAAGAAGGATGAGGGCGCGCCCCATTTGACCACTCCGTAATAATGCTTTTCGGCGTCCCAGCGGTCCATCATCTTTTGTCTGATTTCCGGGATAGCGCCCATGGGGGGCGGATTCTTTTCCCGCCATTCGTAATATGGACCAAAATCCTGTTCCGGCGGCGCTCCCAGATAGCCGTTTTCCACAATATTTCTGCCCAGCGCATAATATGTATTCTGATCCCGCAGGGGCGGAGCGATATCATTGCCTTTGGGGAGGATGAAAAGCAGCCGCAGAGCTAAAGCGATGAGGAAAATTATAAATACAGCTCGATTGGGAGCGATTTTTTGATCGATAATCATTCTAAAATTGGCGGTCAATTCTGATAATTTTAATAAAAAATAATGAAACCTCTTGACATTTACGATTTTACATATTATATTATAATTGAACCACTGAACCAGCGAAGGCTGGCTAGGTGGTGTTAAACCATTTAGATATAAAATCTAAATGGTTTTATTTTTAGGATAAAGCACGATGCCGTATTGGCTATCAGCGGATGCTTTAAGGTTTAGGATTCCATTGTTCTTTAGAAGTCTGAGCAAATAATCTACCTGATTTCTAGTTATAACAGCTTGAATGCGGTTAGACCATACTGGATTAACATATAAAAATATTAAATATGATATTAAATCGGCGCTTTGTATAAAGAGTGATTCTTTCGAGTCTTTGGGCAAGGGATCTTCGATGATACCTTGAATCGGAATATTTCCTCGGGTGCCTCCGAATTGAGAGGGAATATAATTCATAACCTGCATTTTTCTTACAATCTTTCTCATCTTACCAACTCTGCCTTCGTCAGTAATCACTAAGTACTTATTATTCAAATCTTTACTAACAATATCATTTTCGAGCCGTTGAATATTGAAGCTCAATGCGGCTGAAAGAATATCAAAAGATGTTTTTACTATTTTAGTTTTATCGATCACAGTATTAATCACCTGTAACTGTAACGAACACAAACAGTTTACATAGTCTGCTAATATTAAACAACGGTTTTCTTTGGAATATTTTGAAAACTGGCAGTAAGGCTTTTTATTCCAAAGGAAGTCTTTTGTGTGAAATTCCATTTTAACAGGAAAGCCGTATGTTGCTTTCAACTGTTTCCGAAAATCATGTAATTTTTTATAATTATCTTTCCAATATTGATGATCAAAATATATTGAAGTCAAAACGAAGAAGTTAGATGAATATTTAGGATATCCATCATCTCCTGTTTCATCCATATATACCATGTAAAACAATTTACTCTCTCACTCTATTTTTTCTCCTCTGCTTTTACCCAACAGACGCATTAAAACAGTCCTCAGCACCCGTTCGGTCTTGGTGGTCTGTCGGTCTTTGAGGACATTGATGAAACTGCCGATGACGCTGAAAGGATAAAATATCAAGCGGTTGAAATAGAACCAAGCATACCCGGTATATTTCAGTAAAATCACCTGAATATCGCTGATATATTCCGAATAGGAATCGGCGTTCAGCATATCTCCGTGCGGGGTGATATGGTCGAAAAAGTCTTCGGATATTTCAGCGCGGCCCTCCTCGACAAGTTTTTTCATCAAGACCGAACCTGGTAAGGGACTGAAAATGGAGAAATCGACTTCATTAGCGCCCTGACGGGCAAGCTTCCCTGCCAGAGCAATGGATTTGAACACATCGCTCTTTTTTTCGCCGGGGAGTCCCAGCATGAAGTAGACTGCGGATTTTAATTTATGTTTGTGGATGGCGGCGACCGCGGTCTCCACCGCTTCTAATTTCAATGCTTTGTTGATCACTTCCTTCAAGACTCTGGGTGAACCGGATTCGGCGGCGATGGTAATATTTGTGCATCCAGCTTGTTTCATCGCCGATACTGTTTCATCGACCGCGCTTTCCGCCCGGATGCCGTTGGAAGGCTGCCACATGATATTCAAGTTACCATCAATCAGTAATTGACAGAATTTGAGCACCCAGTCTTTGCGCAGGCAGAGGTTCTCATCTTCAAAATGAATTTCCTCTATCCCGAAGTCATCTTTCAACTGCTTGATTTCCTCCACCACATTTTCCGGGGAACGGATGCGCCACCGGCGCTGCCATATCTCAGGCGTATTGCAGAAGGTGCAGCCGTAAGGGCAGCCGCGGCTGGCTATCATAGTCGTCCATTTACGCAGACAGATATTGCCGTGAGGTTCCCGGGCGTTATAATAATTCTCCATCGGCAATAGACCGCGCCGGGGGAAAGGAACTGTATCCAGATCTTTGATGAAGGAGGTCTTGGGATTGATGACGGTTTCGCCGTTATCGCGGTAAGCTAAGCCGTCGATCTGATTAAAAGGGATTTCGCCATCGAAGGCTTGAGTCAACTGCACTGCGGAAATTTCCCCTTCCGATAGCACCACTGCATCGATATAATCACGGGATAGAGTGTACTGCGGCATGATGGTGGAATGAGCCCCGCCGAATACTATGGGCACCTTGGGCAGTCTTTTACGGATATATTCCGCTAAAGAAGCGGAGACCAGGAAGGCGAATGTATATAGATTGGAGACGCCAATCCATCGGGAATCGGGCGGTATGCGCTGTAATATCTCATCGAAATTCAACCCTCTCAGGCGGTGCCCTTCCCATTCAAAATTCTTCCAATAGCATTCGCCGACGGCATCGATAATTTTCACATCATATCCTTCGGCGGAGAGCGCCGCCGCCAGATAGGCTAATCCCAAAGGAGGCACCACACCGGCGGTCTCCTGAGTGGGGGAATACAGCTGGGGAGGATTAATCAATACAATCATCGCCCGTCCTTCTGATGTATGAAGATGAAGCGCGAAATATGCTCAAATGCCACTAAGCCCGGGTAAAATATCCGATTAACACCTCCGCTTCCATTGAATCCAAAAATAAATTAAATCAAAATTTAAGCAGAATATTCCAATAATGCAAGTTATCAAGGGATTATTAATTCAATTATAATACTTACAAGGCGAAGTCAGCAAGCTGGTAAACCGGCGAGTCGGCAAATTATATTTAGGACAGGTCATTGATCTGTCCTTATGTGATAATCGCCGATTTTTTTTATTGTCGAAATACTTGCACAATTGTTCAGGTTTTTGTATATTATTTTACCGATCATTGTTAAACCTCTTCGGGGTGGAATTACAATATATTTACCTCTCCACAGATTTCACCTGTGGCTGTTCAAATTTCACCCCTTCGGAGTGAACTCTAATACTTATCCCCGGATTCGGAGAATCCGGGCTACATGCTTGAGCCCTGAGCCTTGAGCCTTGAGTCTTGAGTCTTGAGTCTTGAGTCTTGAGTCTTGAGTCTTATATTCACCTGGGAGTAATTATGCAGTACGAAGATATCAACGATCCCATCGAAGTGATCGCGCTTTTCAGCGCGGGGAAACTCCAGCCGATTAAATTCCGCTGGCGGGGAAGAGTGTATAAAATCCAGCGGGTCAACGGGAGGTGGGAATCCGATGAAGGCAGAATCCGTTTGCATCACTACTCGGTGATGGCGGATTCGCCCGATGTCTATGAAATCACTTACAATCCCGACCGCTTCATCTGGAAACTGGACCGGGTATGTATGGAAGGATAAGGAATATCGAACAAGGAACAAGGAATATCGAATATCGAACAAAGAACAAGGAATATCGAATATCGAACAAGGAACAAGGAATATCGAATATCGAACAAGGAACAAGGAATATCGAATATCGAACAAGGAACAAGGAATATCGAATATCGAATTATGACTCTCGTTCCCACGCTCCCGCGTGGGAATGCATACAAATACAGCTAACAGCTAACAGCTAAGAGCTGACAGCTATTTTCATAAGCGCAGAACGATGAACTGTGATTGGCAGAAGATAATCCTCCATGTGGATATGGACGCCTTCTTCGCACAAATCGAAGAGCGGGACAAACCCTGGCTTAAGGGTAAGCCGGTGATTATCGGCGGGCCTCCCAACAGCCGGGGAGTGGCTTCCACCTGCAATTACGAAGCGCGCAAATACGGTGTCCATTCCGGCATGTCCTTAACCGAATGTTACCGCAAATGCCCCGACGGCATTTTCCTGCGCACCCACGGCGGAAAGTATTCTTCTGTGTCAGTGGAAGTGATGACAGCATTGTTTGAATTCACCGACAAGGTGCACGCCGCATCAGTGGATGAAGCCTACATGGATATGACTGACTGCAGGGCGGTGTTTCACGGACTGCCGGAGATGGGAAAAGCGGTGAAACAGGCGGTGTGGGATAAAGTCAAATTGACCTGTTCTGCGGGGATCGCGCCTAATAAGTATGTGGCGAAGATGTGTTCCGGCGAGAATAAGCCGGACGGATTGACCATCATGAATGTGGAAGAATTCCGCCGCAGGTTCGCTCCCCGCAAATTGTCCGCCTTAGTGGGAATCGGCGAATCGACGGAAAAAGCCTTGAACAGTATGGGAATATGGAACATCGGGCAGCTGCAACAATACCCGGAAAAAGCGTTGAAAGACCGGTTCGGCGTCAACGGGCCCCGACTGCGGGATTTAGCCAACGGCGAACATACGGGCGAAGTGACGCCGATGGGCTTGGAATCCGAAGAGAAGACTATGGGGCACGAATCCACCTTCCGCCAAGACACTGACGATGTTGAATACATCAAAGCGGTATTATTGAAATTATCGGAGGATGCCGCCCGGCGGCTGAGGCGGGGCGGTTTCAAGGGACGGCGGGTGACTTTGAAACTGCGCTACGCCGATTTCTCTACATTAACTCACCAGCGCTCCATGAATTACCTCACCAATGAAGAGGGAGATATCTATCGGGAAGCCTGCAAGTGCCTGGAAGAGGCTTTGATTCCGCATCGGAAAGTGCGGCTGGTCGGGGTGCGGGTGTCGCACTTGCAGAAGACCGGTGACAGCTATTCCGTCTTTCAAGGCGATTTCTTCAAAAGCGGGAGCGAAGCGAAAAAACTGCAGGCGCTGAAAGCGGTGGACAGTCTGCGCGACCGCTTCGGAGAAAAAGTGATGCGATACGCCGGTGATCAAATAGTGAGTGTAAAATAGTGAATGAAATTCACTGGCTGTTAAGGCTGTTATGGCTAATTATCGCGGAAGATAGATTCACAGCTCCCCATAATCGTCATTCCAGCTTGTCCGGAATCGGCTGATATTTATAATGAGCGACATTAATTTTAATCATTTAGTAATCCCCCCTTCCCCCCTTTAGTAAAGGGGGAGTCAGATTTCCCCCTTTTTTAAAGGGGGACTAAGGGGGATTATAGTCATTGTAAAACATACTATCGAA
>JADHWD010000042.1 GCA_016783645.1 bacterium
CTTTGATACCTTTGATACCGCAATTGTGATAGAGCAATGAGGTGGACATTATTATTCGCCTTACTTTGTTTTATGATCAAAGTAAGAATATAATATCCTCTTTAAAATATTTCAACTATCCATAATCCGGATGAGCCATTTATAATTAAAAAATCAAATTTCATCATTCCTTCCCTCCCACCGGAATAATATACAGTGGTTCCTCCTTCAATTTCAAGGTTTTCTTCACTCTATCATCGTAAAAAGCGCCCATAGGGACAGCTCCTAAATTCAGAGCGGCGGCCTGCAGTAATATATTCTGCGCGATATGTCCCGCTTCTATCCACACATATCTTTCCGCCCGTTCGCCATATTTTACCGATGTCCGTTCAAACACGGCGGTTATCAATACTGCCATTGCGCAGTCCTTGATCGCGGACTGCCCTAAAGCGGCTTCCGCTAATTTATTGAGCCGCGCTCCCGCTCCCGCCAGTTCCAACTGATGTTTATGAGGATTATAATGATAACAGCCCGGTTTCAAATCCGATACCCTTTCAACGATAATGTATAATTCCATAGGGTACAGCGCGCCGGCTGAAGGAGCTGTCCGCTTGCCGGAACTGCCGGTTATCCCCTGCCCCGCCCATAATACCTGCGATACCTGTTCCAAGGTCAACGAGTCTTGGGAGAAACTACGGACGGAACGGCGTAAGTTCAAGGTTTCCTCCAGTGAAACCTCTCCCTTCAAGCTGGGCGCTGGCAGACTGATGATTTTATCCGATTCTTTCATAGCGAAGCTCCTTGCGGAAAAAATAAATAACGCCGCTGTCAAAAGCAAAAGCGGTGCGGTGAAAAGATAATTACTCTTCATTTTTTCTCCTTTCAGGTAGTTTCATAGTGAATAATTTGACCATGCGGTCGCTGGCGCGGATGATCTTGATATGGAATCCGTGAAATTGAAATTCTTCGCCCGGTTTTGGGATATATCCCGCAAGTGTTATCAGCCATCCGCCGATAGTTTTCACCCCCTCTTCTTTCTCAATATCAAGGCTGAATTCCCGGTTCAACTCGTCAATTTCAGTGCGCCCGGACAGCAGGAGTGAATTATCCTGGATTTTCCGATAACGGAATCTGGGACGGTCATGTTCATCCTCAATTTCACCGAATAGCTCTTCGATGATGTCTTCAATAGTGACGATGCCGCCCACTCCGCCGTATTCATCTATCGCCACTAATATCCCTGTTTTCTTGGAGCGCAGTATCTTCAAAGCTTCGACCGCCGGGGTGTATTCGCTGACGATCCCCACCGGACGAAGCATCTCTTTCACCGTCCCGCCTCCGTTCAGCAGGTCGAGATGATGAATGTAGCCTTTTATCTGTTCGATATCATCTTCATAGATGACGATTTTTGAGTGTCCGGTTGCCATCACCATCCGTTTAATATCTTCCGGTGATGAATCGATAGACGCGGCGGTTAATTCCGTGCGGGGAGTCATCAATTCCCGCACTTTCTGGAAACTGAATGCGTATAATCCTTCCACCATCTCCGCTTTCTCCGGCAGATGTTTTTTCTGCTCGGAGCGGATAATTTTCCACAATTTCTCTTTTGTTAATAACCGCATATGCCCGGACTTGGAATCGCGGAATATGCCTTTGATAATGAACGATAGAAATTCCGCCGCTATGTAAAAGAGATAGTAGAACAGCCTCAATACGATGGAGTAGGGTTTCACCATTCTGTCAGCATAAGTGAGAGCGATAGTCTTCGGTATTATTTCGCCCGCCGTCAGCAGAACAACGGCGGCGATTAAAATCACCACCCATTGCTGTATCCCCTGAGATACCAAATAGATAGTGATTATCGAAGAATAAATGACATTGGCGAGATTATTACCGATGAGAGTAGTGGTGATGAAACGTTCCTGGCGGGGAAAAAAAATATCGATAGATTTGGTGTATATCTTGGATTTCTTGCGCCAGACCAGCAGCTTAATCTTGTCGAAAGATGTGAAAACAATTTCACAGGAACTGAAGAAAGCGCTTAAGAAAAGGGCGGTTATGACTATCCAAATTTCAGTCATCATCGCTCACCGGGATGATTTCCAATTCCAACTGCCCGCGGCATAGATTCACCGCCTCTTCCCTGAATTCCTCGAATACCCTTTTGGGTATCTCTATTTCCCATAGGACATTCTGGGAGTAAAAAGTTCTTTCGATGCTGCCATTTAACTCATATACGCGGTTACGAAGCTGAGGTTCAAAACAATAGAGAAAGTGCATTTTAAGCCTCACCATTTCCACTATCTCTTTCAGTTTCGCCTGCAAAATCGTCTCTCTGGCGCATTGGCGGTAAGCGCGGTTTAGTCCGCCAATCCCCAGCTTAATCCCGCCGAAATAACGGGTTATAATCAGAACCGTATCTGTAATCTCTTTTTCCTCCAAACTTTCCAGTATAGGTCTGCCGGCAGTCCCAGCCGGTTCGCCTTCATCGCTGGAGCGGTACCTGATAGAATCCCCGGCGCCGATCCGGTAAGCCCAGCAGTTATGGGAAGCGTCCCGGTACTTCTCCTTCACAGCATTCAATACCGCCCCTGCCTCGCTCTTAGTTTCAATGGGATACAGTTGTCCGATAAAGCGGGATTTTTTCACTTCAATCTGCGATTCCGCCGGTATCAGCGGTTTGAAATAGCGCATGATGTCTCTCTGAAAATAGCTGTTAGCGGTCAGATGTTGGAAATCGTAGGGTGGGTTCTTAACCCACCTATATATGCATTCCCACGCTGGAGCGTGGGAACGAGAGGAAATATTACTTTGCTGTTGATCATCTTCGGTCGATAGCATGTCTATAAAATACAAGCATATGTGTCGACTGCGGAGAGTCGACACCACACAAAAACGGAAAACGGAGAACGGAAAAATAAAATTCCCCGAAGGGGAAAAACATGAATAGCCGTAGGCGTCAGCCTACGGAGATTGAGCATCGAATTATCGACCCTGAAGGGGTCGAACATCTATCATGCTGCATAGTAGGGGCGAAGCATTTTGGGAAAGATAATGGTGATTACACTCGCATGATAAAAATGCTTCGCCCCTACATTCGAAAATTGCTCATTCCCCGGTTTCGGAGAAACCGGAATGTCTCTGTTCCCCGTTCTCCGTCTTCCGTTCTCTGTTTTCATATCACATATCAAATATCAAATATCAAATATCAAATACCAAATATCTAAAAATATTTCAATAGTATTTTTTCAATCTCCTTCACCGCTTCGGAAGCGTCTTTTCCGTATCCGTCAGCGCCGATCTCTTCAGCATATGCGCGTGTGACTACCGCGCCGCCCACAATCACCCGCGCATCTGTATCCCGCTTGATCTGCAAAGTGATCTCCTTCATAACCGCCATGGTGGTGGTCATAAGCGCTGAAAGCCCTACTATATCCGCTTTATGCTCCCGAATCTTAGCGATTATCTCATCAGCCGATACATTCTTACCCAAGTCGATGATATTATAACCGTGATTTTCCAGCATGGTCTTCACAATGTTCTTACCGATGTCATGAACATCGCCCTTGACCGTGGCTAACAGCACCGTGTGTTTATTTTTGCCTGCTTCCAGCGGCAGATGTGGTCTTAGAACGCTGAAGGCAGTGTGCATAGCTTCCGCCGCTATGATTACCTGCGGCAGGAAAAACTGCTTCCGGTCATAGCGTCTGCCTACCTCCAGCATCGCCGGAACTAACAACTCATCATTGATATACATAGGATCCAATCCCGCTTTCAAAGCCGCCCGCAATAAATCGGCTATCTCTTCTCGGTTGCCGAACAGCACTGCATCGTAAAGTTTCTTGTCGATGGGCAGCGTTTCTTCGGCTGCCGCCTCTTTGATCTTTTTATCAGATTCCAGCGCTCTCCTGATATAATTTTTTGCCATCGTATCGCGGCCGTTCAATAAGTCGGCTGACAAAACCGCTAAAGTGATTTTATCTGAAAAAGGATTCACAATCGGTAAATCCAATCCCTGATGTAAAGCCATAGTCAAAAAAGCGGCGTTAATTTCGGCTCGCCCCGGCAGTCCGAAGGACACATTGCTCACGCCTAATACTGTTTTCACGCCCAGTTTCTCCTTGAACAGCCTCAGAGTTTCCAAGGTCACCTGCGGCGCATTGGAATCGGCGGATACCGCCATTGTCAATCCGTCGAGGTACAAATCTTCTTTAGGGATGCCAGCTTGTTCCACATACCGTAAAATCTTCTCTCCCAATTTCAACCTTCCTTCGGCGGTAGGAGGTATCCCGTTTTCATCGATGGGCAGACCGATGAGGGCGGCGCCGTATTTTTTCGCTAAAGGGATTACCGTATTTAGTTTATCATCTTCGGCGGTGACGCTGTTGATCAAAGGCTTGCCTTCGATCTCCTGCAGTCCCGCTTCCAAAGCTTGGGGATTGACGCTGTCCAGCGATAGAGGCACCGGCGCAGCCGACTGCACCACCTGCACCGCCCGCCGCATCAACTCTACTTCATCTTCACCTGGGACTCCCATATTGATATCGAGGATGGCAGCCCCGGCTTTGACCTGGCGGTCAGCTTCGGTTCGGACAGCTGATAAATTACCGCCGGTTAGTTCGGCGGCGAATTTCTTCCTGCCGGTGGGATTGATACGCTCGCCGATAATAGGCGTAGGATTAGTTGAATTTATCCTTATCACACGGTCTCTGGAACAGAGGCGGCTTTCGCGCTGTATATTGCGGCTGACCGGCTTCATCCCGCCGACCTTATCCACAATCGCCTTGATATGTTCGGGCCCGTTGCCGCAGCATCCGCCGATGATATTAGCGCCCATTTGAGCGAATTTATAGGAATAATCCGCCATCCGCTGAGGTGAAGCGGGAAAACAGGTGCATCCGTCCCTTATCGTCGGCATACCGGCGTTGGGCTGGACGCTGACCGGCAGGACCGTAGTCTTCAATATCACTTCCACCACCCGTTCGATGTCTTCGGGACCGGTAGAACAATTAACTCCGACCGCGTCGACATCCAATCTTTCGACGATGCAGGCGGCGGTTTCCGGGTCGGTTCCGTTGATAGTGGTGAAACCGTCGGAGAATGTTATATGCGCGATCACAGGTCCATCGAACGCTTCCCGTATCCCAACAATCGCGGCGCGCATCTCCCTAATATCGGATATAGTCTCCACTACGATTAAATCGACCCCATTTTTCGCTAATATTTCCGCCTGTTCACGGAAAGTTTCCATCGCTGTGGGAAATTCCATTGAGCCGATGGGGGGCAGATATCTGCCGGTGGGACCGATACAGCCGCCGATTAAGGCTTTGCCATCATTGGCTTCATGCGCAATTTCAACCGCTTTGGCGTTTATCTCTTCAGTCTTATTGGCGAGTCCGAATTCGCTCAGCTTTATCCGGGTACCGCCGAAAGTGTTAGTTAAAATGATATCGGAACCGGCTTGCAGGTAGCCTCGATGCACTTTTATCACTTCATCCGGCCGCTCCAGATTGAATTCTTCCGGAGGCCGTCCGGGAGGCAAACCTTTATCGATGAGGCTGGTGCCCATCGCCCCATCCAATATCAATATCTTCCTATCTAAAAGTTTTCTGAAATCTTCGCGTTTCATTTTATTTAAGTTTACAAGTTGGCAGGTTGGCAAGTTAAGAATTAGCTATCCGCCGATTTATATCTTATTTCGTTAAATTCGTTAAATTCGTTGTGAATATCATGTTTTAGAACCACTGATTGCACTGAAAAAATCTGATTACGCGTAACATTTTAGCTTTATCAGAAATCACACCCGTACTCGTCATTCCGGCTTGTCCGGAATCGGCTGGGATAACTGCTTGTATGCCGATTCTGGACGTGCTTCGCTTGCCAGAATGACGAAAGTTGTAATTTTTTCTTCTCGTGGAGTCGGGATTGTCTCAATCCCGACATCATATACTTCACAAAGCTAAAGTGTTAAATAGAATCATTAAAAGTTACAGAAACTTATAAAATCGCAATTTTCATACCATTGATGTACTGCAGAGTCCCCGCACTCTGCGGTAGTCTTTTGTCAATACGGCAGCGGTAATCGCCTAATCTCCTCGGATTCCAATCACCGCCGATACCGATTTCTCCGGCTGCATCAATCCGCTTTCATTCACAGTTATTCCAATTCTATCACCTTGTAACAACGCTATTAGTTCCCGATTCTGCATCACATCCCAATCACCGTATCCGGGACTATAGCGCTTAGTCAATTTCAGATCCGGATTCATCTGTTTGAGCAGGTGATTGGCTTGTTGGGCGCAGGATTCGGCGCAGGCGGAGCCGACAGCGTCCGTAATCATCGCCCGGCTGACATTTTCAAGCTTCAATAATTCTCCCACCCGCTCCTTGAATAAGGGGCCGGCGGTTACTGCGAAAAGGTACAATGCGTTGCAGCCTTCGACCCAGGAAGACAGCTTCTCACTGTGAACGCGCATTTTACCAGCGATATCTATCTCCCTGCCGAAAATATTTATGGGCAGTCTGCGCCAAATCCCTTTCGGACGCTTTATTTGACCGCCGATTTTAATCTCCTCCTCAATGATAGATTTAATTCGGTCCGGTATTTCGATGTTTCTCTTTCTGTATCCCAGCAGATGCGCTACATCATTGAAGCCGATTTCGCCTTGAAGGTTTGAAAATATATGAATCTCAGGATGTGTCATCATCCTGCTAAATTCGAATTTTTTTTATTCGTGATTATTTGCGTCCATTCGTGGTGAAATTATATAAAAAAATCCATGCTATAAAAAAAACACGGATTATACAGGTTTTTTAGCTTTTTTATAGTGGAGCAATACGCCGTAAATTCCACTGCATTAAAATATTTTCCTGTCTGCGCAAAATTACTTTGAAAATAGTCTCGAGGGCGAACACATGGGTTCGCCCCTACATTCCCTGATATTTGTGGTGTCATGCGTCCCCGCATGACACTAAGGTACTGTATTTATTATGTATGGTGTCGACTGCGGAGAGTCGACACCACAGTGAACTAAACCCTAAAACCCAGCCCCTAAACCCTATTTCAAGAGAAATACTTATCAATAAACCTGGCATGGCTGAGGAAAGCTATCTCCGGCAGTTGGTCTATGGGGAAATATTCAACATCGGAAGCGTCATCGCCGGGATTCAATTCACCATCGAGGACTTCCGCCGGATAAGCTATGATAACAACATCACCATGATAACCTCCTATCCTTGAACAGGCATCGAAAATAGCGCCGGGCTTGACATGTAATCCGGTCTCCTCCAACACTTCCCTCACGACTGTTTCTTCCGGCGTTTCCCCTAATTCCATGAATCCGCCGGGGAGGCACCATAATCCGACACCTGGTTCTACCGACCGTTTAACTAACAGCAGTCCGCCGGAATTATCGGTGATTATGGCGGCGATTGAAGGGATAGGATTTTGATAATTGACACAGCCGCAGGAGCCGCATAACTTCCGAATCCGCCCTTCGATATTTTCGTCTCTCAATATACCGCCGCAGAAAGCGCAATGGGTGATATCTTTAGCGGATTTCAATCTGACAACGCTGCTGCAGGATTGGGAAATCTCACTGGATTCAGACAAACTGTTTCCTCTTTTTCTTTTGCTGTGTTCTATATCACAATGGTTGATTTATGAAAAATATCACATTCTATCGGTAAAAAAATCTGTAGGGTGGGTTCTTAACCCACCTTTTATGCATTCCCACGCTGGAGCATGGGAACGAGAGGGGAAACTTTTTTTGACTCGGTGTGTGCTGACGGATTCAACCGCCGATGATATTGTTATCGATCAATCGAGTGTCACCGATTCTCACTGCCAGAGCGCAAAGGGAAGACTGAGTGATTTTATCCACCGGAGTCATCTCATGGGGATCTACTATTTCAATATATTCCCAATCCGCCAGGTCGTAGCGGGAAATCAATTCCTTCATTCTTTCGATGATGATGCCGCTGTCGATGACCCCTTCCGTGGATAATTTCTCCGCTAATTTCAATGATTCATGAAGGCAGACAGCCTGTTTCCGCTCTTTAGGCGGTAAATATACATTTCTGGAAGACATGGCCAGTCCATCCTCTTCCCGCACAATGGGAGCGGTGATTATCTCTACCGGAAAGTTCAAATCCCGTACCATTCTTTTAATCACCGCCGCCTGCTGGGCGTCTTTTTGCCCGAATACCGCAATATCGCAGGCGGTTATCATGAACAGCTTCGCCACCACTGCCGCCATACCCCGGAAATGACCTTTCCGCGTCCTTCCGCATAAACCCTTGGTCAGCCGTTCCACATCGATATATGAGGCGTACCCTTCAGGGTACATATCGTCCTCTGTCGGATAGAACAATACATCGCAGCCAATCCCCTCTAACAGTTTCTCATCTCTTTCAAAATCCCGGGGGTATTTGTCCAAATCCTCGTTAGGTCCGAATTGAGCGGGATTGACGAATATAGAAGCCGTCATCACATCGCATTTACCTGCCAAAGCCTTGAAGAGGGACAAATGCCCTTGATGGAGATACCCCATGGTGGGAACTAAACCTATCCGTCTGCCTTCGCGTTTCAGACTGAGGCAGTGGGTCTGCATTTCAGAAACGGTGGTGATTACTCGCATATTTGTCTTTTATCACTTCGTAACACTTTAGTTGTATGAAAAGGCAGGATTGAGACAATCCTGCCTCCACGGTGGGTGCTCTTCTTATGGAGTCGGGATTGTCTCAATCCCGACATTATGTACTTCACAAAGCTAAAATGTTACATCACTTCAACAGCAAAACCTTCTGTCCTACGCTCTTGCCGTTTGAAGAACAATATATATAATAAATTCCTGAAGGCAGTCCGCCGGTATCATTCCAGACGAATTCCGCCGTGCCAGCGTTATGAAAACCGTCGAATAACCTGCATACTTCCTGCCCCATCAGATTAAAGACCGATATTGTAAGCGCGCCGGATTCAGGTAGAGTAATTTTAACCGCGGTTTCATTATTAAATGGATTGGGCGAGCATGAAATCATCAATTTATTATTTGGAACTGTGACGGATTGAAGGCTAAAATCGGAAGTTATAGTCTCCGGCTGAAGATAAATATCAACCACGGTCAGGGTATCATACACCGCAATATTTTCAATCCGCTGAGTCTGATATCCTCGTGCGCCGGCTAAAACAGTGTATGTTCCGGGATTAAGCAGGCGGGTGAACCGCCCGGCGGCGGGATCGTTCCGGCGGGGATTAACCTGCTCGGATATCCGCCCGGCGATTTCCACCCTTGCGTAAATGGGTTCGCCAGTGACCGCATCATAGATATGTCCGGTGATGCCGGAACCGGCGAGCCGTTCGATAATAAAAATTGTCCCGTTATAATACCGTTGAGTCCTCTCTACCAATTCATAGCCCGGGGGGATGAATATGGGATAGGGCATCAATTCCACGCAGAAGAATAATCCGCCGTTGACGCCGTAAAACCAGTTGCGGCATTGGCCGGACTGTGCGTCGTAAACTATCGGAAAGTAAAACCCGCCGTCATCCCGGATGAACCGCATGCTCAACTGCAAGGCGAATACATCGTAAATATCTTGATCGGGCGAAGGCTGACCGTTGAAATTCCAGGGATAAATGACCACTTCGCCATAGCTGTGAAAACTGATACCGCTGACGAAATGCTGTTCCAATCCCAAATCCCTCACCGCTTGAGTTTCGCTCTCGGAGAATGGTGAATCTCCCCGGTAATAGTAACTGCGGGGATCGCCGGAACCGCCTATCTCCCAGTACCAATCATAGTTACGGTTCAAATCTATCCCCTCGGTCACATCGGTCCACCAGGTCCCGCCTTGAAACTGGTAGTAGATACCGTTGTTGTTCAAATCTCTGGCGTTCTTGCGCCAGAATTCGTTGATACTCTGGGTGACAGCGTAATGGCCGTCGGGATTGAGCAGGGGGATGAAGAATATCTCATAATCATCTATCCAGCGCGTAATTACGGGATCAGAGCCATATTCCAGTAAAAATGAACTGATCATGTGTATCAGCGTTTCCATTCCCATCACTTCGCAGGCGTGATGAGCGCCGATGAATAATACAGCGAGTTCATCCTCCTCGCTTTCCACATTATCGGAAATCTTCACACACCAAATTGTTCGGGGAAACTGCTGGGCATGACCTATGGAATCCACTTTACAGATAGCGGGATATTCCGCTTCCAAAGACAGTAAAGTGTCGGTCAATTCCTCATAAGTGTGATATTCCGGGTCGATTTCGTCCAAGCCGGTTTCCGATATCGGCCGGATGTCTGTCAATCGATAACCCGCTTCGAGGAAGATGCCGGTATTATCGTCATCGATGATAATATCGACTAAACCGGGTGTCTCATCGCTAAGAATCACCGCGCCGAGATTCCTCAGATTCTCAATCTCCTGCGGGGATTGTATCTTCACCCGCGCGGTAATCAATTCGGCTGAAGATAACTGAATAGTGAAGAGAACCAGCAGTGATGTGAATAACAAACGCATAATAGCCTCCTAGGGCATAAAGTTTTTACGCCTTTTAACCGGATCCATAAAAATCACAGATTCCGGCTGAAAATATTCCGGGTCGAATTCTCCGCCAATCCATTCCATCATATCTTCATATTCGTCATGTTTGGGATCGCTGATTATCTTCAAGAAGTCTTCGTATCCCCAAATCCCGCCCACATCTTCCGGCGGGCAGGCGCGCTTGCCCTGGATACATATCGGATATTTTGTTCCTTCAACCCTCGGCAGTGCTTTTTCCAGCTTCACCTTATGTTCCCAGCTATCGCCGAAGTCATATACATATAAGGCAATATTGTTTTCCAATGTAAATCCATCGGACAGCTTCTTTTTCCAGCTTGGAATAACTTCTCTCATTTCATCGTCCGGAATCCCAATTATATCCTTTTGTTGAGTGGAAGGATTGAGTATTTCAAATTCATAGTAATGATAGTCCTGCCACCCCATTGCGTCTTGAACCGCCACATGCAAATCGAAGAATGTGTAAGTTTCGGGGACCTGTATCCGCCGCCATATCTGCGGAGTGATATCTATCAAGCTTACTTTAAACTGATAGACATTTTCAAATTTCTTTTTCATATTGCCCTCTACTCCATAGATGGGGTTACTGTTTAACTATTTAACCGCTTAACTACTCAACTATTTAACCGTTTAACTACTTAACTGCTTAACTACTCAACTATTTAACCGTTTTACCGTTTAACTACTTAACTGCTTAACTACTCAACTATTTAACCGTTTTACCGTTTAACCGCTTAACTTACTTCCCTTGATGCTCCTGATAGAGGACTCTCATATCTTCAATATGGTCAACAGTGTCTTTAAGTATATCGAACGAATCCTGAATCTTCGCCCGGTCACTGGATTTAGCGGCTTTTAAAAGCGCCTTAGTCTGATTCAAAATATTTTTAATTCCCTTACGGTAGATTTCCGCCTGATCGGGACTTATTTTAGCGTCTCTCAACTCGACCGCCGCGTCTTTCAGATGCGGGAGGCGGGTTTTCATCTGCTGATAGTCGCCTTGAGTGACAGCGGCCCTTATCGGTTCAAAAATTACCAGATAATTCTGCCAGGCTTTTTCGAAAGAATCGGCCGGTTGGTCAGCGGTCAGACAGTTCGCCGCAGCGGGACAATCAGCGCATCCGCCAGCTTGAGCGAAAGCTGTAATCGCAATTATAAATAATGCGGCGATTGATAATGTAATTGTTCGCGTCATCTTAAATCCTTATATTTAATAATAGTTAGTGAAATGCTTCTTAATCAGAAAATAGTAGTAGGGTGGGTTCTCAACCCACCAAAATATTATTGCACGAAGGGCAGACACATTGGTCTGCCCCTACAAGTAAATATCCAATATTGTAGGGGCGCCCCTTGCGGTCGCCCTTTTTCTCGTTCCCATGCTCCAGCGTGGGAACGAGTATGCTTGGCGCAATGGATTCCGGGTCTTGTCCGCCTGCGGCGGACGCCCGGAATGACAGTATAAGTGACTTTCTCCGTTTTCGGAGAAACCGGGCCGCCGCTTCTTACTTCCTCTTTTTCTTTATACCATTGACATCGATGAATTTCTCCTGATATAGATACCGTTTGATTTTTTTTGTGGAAGTTTTGACGAATTCTTCGGTATGAACACTGAACCGTTTGATTTTTTTATAGTCGGCGAGATTTTTACCCGCTTCGGAAATCTCTTTTTTGATGACGGCTTCGATCTCTTCAGCGGTGAAATCTCTGCCCAAGGTCTGCACTTCCTTCTCAAACTCTTCATAATTAGGCACAATCAAGGCCTCAATTTCATCACCCATTCCGTCCGCTTTTTCCACGCCTAAAATCAAAGATTCCAGAATATGAGGCTGGCGGTTAAGGCAGGATTCTATCTCTTCGGGATAGATATTTTTACCGCCCCCGGTGACTATCAGATTTTTCTTGCGACCGGTGATATACACATAACCGTTGTCATCCATCCAGCCCAAATCGCCGGTTAAAAACCATCCGTCATGGAAGCACTCTTCGGTCGCCTTGGGATTGTTGAAATATCCCTGAAATATATTAGGACCCTTGGCGGCTATCTCGCCGATACCGTTCAAATCGGGATCGATGATTCTAATTTTAACACCGGGAATTGCTATTCCCACTGCGGAATGCACCTTCGCCAGCGGCGGATTGACCGTCAATATCGGCGAAGTCTCTGTCAATCCGTACCCCTGAAACAGATTTATCCCCAGCCGGTTGAAAAACTCGGCGATATAGGGCGGTAAAGCTGCGCCGCCTGACACAAAGTACTTGATACTGTCCAATCCCGCCTTCTCGCGCATGCTCTTGAACAGCGCAACACCAAGATCCTTCTTCCCCAGTTTCTCCGCCCCCATCACCGCATTCAGCATCATATTAAACGCCGTGCGGGTTATAAATGACTTCTTCCCGACGCCCCGCAGTATCCCTTCATACATCTTCTCATACAAAAGCGGCACCCCCACCATCAAGCTGGCATTGGTGTTGGATATATCCTCCAAAAGTTCCTTCGATTTCAAGGAGCGGGCATAAGTCACCATACATCCGCAGTATAAGGGGAAGAGGAATCCCGCGGTGCATTCGAAAGTATGGTGCAGAGGCAGAACCGACACCAAACTATCGCCGGGCTCGATATCGATGATGGAATAGACCGAGGCGACATTGGACATGATGTTTCTATGAGTAAGCACCACGCCTTTGGAATAGCCGGTGGTCCCGGAGGTGAATATGATCGCTGCTATTTCATCCAGTTGAAGTTTGGGAAATTCATCCCTATTCACATCTTTCACCAGCACATCATCGAGATTCACTGTGTCTTTTCGGCCTCCGTTGTCTAAATCGATGACTTTTAAAAACTCGTTATCCGCTTCAAGGATAGTGCCGAGGAATTTGGCGGTGCTAATCACTCCCTTGACTTTGGAAACAGTGAGAATATGGTGAATTTCATTTTCGCTCATCATGGAATCCAGCGGCACTGTGATCCCGCCCATACGCTGGATGGCGATATAAGAAACTCCCCATTGCGGGCGGTTTTCGCCCAGTAAACCGATATGATCGTCTTTCTTAAAACCGAGTTTCATCAATCCGGCGGCGAGCTGATCCGTCATTTTATTCAAATCCTTGTAAGTGAACTTCTCCCAATGTCCATCTACATATCGCTGCATCGTCAGCTTGTCTCCGAAATCTCTCGCGCTGTTATCGAGCATTTCCGGGATTGTGGTAAGCCCTCGGTTTTCCCTCGTCATATGCCAGGCAGGTTTTGTCATCTTTGGTCCTTTCTATGAAAAGATTATATTCCTTTCGATAAGCCGGAGAAGGGCAGACACATGGGTCTGCCCCTACAAATAATCATCTGGCTGTAGGGGCGACCCTTGCGGTCGCCCTATTTAGGGCAGGGGTGAACCCTGCCCCTACAGAATCGTCTGCAATCACTTAATCTGAAAATAGCTGTTAGTAGGGTGGGTTCTTAACCCACCTGTGGTACGCATTCCCACGCTGGAGCATGGGAACGAGATGGAAGGGCAGACACATGGGTCTGCCCCTACAAATAATCATCTGGCTGTAGGGGCGACCCTTGCGGTCGCCCTATTTAGGGCAGGGGTGAACCCTGCCCCTACAGAATCGTCTGCAATCACTTAATCTGAAAAAAGCTGTTCTGGCAGGTCTTGCACGCCGCAGGCGGGTGTGACCTGCCAGAGCTTGAGTCTTGAGTCCTGAGTCTTATCCCAAAGTCCAAAGTCCAAAGTCTATTCCCGTTTTTATGCTTTCGAGGTATGAAATTTCAACAGATTGAACGCCAATTCCACCGCCTCTTCAGCGCTGTCAACCTTCAGATAATTATCCATCTTCACACCGTCACGGTTTATATTCCAGCTGTTTATGCTGATCACTCTCTTTCCGCTTTTAAGCGCCAATCCGATTTCCGACAGGGTGCCGAAACTGCCGCCTATCGCTATCACCACATCGGAAGATTTAGTGTTTATCACATTACGGCCGTCGGACATACCGGTGAAAATGGGAATATCCACGAAGCGATTGGGCGGACTCTCCATCGGAGTACTTCCGGGCATGATACCGATGGTAGTCCCTCCCGCTTTCTTAACACCCTTGCACACCGCCTCCATCACACCCCGTCCGCCGCCGCACAGCACAATCCCGCCGCGGGAGGCGGTCAATTCTCCCACCGCTTCCGCAATGGAATATTCCTCCGCATTACAGGAAGCGCCGCCTATCACCCCGATAATCGGCTTTCTCAGTTTTACTCCTGCGATTAATTATCTTGCATATTCAATATCATGACTCCAAGGGAGACGGAATATCACTATACTCAATCCCCTCTTGGGATTATAAGACTTAATAGGCGTGCGATATAACTCATCTTGCTTATCAAGATACAAAATTCCTCCGGAAGAATTCGTCTTATAACTCCATACTTCAAATTTATAATTTGTGTAATCACTCGAGAGATATTGTTCTTTCGGCAGTTTAAATTCAACTATATAATCGACCGATTTGTCTTTCAAATAATCTACTAAACGGCCTTCGCTCAAATATTTTTGATACTCGTTATTGTTCACAACACCGTCGAGATTAACCACTTTTCTATCACAATAGTATCCGAAAATACCGCATTCTGTCATGGCGAATACGGATTCTTCAGGAATATTCTCATTTACCCAGTTAGCGGCTTCATAGTTTTTATAGAAAAAAAGATGTCTACCTGTATGATGCTTTAAAATTCCCTTTCCATTTAAGAATAATAGAATTAAGACTATAGACAAGAAAGATATTAATTTCAGTTGAGGGATTTTTATCTTTCCATTTAAATAATCGACTAACTTGATAATTTTAATGCTGGTAGGAATGACCAAAATGATTCCCGGAATGAAATGCCAATCATAAACACCCCAATGCATGAACAGCACTATCCAAGCGGATAATACCAAATATCCCGCTGAAAAGAAAGCTGTAACAGTATCAAGATTCCAATTATCTTTATTAGAAAATCCAGCTTTTCCGATTAAATCTTTGATATAAATTATGATAAAAATAACCGCGCACAGCATTAAGATTGTGAATTCTCGATATCCTGCAAGATAACCCAGCCGAGGCTGCGGAAAGGGAAAGCTGCTTTTTATCGAGCCGCTGACCGGCAAAATCCGATCGAATATCGAATAATTTATTAAAAAATAACAACCGACTAATAATAAAGATGGTGATGCCAGCAGAATAAGATTTTTCAAAATATGATTGATATAAACGCCTTTGAGTTTTATCTGGTTCATCAAGATGATACCGGCGATAGCGAAAGCGAAGAAAATGGTGTCTAACCGGCTTAAAATCATCAGTGCTGTCAATACGCCTGTAGCAAAAATTTTCCCCGGACTATGAAGATATCCTTGCCAATTTTTCCTAAATAATAATTCTTGGAAAATTAAAGCGATAATGAACAGGTTTAGCATAGTTTCCATGCCGCTGAAATAAATCACATGAAATCGCAGCAGGAATAATATCAAGGTACAAATGAGGACTGCTCTGGAATTCCCAATTTTATATACGGTTTTGAGGTTGAAATATAAGAATCCGACGAATAAGAGAATTTGCAGAATTGAAATAACATACAATGGGGTAAAAAGATCCGATTTGAAAATAACGAAAATCGGCAGAATCATCAGCATCCACAACGGATGATATCCGTTGGTCACATTTATACCATCAAAGGTGGAAATTCCCGATTCGACGATATTTTGGGCAATTTTAAAATAATAATATGCGTCATCTTTGAAATCGCCAATAGCATAGGGCACAGGCTGAAGACTCAAATACGCCAGTCTGTATATAATAAACGCTAAACTAAAAGTCAATGCGGTATATAACCAGAGCTTCTCGCTGTCGAATTTCATTTTTAGTTCTCGTTTATAGATGATGAAATATTAAGCGGAATTATCCGAATATTTTCTTGATTATTTCACTGGCAGTTATGATCTCCTCTTTCGACACATCCAGATGACACACCGCCCGGATTCTGTTTCCGCCGATGTCGATGACTAACACGCCTTTCTCCTTCAGCATATCCATCACTTTCCCTGCATTCAAACCATCAACCTGATTGACCTTCCAAATCACAATATTGGTGTGCACCGCCGATATATCCAAATCGAAGGCCGCGCAACCCGCTATCGTCTCCGCCAGCATTTTAGCTTTTTCATGGTCTTCCGCCAATCGGGGGATATTGTTCTCTACCGCATATAAAGCAGCGGCGGCGATTATCCCCGCCTGACGCATCCCCCCGCCGAATATCTTGCGGAATTTATGCGCTTTAGTAATGTACTGCGCATCGCCGGTGAAGGGCGGGTGACAGTATCGGAACGGAGGTCGATAGGTTTATTAAAGTTCATTTTCTAAGCAGGATTTTCCAAAAATTGTCTTAATAATAGAGAGCTCAACGCTGCAACATTGAAAAAAAATTGCCGGTATTTCTGTATGTTTTTTTCTTTTCGAACCGCTGATATGAACTGATTTTCACTGATTCCGCTGATTATAATATCGGTATCATTATTACCTTAATTCTGATTTTCTTGCTTTTTCTGGCAGAAAATCGTGTATCAAGATATTTTTTAAAAGTTTCGAGCTGCAAGTCAAAAACTGTCAGTTTCGGATTTCGAATTTCGAGCTTCGGATTTTGTACTTTTTGTTTT
>JADHWD010000043.1 GCA_016783645.1 bacterium
CGGCGGGTATGGGATTCTATCAATCGCAGATCACCAAAAGAGAATATCCCAAACTGCAGATCTGCGCAATAACGGATTTACTGAAAGGACAGAAGCCGAATATACCGGAACAATTCAAAATCGCTTCCTATAAGGAAGCAGACAGGGTATTTCCGAAAAACCAGAACAACATCTTTGACGAATAAAAACTCGTCAACCTACAGATTTTTCAATTTGCGAATTTACTGACTTAATTAATATAAAAATAGCGCTTTAAACAAATTACACCTCACGGAGGCTGCCATGAAGCGGGTTACAATTGTTCTTTTCTCAATTTTGGCGATCACCGGCGTCACTTTAGGTCAAATCACTATTGATTTCCTGGAGATGCCTTTCAACTGGGGGATCGAATCCAGTTTTTATACCGAGAGCGACACCGCCGGCGGAATACCGGTGAATGTGGGTCAAGCCAGCGGTAATCAATTCTGGGATTTCGCCTTAGGCGATACAGTCACTGATTTCTCACAGACCATAGTATCGGTGGATTCCACGCCCTTCGCCGCTCTATTTCAAGATGCTGAATTGGTGATGGAAACCGACGATTTGGTGCCGTTCGGTTTTGAAGGCCCGGGCTTCCTTTATTACCAGCTGCTCCCTTCAGCTATGAACATGCTGGGAATGGGAGTGGATGTGGAAGGGATGTCCCTGCCCATCAGATTTGAGACTCCCATGACCTGGTATCCTATGCCCTTAGACTACCAGGATGACTGGGACAATTCCATCTTCGTTCAAGTGTATTATGACACCGCCGGTCAAACCTACAGGATCGATATAGACATCGATTTCGATTCTCAAGCGGATGCGTGGGGCGACGTGGCGGTGCCGCTCAATACCCTGGAGACACTGCGAGTGCGAAACGATATCGCCATCGACCTGACGGTCTATTTGATTTTGTGGGGCATACCCATCGAAATCTATCACGAAGAGTATAGTTATATTAACTATACCTGGGTGTGCGAGAATCAAGGTATGACGGCTCTGATAATGAGTCAAGAGGGTGAGACCAATCCCAATTTCACTTTGGCGTCGGCTTACGCCCGGCTGTATGAAGTCATAAGCGGCGATTATACCATCACTTTCGCTCCGCTGAATCCCCCCATCATCATACCTGCCGGCGGCGGGAATTTCACCTATGATGGGACGATTCATAATAATATGAGCCAAACCGGGCAGTTCGATTTTTGGACCGGTGTGTATCTGCCTAACGGCAATTATTATGGGCCTTTGTTAAACCGCACGGGATTATCATTGTCGGCGGGGATGACTATTGCCAGGCAGTTGACCCAGACGGTTCCCGGCGGCGCGCCAGCGGGATTGTACTATTATGTCGGCTTCTTGGGTAACAGCCAAAATCAAATTGTAAAAGCGCAGGGTGGATTTACATTCACAAAGACGAATTAACACTATATTATCCTGAAAATAGTCAACGGTCGATGGTCTACAGTGAAAGGTAAACAGTTCTGATGGTATGCATTCCCACGCCGGAGCGTGGGAACGAGATGGAAGGGCAGACGCAAGGTCTGCCCCTACAGATAAACAAGGAATAATGAACAAGGGGTTCAATCACTGAATCCCTTGTTCTGATTTTATTCAATATTGCTGGTGACAATATAGAAATAACTCCTGCCGAATAAGGCATCCTCATCGATGAATTCAGGCTCTGTTTCCACCGCCGCCGGCGCCATTCCGGTTATATCGAAATAGGGTTCGTCCGAACGGTAGATATTATAAGAGACAGCGATGGTGAAGGGGGACCAGCGCAGGATAATATTGTCATTTTCAATTGAGATGGTGAGGTCTTCCACCAGCGGGGCTGACAGATTATGTTCGACGCCGAGCCAATCGAAGATGGCTGACACCAGTTCATCCGGTTTGTCATAAGCCGGATGATCCCATCTCATATCCTCGAAAGCGAAGGATAATGTGACCACTTTATAATCGCTTTCAAACCAAACTCCCGCTCCGCCTATAGGATAGTACCGGAAGCATTCTATCCCGCCGTTGACCGGATTAATTTTATCCTGGTCAGATGGAGCGCTGGCAATGAGCACGCTCAAGCCGTCGCCGATGGGATCGCCGGGAACTCCGTTGATGATCAGCATCCCATACTGGCTGTTATAGGCGATATGCAGGTATTCTTGCAGGAAGCTGTCGCCCTGCAGTCCGGAAGCTATATTAGTCCCGGAGATGAACAACTTGCCGCCGCCGTCTAAATATCCGGCTATTGTATCCTTCTCCGCTTGATTGAGGGTCTCACTTGTATGTCCGCAAGCCCATACCACCGCATCATAATCGTTCAGTCCCGAAGGTGTTCCTGCCAAAGCCACATCCCAGCGATAATAGACCACCATGGTGGAATCTAAAATCATCTCGGCTTTAATCTCAGTGTTAGCGCCGCCGTCATCATCGACATACAGCACATTGGGCGCGCCTAACGGTAAGTTGAAAAATAAAGTGGTGTCCCCTACTCCGCCGGTCAAGGTCAATTCGAAGCCGCCCCAGTAAGAGTTGAGCCAGGCGGGGATTTCGATAGTGAACGGTGTCTGATTGACCCCACTCTGGGTGTATATTATCGAGCCGAAGGAAGCGGTATTATTTGTTATCGTCACCGGTTCCGCGGTGTTCAATGTTCCGATGATTTCCCCGGAAGACATTCCGGTGTTTTCCAAAGTGATATACAGTTCGGCGATGGTCCCGGGATAAGCGTATCCCCCGCTCCACTCGAAATCTTGCATTACAAAAATCGGTTCAATCAATGCGCCGTTGAAAATCTTCCGTCCTAATATCCAGCTGTCGAAATCGAGAACGATAGAATCCGGCTGTGCGCCGCTGTATTGGAATTCGATAACTTCGGAACGGGAGTAAATCCAGGCGGATATAGTGTCAACCGGGATACCGCCGATAAAGACGCCGATGTCGATGGGAGTGATGAAATCCGGCAGTTCTTCATCCTGAGTTTGAATGACAGTCAAAGTTATATCCCAAGTGTCCGGCGCCGATTCCTGCATGGAATAAAGATATTCAAATACCGGGAAACCCGCTTCATATATCCATTGCTGGAAAAACCAGTCGAGATCTTCGCCGTAATACGATTCGATTATCTCCTGGAAATCATCTGATGATACATTACCATATTGATATGTGTAGTAATATTCCTGCAGGGCGGAGTAAAAATCGCCATCGCCCAGCATGTATCTTATCATATGGAGCACGGAACCGGGCTTTTCGTAGGTTAAAGGTGAGAACAGCAGAACTTCCGGCGGATCGAAAGTGGGATAGCGGTTAGATGGAGTTTCCCAGTTCATGTAGTAGTTCTGAAGATAATTTTGGACATAGTACAGCATGTAGTCGTAGCCGTAAGCGTCTTCCGCCCATACCGCTTCACTGTAAGTGGCGAAACCTTCGTTGAGCCACATATGCGGCCAATCTATTAGACTCAAAGCGTCTCCCCACCACATATGGGATAATTCGTGGGTGAAAATGAATTCGTAGGTTCCCATCCCGGTTATCAACGATGCTCCGATAGTCACCATAGTCTGATGTTCCATACCGCCGCCAAGAGGCGCAACCGCCATACCGTACTTTTCAAAGGGATATTCGCCGAATAAGCCGGCATAGCATTCCATCATGTCCGGTATGGGTTCAAAATCATTCTGCGCGGCGGTATAGAGCGAAGGATAAACATAATAATGGATTGGTATCTCGTTCCAGCTGTCGTAGAATATCCGATAATTGGAGATGCAGATGGATATGAGGTAGGTTTCGATGGGATAGATATGATTCCAATAAGTGGTGACGGTGCTGTTGGGATTGGTGACGGTGGAATCGAGGGCGCCGTTGGAGGCGGTGATCCAGCCTTGGGGGACGGTGTACTGCGCGCTGTAAGTAGCCTTGTCGAAAGGCTTATCGAAACAGGGAAACCAGACGCGCGCGCCTTCGGGATCGGTGAAAGACCATATCACGCTGCCCCAGGAAATAGTCATAGGCCATAACGGCGTCCAGATAGTGGAGGGTGTCCCAGCATAAGTAACCGCCACTTCAAAAGTGTCATCCTGCAGGTAAGTATGGTCTAAGTCGATGATCAAATCGTCATAAATCCAGCTGTACTCCGTGTTCATACCGGCGCAGGTGACATTGGATATAGACATGCCGGGATGAAAGTGCATATCGACCGAATTCATTAAGGAGTCGGCCACTTTGCCGGTGATGGTCGTCGTGCCGGAAATCTGTTGGGTAGAGGGGAAGAATTCCAGCTGCAAGTTATAATGCAGCGCATCCCAGGAATGGGCGGAATCGGCGTCCAAGCCCTCAAAATTAGCGGATTTCATCTGCCCTTCCAAGCGGCGGAATTCCATTGCGGCTTCAGCTTTTGTGCGGAAGGCAGCATCATCCTCCGGTCCCGCCGCCGCCGACAAAGTGGTAAACACCAGCGTTATACACGCTATAATTAAAACGGTTTTCATGGTGACCTCAGTTTTATTTATCTTCGATTGTCATAAAATAGGTATTAATGGTAAAATTATCAAATATTAGTCCCTGAAATATAGACTTATTTAGAGCGAAATTTGCTTCAAACCGCATAAGATTGTATCTTATTGTAAAATAATATTCACCGAAAAACTCATGGAGTTCATAATGAAAAAATTTTTTACTCTTCTCTCACTATTAACTGTAATTTTAATGATTTCCTGCGGGGAAAAGCCGGGGAGTTTCATGACTGTGGATAAAATCGTTCCCATTTTCACTTCAAACCTTAATGAAGCTTATGAAACCGGCAGTTTTAAAAAATTATTAGGGATGTTCAATAATAACAGCAAGATATTATTGAACAGCGAGTTTAATCCGGAAGTGTTCACCGGGAAAGAAGAAATCCGTATATTTTTCGTAAAAACAACACCGGGTACGGTATTTAAATCCGGGCATGTTGACATCAATGGAATGCATGCCACCACTGAATACAGCTATAAAACGGAAAAAGGTGAAGAAGGCGTCGGCATCTGGACTTTCAGAATGAATAATTCCGGCAAAATATCCGAACTGACAATAGTACCGGAAGAAATGTATTAATACACTGATTTCCGCTTTGGAGTGAGCAGTTTGCGGTATATCATTTCATAAGGAATTCGGAAATCGGAATAAGATTCACAGTAATTAAGTGATTAAGCGGATTATTAAGTAAACCCTCATGCGCCTAAGTTGCACAACTTAGCATGAAAATCGGGTATATTCAGGTGACTGGATTCCCGCCTGCGCGGGAATGACAGCGTTTTTTAGTTTTTTCTTGACCCTTTACCCTTGACCCTTTACCCTATTTTCAAGGTAAGAGTCACAAAACTCTGAACGGTGTTGATCAGCGGCCATATCGCGTATTGATTGCGTCCAATCGCCCTCACAATATAAGCCTGCAGGAACATATGCATAAGCGGAGACACCGCATAATAACCGTAATTAGCGGAAGCGTTGATCACCGTCCGACGCCGGCTTATTCTTGTAATCTGATCGAGCTTTTTAGAGTCTATTTCCTCGGATATCTTCACAATGAATAACCCGAACTGTTTTAAAGTCCTTTTCCATAAACCTTTAAAAATACAAAATAACCGCCTATTTTCCAAAATTTCCGTTATTATTATTTTTCTGCGTTATTTTCACACGGACTCTCATCGTCTCTTATTTGCTTTATTCTGTTATTTTTTATACATTTTGATATAGGAGTAATTTATGATAATCAAACCTGTAGACAAATCGGAAAAGCTGAAATCAGCGCGGGAATTAAAGCAGTCAGCTTTCAAAAAAGCGGACAGCGTTTCCTTTGAGGAAGCGATGGCTTCCAAGGTGGAAAGCGTAAAGAAAGTTTCCAGATCGGAAGATCCGGAAATCGAAGATCTACAGGAGCTTCATTCCCAATTTGTCACCAGTGTTAATCACGAGCTGAATAATCCGTTGTTTGTGGTGAAGGGTATGGCGCAGTTACTGCCTGAAGACACTATGGGCGAATTATCCCGCAATATTGACCGGTCAGTAGAAAAGATGAGCGGCGCTATCAAAGATTTCAATTGTAAAGATATTAGAGCGGTGGGATCGGAATGCCGGCGGGCGCCCTTGGAACAGATAAATTTTCGTAAAGACTTAGTTTCCTGTTATTTAGCAAAAGTGATTGCGCCTCTTATTCAGATAGTCAAGGGAGAAATAGAATACATCGAATCAACCCTATCCATAGACCGGATAACCGAAGTGATGAATCTCGATATCGATAAAGTGCAATCCTATATGAAAATTATTAAAAAACAGGCAGAAAGGATAAAAATTATCATCGAACGATTGAAAGAATTACTGCCGGAAAATATCGTCTTAAAGGATTATTTCCCGGAATTGAAAATGATAGATTTATCGGGAAACAAGAATGATAATAAAGAATAATGCTGACAGATAAGACCATAAAAGCCTTCCTGAACGACCTGGCTTCGCCGGCGAAGATTCCGGACGGATGCAATAGTTCCATGCTGTGCGGCGGTTTCAGCGCCGCCCTCACTATGAAAGTTTTCAGTCAGACAATGATTAAGCGGAAAGAGGAGAAAACGGATGATTTGAAGACGACGCTGGAAGAAATCAGGCTGATTATGGAGCATTTCATACTATTAAATGAAAAATATTTAAGCGCCTCCGATGAATTATTATCTGTCTATAAGAAATTCCGCAATAGGGAAGAATCGAAGAAGAATCAAATGGAGGCGGTTCATAATGGGGCGGTGAAAGCTGTTTCCACCATTTCGCAGATGATAAAATCCTGTGAGCAGTTACTTTATTACATTAAAAAGAACGCTATTGAAGCAGATGTTAATCTTTTATCCGATATCGGCGCTGCGGCTCTGATAAACAGCGCCGCCGCTCAATCAGCCGCGTTCAGCGCTAATAACATTATAAATGGAATAATGGATCGTAAATGGGCGATAGATACATTCAACAATCTTAATCAAATGCTGGGAAACATTAGGCGGGAAACCGAAGAGATATTAAAAACCGCCTCCCAGCGGATGAGCGAATAAAAAAAACCGCCGGTTGAATAACCGGCGGTTTTGCTTTTAATAGACTATTATCTCTAATTCTGCTTTGTTAACATATCCAATTCATCCACCATCTCGCTGAAATAGGCGATGAGGGATTCAACAGGTGCGGGAGTCGCCATATCCACTCCGGCGTTTTTCAGCAATTCCACCGGATGTTTGGAACTGCCGCTGGCGAGGTATTTCAAATACTTTTCAGTGCATCCTTTCTTTTTCTTGTCACCCTTGTATTCAGCCATGATATCCCGAGCGATAGCTACGGAAGCGGCGTAGCTGGTGGCGTAGGTATAGACATAGAATCCGCGGTAGAAGTGAGGTATCCTTGCCCATGATACAGCGGATAAGTCTTCATATTCCGCCGCCGGACCGTGGAATTCCTTCAACAGCCCATAATACAGATCGCTTAGGCTTTCCTTCGTCAAAGGTTCACTTCTTTCACCCATTTTATGAGCTTCCCATTCCCAAGTGGCGAACATAGTTTGGCGGTAGAAAGTCTGGCGGATGGCGTCGATGTTGCTTTCTAAAATATGAATTAGCTTTTGGCGGGCTTTTTCTTTATCATTTTTCTTAGCTTTCTTGTATTCTTTGCGGGCTTCTTCCAATAGTTTAGCGGACATAATGGCTTCATTCACCGTTGAAGCCACTTCCGCATTGAATATCGCGTAATCTTTATTGGGGATCGCCTGCTCCTTTTCAGAATAGTAGGAATGCATGGAATGGCCTACTTCGTGAGCGACAGTGGACACATCTTCCAAGCTCAAACCCTTCTCGTAATCGAAGTTGTAGAGCATGAATGGGTGAACACCATAACATCCGCTGGAATAAGCGCCGCCCCGCTTGTTTTTGTTAGCGTAGATATCCACCCAGCCGTTATTCGGATTCAAGCCGTGAGTAATGTCATGAATAAACTGCTTGCCTAAAGGCTTCAAAGCGTCAGCCACCATCATCACGCCTTCTTCCCAGGTGTAACGGGCTTCATCGCCTTCAGAGATAGACACATAATAATCCCAATGGCGGTAATGATCAACGCCGAGCATTCTCTTGCGGATTTCATTATATTTATGCAAGGGAGCGGCGTTCTTACGGGTAGTCTCCACTAATTTTTCATATACTTCCACAGGGATGAAAGTCCCATCGAGGGCGCGCTGCAGACAGTCATCGTACTTGCGGGCTTTGGTAATGTAAATATCTTTCATTATATTACCGTTCATCAGAGCCGCCATTGTGGTTCCGAATGCTTGATACTGCTCCCATACATTTTTGAAATAATCTTCCCGCACTCTACGGTCTTTGTTGGTGCGCCAGGTGACCCATCCCGAATCGGTGACTTCCACCGAATCACCGTTTTCATCGACGATATAACCGAATTTCATATCAGCGTCGGTCAGCTTGCTATACACATCCGATGGAACGCCGGTGACATTGTATGAAAGAGCGATGATTTCTTCTTCTTGTTCCGATAAGACATGAGCCTGCTGAGCGTAGAGATCGTCATAGCTCTTACGGTAGGGTTCAAGTTCCGGATTATCGGCGATATATTTGTGCATTATCTCCTGGGGAATGAGTAGAATTTCGGGATTAACCCAGGCTAATTTCTGGCCGTAATCCACCGCCAGCATACGCAGCTGCTGTTCGCGCCCTCCCCACTCGGAATTACTCATGTCCACATGATAATTGTACATCACATAGACCCAAACCTGTTCAAATTTGATTTCGATCTGTTCCGCGAGTTTATTGAACTCTATCATGCTTTTAGCGGGATTAACCGCATCGTCCCCGGCGAATTGACCTTTGAAGGCGGCTAATTTGTCGAGATTCTCTTTGATGAAATTAAAATCCTTCTGCCACTCCTCCAGACTGGAATAAATGTGTTCCGGCTTCCACTTATACTTTTCGGGAATTTCAGAACGCTCTTTAGCGGCGCCGGCTAAAGCGGATACCGCTATGAACAGCGCTAAAACTAAAGATAAAACGATTCTTGGGATTGTCATCAGTTTTTTCCCCTGATTGATTGATATATTATGATATTTGCTGATTATTTTCTAAAAGTTCAAGTAAAAATACCAAATATCTTTAAAAAATTCAAGTTTTTCATGATTTATACCGAATATTTCCATCGGCGGCGCAGCCAGCGGCTTATTATCATAGTTGACAATCAACGGTTGATGGTAAACGATGAACAGTAACATCTCCGGTTTCGGAGAAACCCGACCGCTAAAGCCTGGATGATATGAAGAATCGCATCCATTTTAAATTATTAAATAACAGCTGATTACGGAATGATATTATGGCATTCTCTGACATAACATAACCGGTTATCCATTTAGGTCAGGAAATCTTATTATTCATTAAGGGCGGGTTAAAAACCCGCCCCTACAATAACCTTTGGTAGGGGCAGGTTTGTAACCTGCCCAATAAATTAGCTGAATAAACTGGATAACCGATTAACATAATGACTTGTAATCATCCAATATTAGAAGAAATAGAACGGTACTTGAAAAACCTATTTATAAGACAGGCATTTGAACACCTGCCGCCTCGATCCGTCCTGAAGTAATATGGGAGTTTCCATCACTTCGATTATCCGCTGAGTTGTTATCAACTGCGGATTGTAGGTGAATACCGCCAGATGTTCGGTGGCATAGGTTTCAATAGAGATAATCCCTTCGGTGTTTTTATAGAGCGAAGTGAAGAAAGAGGCAGTGCCTTTGCATTTTACACCCTCCACCAGGCATTCCAGCTTTTTCCCGCCGCCTTCCGAATCGAAAGACACATTAGAAGTGGGTTGAGTGAACGCGAAACGCAGAAAGTAACCGAATAAGAGGATACTGACCGCTAAAACGGGAAGCAGGAGTTTAGGTATTCTCATAGTTATTTTAAGTTTTCAAGTTTACAGGCTCACAAGTAAGGAAGTTATTCTATTTATATGGATGGAAGTTCGTTGACCTGCATATTTGTCAACTTTCCGGCTCACTGACTTATAATAAACGATATCTAAAATTGTCCTTTAGAAAGTTTAACCGGGGAAATAATCCCCCTTAGTCCCCATAAGCGCTTAATTAAGCGGTTTTTTATACGCTCGTAAGGGCGAAGCATTTTTTATAAGTGATTAATATTTTTATTGTTAACTAAAAATGCTTCGCCCCTACATCTCGTGAATATATGTCTTATTCAAGCGCTTATGCCCTTAGTCCCCCTTTAAAAAAGGGGGAAATATAACTCCCCCCTTTACTAAAGGGGGGCAGGGGGGATTATTAAGACACTAATATTAAAGCCGCTTATTATAGTTCATATTGTTATTTTCAAATCCATGACTTCTTTTTCCGGGCATGCTTCCAGGCATTCCAGACAGTTGGTGCAGTCCCGGTGGCGGATTTTCTTCCATCGCTGAGGCTTGAGCTGATGCGGGCAGGCTGAATCGCATTCACCGCATCCGGTGCAGGAATCCGCATCGCGGGTTAGCTTAATCAATCCTAAACGGCTGAAAGGATCAAAAACCGCTCCCAAGGGGCAAAGATAGCGGCAGAAGAACATGGGTATCACCAGAGAGCCTATTACTAATAGTCCTAACACGATGTAAGATATCAGCCCTAAAGTTCCGTGCCCGAATCCGGAGAAGATTATGTAAAAAGGATCATAACCCCGTAAGATCAGTTCTCCGGTGCGGTAGGTGAAATACAAAGCGGCAATCAAGGCGGGATAGCGCAGTAATTTCAATATTCCATTCAGTTTAGCGCCTATTTCCGGACGCTTGGGCCAGATTTTACTTCCTAATCTACCGCCTAATTCGCTCAAGAATCCGATAGGACAAATCCATCCGCAGAATGATTTTTTGGCAATGACCGTCAGTATTAAAACTGCTATAAGCATGGAAAGATTCAACGGTCCCAAAGCGCAGCTGAATTCACCGGATTTGAATAATCCCCAGATACTTTCCATTCCGCCGAAAGGACAATACGCTTCAAATGACCGTTTTCCAAATCCCAGCGCACTGTATAATACCAGGATTGATATGACGCTTAATAGAATATATCTGATTGTTCTGATTTTCATTATTGACTTTAGACTTTGGACTCCGGACTTTAGTTAGTTTCAATCTTAAGTTATCTGGTTTTTGTGAAAAGCGTATGACTGTTTGTTTGCACCTTTGCACTCATATTATCATTCAACATTCATCATTCACTATTCACTATTTTCCACATATTCTTCCCAGGAATATTCCCCTTTAGAGTCCACCACCATCTTTATTAATTCACGGGATTCCGGTATAATATCTGAATATTTGACTAAATCGTCTAACTTCTGGGGAATTTTGCTTGGATTTGCGGAGAACAGTTCGGCAATAATTTCGCCTTCATCGACAAAATCACCCCGCTTTTTATGAAAACGAATCCCCGCTGAATAATCTATCGAGTCGTCTATTTTCTTCCGCCCTGCGCCCATTTCCACCAGCATCTCCCCTACCCTGCGGGCGGGGATTTCGTCAATGTAACCCTGGCGGGAGGCGGTGATTATTGTGACACTATCGGTAACATCCGGTCTCCCGCAGCCGCCCTGCGCTTTGGTTATTTCAAGATATTTCTTATGAGCCCGCCCGTCATGAAGCGCATTCCTGACGGATTTGATCCCCTCTCTTAATGATGGGTTTAATCCTGATAGTTTCAGCATCACCGCTCCCAGCGCTTCAGTGAGTTCGATTAAATCGGAGCAGCCTTGACCGGTCTGTAAAATCTCTTCGGCTTCGCGCACTTCGAGGGCATTTCCCGCTGTCAAACCTAAAGGCTGACTCATATCGGTGATGAGGGCGGTAGTTTCTATGCCTAAAGCTTCACCCAGTCCGACCATAACAGCGGCTAATTCCAGCGATTTTTCGTATTCGCTGAATATTGCGCCGTCTCCGGTCTTAACATCGAGGACTAATCCGTCGATACCTTCAGCCGCTTTCTTGGATATGATGCTGGCGGCGATCATAGGGATAGATTTTATAGTGGCGGTGACATCCCTTAAGGCATAGAGTTTTTTATCCGCGGGAACTAAATTTTCTCCCTGCCCGGCGAACACGCCTCCGGATTCGATAGTCATCCTTTGTATCTGTTCCGATGAAGTGATAATTTTAAAACCGGGGATTGATTGGAGTTTATCCAAAGTGCCGCCGGTATGTCCTAAACCTCGGCCGGAGATCATGGGAACTTGGCATCCCAAAGATACAGCTGTTGGGAGCAGGATGAGAGAGATCTTATCGCCCACCCCGCCGGTGGAATGCTTATCAACTCGACTACCCGGAACGCCGTTGAAATTGACTCTTTCACCCGAATCAAGCATCGCTTTAGTTAAATAAAGAGTCTCTTGAAAGCTCATCCCCTGAAAATAAACCGCCATCAGGAGAGCTGAAGCCTGGTAGTCCGGTATCATCCCCCGGATATATTCACGGATGAAAAAGTCAATTTCATCTTGAGTGAGCGCGCCGCCGTCACGCTTCTTTTCAATTATGGAATAAAAATTCATTGTGCCGCCCTGTATATAGACGCAGATTGATAAATATTGTTACTATCGTAACAAGGATATTGTTCCGAAAAATCAATGCAGTATCAACACATCAGGTCTCTTGAAAATAAGTCTTCAAGTCCGCAAGTCGACAAGTCAAGAACATCCTTGTTTCCGGCAGATTTTGCGCGCCGGAGGCAGGTGTGACCTGCCGGCGCTTGAGTCTTGAGTCTTGAGTCCTGAGTCTTGAGTCCTGAGTCTTGAGTCCTGAGTCTTGAGTCCTGAGCCGCATCCTAAAGCCAAGAACCAAAAGCCCAAAGCCTTGAAAAAACTTGCCGTTCAAATAGTTGACTTATTTAGTAAATATTATATATTTTAATAATCTGTAACATTTTAGTTCTATGAAAAAATTACAACTTTCGTCATTCTGGCAAGCGAAGCGCGTCCAGAATCGGCACACAAGCAGTTATCCCAGCCGAATACGGACAAGCCGGAATGACGAGTACGGGTGTGGTTTCTGATAAAGCTAAAATGTTGTAACACTTTAGCTTTGTGAAGTTTGGGAATATGCATGTCCGGGTCAGGGACGACCCGGACTACGATACTAAGGTAGGCGGGGTCGTCCCTGACCCCGCCATCTTCAAAGAACTAAACTGTTACAATAATCTGGATTTATTAACATGAGGATATCTTGAAACAGACAGCTAAGATATTATTCATAGATGACAATGTCGATGATTTCGGTTCAATTCTGAGAATTTTGAAGAATCTACTGCCGGAAATTGAGATATATACCGCTAAGGATGGCGCAACCGGTATCGATATCGCCCGTATCTGGCAGCCGGATATTATTTTTTTGGATATCATGATGCCGGGCATGAATGGTTTTGAGGTCTGTAAAAAACTTAAGAGCGAATCCGCCACTGAACATAGTTCCGTATTGTTTCTAACTTCTGCGCATACTGATTTATACGGCAGGATTAAGGCGATAGATTTAGGCGCGGAGGATTTCTTGCAGAAACCGGTCAACGCGGTGGAACTCGCCACCCGTATTAAAATTATGCTGAAACTGCGGGAATACACCCAGCACTTAGTGGATTTAGTGCGGGAACAGACCCGTAAAATCGAGGAACAGCGGATAATATCAGCCCGTTCGGAAAGACTCGCTTCTTTAGGCACTTTAGCCGCCGGTATCGCCCATGAGATCAATCAGCCTTTGAACGCGCTTAAAATTTCGGTGGACGGTCTCCTCTATTGGGGTGAGCGGAATATGACCATCTCCAATCAAGACTTGTATGATACATTGAAACTGGCGTCGGAGCAGGCGTCCAGGATAGACGATATCATCAAACATATGCAGGCTTTAGCCCACAGCGGCGAAAATTTATTGATCACTCCGGTCGATGTCGAAAGTGTGGTGCATAAGGCTTTCACTCTTATAGGACGCCAAATCGCTTCACATAAAATAAAAGTCATCATGGAATTTGAACCTGAAATGCCATTGGTGCAGGCTAATCCCACTCAATTGGAACAGATTGTCATCAATCTGGTCATCAATGCCATGAATGTCCTGGACAAACATGTAAAGGAGAATAAGACTATCACTATTTCCGGGGAGGTTAAAGGGGATATTTATTTATTAAGTGTTTCGGACAATGGTCCCGGTATTCCGGAAGAAATAATCGACCGGATATTCGATCCATTTTTCACTTCGAAAGTGACGAGTGATGGAATGGGATTAGGGTTGGCGATAACTCAGAACTTATCCGCCGGATTCGGCGGTTCTTTATATGCGGAAAACATTAAAGAGAGCGGAGCCAAATTCACAGTTACTATCCCCATAGCGGTTGAGAACGAGGAGGAAGATGAGGATTAATAATAAAACTTTGCTGGGACGAGAATTATGAAAATTCTTCTTGTTGAAGATTCCCAATTGAGCCGGCGCAGCCTTGCGGGATTCCTGAAAATGCTGGGGCATGTCATCGTCGAAAGCGATGACGGCGTCACAGCTTTGGAAAAATTGAAAGAAGAGAAATTTCACATGGTATTGAGCGATATCAAGATGCCGCGCATGGACGGGATTGAGCTGTTGAAAAATATAAAGAAAACCGACGCTGTCAAAGACACTTTAGTCGTGCTTTTCACCGGATTCGGCGAAGTGAACAGCGCAGTGGAGGCTTTAAGGAACGGCGCTTATGATTATCTATTAAAACCGATCAATGTGGAGGAACTGGCGCATCTCACTAAAAAAGCTTCCGAATTTTTGGCTTTGAAGGAAGATAATATTCAATTGAAGGAGAATTTTCAGAATAAAGTCAAGGAAGCGACTAAAGAAATAAGCGAAGAATTATCACATATCAAAGCCGCTTACGCTAAGCAGATGGGGACTGCGGGGATTGGGATATTCTCCGAAGCCAGCCGCAGGATATTCCAGACCGCCAGGGAATTCCATAACAACCGTGATCTGACCGTGCTTATCGAAGGTGAAACCGGCACCGGAAAAGAAGTTGTAGCAAGGTACATCCATTACGGAGACGGGGGGATCACCTCCCCCTTCATCGCCATCAACTGCGCCGCCATCAGCCCGGGTCTGTTTGAAAGCGAACTATTCGGTTATGAAGCCGGGGCTTTCACCGGCGGCAATCCCAAGGGGCAGAAAGGGAAATTGGAATTGGCGAAAGGCGGCACTTTGTTTCTTGATGAAATATCCGAAATGGCTTCGGAGCATCAGGCGAAATTATTACGCGTCATTCAGGAGCGGGAGTTTTATCGCGTAGGAGGAGTGAGGAAAATCGATGTCGATGTCAGAATTATATGCGCCACTAATCAGAATCTTAAAAAATGTGTAGCTGAAGGCAGTTTCCGCCAGGATCTGTATTTCAGGCTGAATGTGGGACAGATATATCTGCCGCCGCTGCAGGATCGGCCGGAAGAGATTATCCCTTTGGCTAATATGTTTTTAAAAGAGATTCATCATACTAAAAAGACTCCGCCGGAAATAATCACACCGGAGGCTGAAAAAGCGCTATTGAAACATGATTGGCCCGGGAATATCCGCGAGTTGAAAAACGCTATGGAGCGTGTATCATTATTATGTAATGAAGCGGAAATGAAAGCCGGACATCTCGATTTCCTTTCAGCCGGCGGAGCTTTCAATATCCCCAGCCCCTATTCCGCCGGCAAAGCCGCCGCTGACCTATTTGAACTCCCTTCGCAAGGACTTGATCTCAATAAGTGGATTATAAAATTGGTGAAACTTACCCTTGATAAATTCAACTGGAATAAAACCGACACCGCGCAATATCTGGGGATATCGCGGAGTGTTCTCTATACATATCTTAAACACATTGAGAATAACTGATTTCTTTCGACGCGTTGTCATCCCAATTCTCCTTTTCAATTAAAATTTCCTGCCTAAAATCATACACGAAAATAAACAATATTGAATGACATTATTCACTTACACACTTCCTGATTAATACCTCCATTCGCATAAGAGATGTATTTTCAAATAATTACAGATGTGTTCTATATCACAAAAACAGGTATAATCATTGCTTTAAATAAAGAAAATTATTAATTCCACGGATTTCACACGAAACAAAGAGGCTATTGTGCGGATATTGATAATCGATGACGATAAGGATATTTTGAGAAGCCTGAAAAGATCGCTCGCCCCCGGCGGATATCAGTGTTTTACCTTTCATGAGCCTGAACCCGCAATCGAAAGCTACAGAAAGGAGAGATACGATGCGGTTCTCACTGATTTTAAGATGCCTTCGATGAGCGGTATTGAGGTGTTGAAGGCTTTGAAGCGGATTGATGAGGACGCCAAAGTGATTATTATGACCGGTTACGGAGATGAGGCGACTGCATTGGAAGCGATGAATCTCGGCGCTTACGGATTCTACCTCAAACCTTTGAATATCGCCGATTTGATCGCTAAATTGAACCGGTTGGAGATTGAGTCAAGGATAGAGAAGCTGAAGAGCGAAGAGTACGATTTATTGAAGAAAGAATTCAAGGAATTGAAAATCGCCTATGAAGCGCTGAAGAAAATCACTTTCTGTTTTTAAATTAGTCCCCGAACGAAAAGTATCTAACTCTTTGTAATAATTAATCATAACCGCTTTTTCACTCCGCGAAAATCTTATAAATCGATGCGCTTAATATTTGCAATTGAGTCGAAAATTTGTTACTATTATACTGATATT
>JADHWD010000044.1 GCA_016783645.1 bacterium
TAATCATTTAGTAATCCCCCCTTCCCCCCTTTAGTAAAGGGGGAGTCAGATTTCCCCCTTTTTTAAAGGGGGACTAAGGGGGATTATAGTCATTGTAAAACATACTATCGAACAAGCTATAATGTCGTTTATTATAAAAATGCTTCGCCCCTACATTCCGTGAATACTGTTATTAATATCGTTTATCATTAGTTTCTCCTGTCACCCAGACTTCATACATTCCATGTTCCCAATTAAAACGGCGTTGGACTGTTTGGATGTTGACCATGTTAATATCAGTCTCTACTATAATTGTACTCAAAATATTCCCATCCGCTACATTTTCCACGCTTTTGATTTTCGATGAAGCGTTGACTGCAAGTTCGATCCGGGCGATCCGCTCCGCTTCAATCCAGGAAGAGGAACTATAATAATACTTTGGAGTCACACTGTATCCGGTGAATACACCAGCTTCAGGGACTTTCACATTATTCGCCGGCGGGGAGGGACACAATCCTTTTTCAGGCTGGAATTCATCGGCTGCGACCAGCATAATCCTCATATTTTCGGCGGCGAAAGAATCCACCCGGACAATATACTTCACAAAATCGTCGAATCCGGTTGAATCGATTCTCATATTAATGGTGCTGCCCATACTCATTTGTACTCCGGCGCCGGAAGACAGCGCTCTCGCACCGGCGAAATAGGCTTCTTCATCGTTGAACAATCTCCAAGCCCCATCAAGGAAAGCCTCCCGGTAAGCGTCCGGACCATCCCTATAAAACTGCGAGTATCCCACCGCTGATTGTAATCCTTCAATCCGGGGAGTATCCCAAAACCATGAAGGCATCACCAGCGGTTCAGGCGGCGGTTGACGCTCGCACTGTTTTACGGAGTAACATGAAATTAAGAGATTGAAAACGGCTATGACGAGAATTATTCTGCAATAAGACAAACCGTCATCCCGGAAAGAATAAAAGGGCAAAACACCGATTCGCCCCATTAGTTGATAGATTTAAGACTTTACAGTCTGTCCGAGAATAAGTCATTCTGAACGAAGTGAAGAATCGCATCCGAATTAAGTTTCTAAATAACAGTGGATTCCGGATACGCCTTCGGCGTTCCGGAATGACATTATAGTATTCTCGGACAGACTTAAAAGAAGCGAGACACGAACTCGAAACCCGCATCTCGCAGCTCGGATCATTTTAATTTCCCGTAGGTGCAGCGCCTTCTTTCCATTGCTCAAATTTCTCGGTTTCTTCTTCCAATTCGTCGAAGGCTTGAGTGGCGCGGAAGCGGGTATAAAGCTGTTCCTGCTGTTTGATTTTATTGAGAAGAGCCTGGCTGGTAGCTCCGACCGGCATCTGCATCAGGATATAAGCTCTGAAAGAGCCGGATTCGTTGACTATCTGAGTCTTCTCAACGGTAGTGCCGGACAGCACTTGAGAAACAACGGCTTTAGTGGCTTGAGTGAACATATCCAAGTACTGCACATTTTCATCAGTGCCGACTTCTTCTTGGAAGCGCTTGGACAATCCGTTGAATTTAGTTTCAATCGCTTTGGCGATTTCCATCCGGGCGGCGTCAGCGGCTTTGTCTTTAGCCAACTGCAGATCTCTGGAAATGGCGGTTCCCGCCGCAATCATATAATTAGGATCACTGGGGGTATTGAGGAACCATTCAGGTATGTTTTTCATAGTTTCCCCGGTGGCGCCGGTCATTCCGGTCTTTTTAGGTCCTGCGCAGCCGGTTAAAAGCAGCAACGCGAGGATGAAGATAATAGGGGTTGACTTTTTCATTGTTTTCTCCTAATGATTTTTTAATTTCATCACTATTTAATCTTGAGTTTTTATTTCGGTATTTTTATTCAATTCATCCTTTATCATGTAAAACAGCTTCTCTCTTTCGCGGATATTCTCATCGCCTTCATTCACCTTAGCCAGGCTGAACAACGCTTTGCGGTATTCTCCCTGACCGTATAATACTTTACTCATTTCCAAAGCTTCCTTGGACTGTTTTTCATTGTATTCCTTCAATCTGCCTTCAGCTTCAGCAAGCATTTTCGCCATATCGCGGCTGGATATTTCCAGCCTTTGATAGGATTTTTCCACCGCCCTTTTTTCGGAAGTCTTATCCAATCCTTTGGCGGTGATGGTAACGCTTCCTATTTTCCCGCCGGTGTCAGCCATCTCCATGAATAAAATGACTTCCGTTTTCGCCATAAATTGCTTTCCGTCAAATCCGTCGATTTCATGCGATTCCACTAAATTCATCTTTCCGGTTAAACGGAAAGGCGCATTTTCACCGATATGATGACCGCATTTTTCTACTGATTTGGCTATTTCCGCTTCCACGGTTTCGATCCGCCGGTCATGCTTATCATAAATCCTGATACTGAAAGTAATTGGGGCAGTCTCCATAATGTTATATCTGAAAGTTGTCTGCAGGTTCTGCAAATCCTTCTTGAACGCCGGCGGAGTTTTCTTCAGATTAAGCGTGACTATAAGTTTCGATTTATCCTGTCCGATGGCATAAGCCCAAAATTCCGCTAATCCATTATTATCGGTTAATTGAGAATCGAGAATTTTGTTGTTTTCATCTTTCAGATTAAGCGCTAACTCAGGCGCCGGGATTTTATCGCCGGTATCGGATTTATACACCGCTTTGACCGTGAAGGGTTCGGGTAATAACTGTCCGGATTTGCCGTATTGATCATCACCGGACACTTTTATCAGAGTCAACTTGGCGAGGATTGAGCGGGCGCGGGATAATATTTCCGGTCCGGTGGTGATATCGGAAAGCGGGATATTTTTACCGGTTATACTGGTGTATAAATTGACTCCGGCGTGATATTCGGCGGAAATATCGACCGCCTGCATCATCGTGCGGAGGGCAGGGAAGATTTTACCTTCATTTAATAATCTGCCGCTGTCTTTGAGGATTCCATTCAATGACTGCGCTTTCTGACCTATATCCTGCAGCAGCCCTTCGGCGAATTTATCTTTGTCCACCACACAGAGGACATAATAGGTGCCGTTATCGACATACTGTTCCGCCGCCTGTACGCCCGCTAATTTCCTTTCAGAAATTGCGCGGCTGAAGGATTTGACCTCTGAACTTATAATTTCACGGTCATCGGCGGCATAGGATTCAACCGCGATTTCCAGCCGGCTTTCAACTTTGACCTCAATCTGTTTTGCGATTGAAGCGGCCGCCGCTAATTGAGCTTCCCCAAAAGTTCCGCCTGAACCCATACCCACAAAGTAGAACTCGTCCTGATAGCGGGGATGCGAGCCTTTAAGATACCAAGCGGGCGGTCCCGCGCTGGAACATCCGGCGGTGAACAGGGATAATATAAAGAATGTCAATAATTTACGCATCATCAATCTCATAATTCGATTTTTCTTAAAGCGGGGTTTATCTCCTCCCACAATTTGTCGGGGGACAAGCCCCCGACCTACCAATCAATAATGTAATTAAAATAAGCGACTTTAATCAAGTTTCTTAATAATCCCCCCTGCCCCCATAAGCGCTTAAATAAGGTATAAAACACATGATGTAGGGGCGCGGTTTCCGCGCCCAAAAATATCCGTTTAAACCAGGGCGGGGGAACCCCGCCCCTACAAATGTGGGATGACTTGCAGGGATGGACGGCATCCGCCCCTATCTAAATTTGAATATGCATCCTGCTAGGGCGAAGCATTTTGGAAAGATTGTAGAAATGCGTTAATGATGGCAAAAATGCTTCGCCCCTACATTCAGTGAAAAATGTCTTAATTAAGCGCTTATGCCCCCTGCCCCCCTTTTTTAAAGGGGGATTAAGGGGGATTGTTTCCTCAGTTAAATTACCTAAGTGACAATTTTAGATGTCGTTTATTTTAGAAAAAAAATCGTTTAAAAACCAAGAGCCTTAATTTAAATATCTTTCGCTAAGTATATCATTCCGCTTCGATCCTTAGAAGGATAAGTTTGCGGTTGATATTCACTTTCTTCAAGGTTCCGTCGGTGAATTCTTCGCTGAATTTCTCTTTCATCCGGCGGTACAGATTAGTCGAACGGCTGTATTTTTCCGGATCGCACCACACCAAATAATCGAGAGTCTGATCGGTCACAATATTTTCTTTGAACTTTTTATTTTTTGCTATTTCCGTCAATAAATCCGCGAAGATGAAAGATATTTCTTCAGCCTGATCTTCATTATAATCCGGAGAGATATTTATGATAATTTTATACTGGATACCGGATGTTAAATCATCTTTCCAGTAAGCCATGACACGGCTGAGGACTTTATCGGCGGCGTCATTGACCGCCTGCTCAATCAGCACCTGGCCGGGTGAAGGAGCGGCGGGAGAATAGCCGGTTTCCGTACCTAATAAGCGGGCGGTAGTTGTTTCATAGGCGCGGACATTGACAATCGCTTTCTTCGTGCCGTACTTGACATCTTCCAGCTGGACCTCGAAAGTGATATAGACATCACAGCCGATGGACAGCGCTAACTGGTAGCTGTAATCCTCTTCGATATTTTTCAAAGACTGCTGAGCCGCCGCTAACTGGGAAATATCGACCTGCTGTTCCGGCACGACCACTTCATAGCGCCGGGCGGTCAAAAAGCTCTCAATAACTTTAGCGGCGTGGCTCAGATTGGGATTGGTCTGAAGCGTTTGAATTGGATTTTCGCCCTTCTTCACCGCTGGTATCACCATAATCACCGGCATACCCAAAGCTTGGATAATATCCGCCTTAGCGGTCAATACTCCCCGGTTAATTAGATACTGCTGGATGTCCTGTTTGTTTATCTTGAAGGCTTTTTCGATGTAAAGTTCGTATTCTTTATCTTTGCGGATTTCTCTTTTGGTGCGGGAGAGAAAATCCGTGCCTTCCCAAACGATATATTTTCTGATATTGTCGATTTGGAAAAATTCTTCTTCTATCTTAGCGAAGGCGGATTTTTCGGATTCGGTGGTCAGTAGAGGATCGGCGCCTCCGTATAGAATGAAATATACCGCCGCTTTGCGGGCGTCGTCTTCAGCTTCCTCCAAAAGAAAATTCTCCCTATCCTTCTTCTTGCTTGATTCCTTTTCCCAGTAACCGATGCCTTTGGCGCGCACCATCACTTCAGCGGGTGATGTGGATTCAATCAGCACCGCTTCCCGCGAGCGGGGAAGATTACCTGCGGATGAAAAATCAACCGCAAAGAAAATCAATAAAATGCCGGTGATAAATATCTTAATAATTGTCTTCATTGTATTAACTCCTGAATATTAGTGCCTCTGATATATTAGTCTGCTATAGATCGAATATAGTTGTAATCATCGGCGCGGATTTTCAATTTTTTATTCTGACGGTAGATTAAATTAATCAATCATCGATCGGCGGCGGTGCATCTTTCTCATTGGAGTTTTCCTTCCGGTGGATTCTCAATATCCGCTCCAATCGTCCTACGCCGATTAAAATAAGCAGAACTATTGCGGTCAGAATAATAGCGAGAATATTGAAACCTAATCCGATCACCAATCCGATTGCCGCCACTACCCATATAGTAGCGGCGGTGGTGAGACCGGCGATCGACATTCCGGAATGGATTATGCATCCGGCGCCGATGAATCCTATTCCGGTGGCTACCTGCGCCGCAATACGCCCGGGGTCTGCCGGGACGACTCCGGTCACTATGGGTATCAGGTTTGACACTATCATATAGATAGCGGCGCCCATACAGATCAGAATGTTAGTTTTAAGCCCGGCGGATTTGCCGGATAATTCCCTTTCCAGCCCTATGACGCCGCCGCATAGCACCGATACAAAGATTTTTATTATATAACCGCCGTACTGCTCTAAATTCATATCCATGGATCAGCTTCTATTCTGAAAATAAGTTGGCAAGTCTGCAAGTTGACAAGTTAGCAAGTTTTAAGAACCATTCCGGCAGGTCTCGCACGCCGCAGGAGGGTGTGACCTGCCAGCATTCCAATATTTTCTTGTAGGGGCGAAGCATTCTTGCTGCGGTATAAGTTTATTTCATCATTATGTCAGAATGCTTCGCCCCTACTGCCTGCAGTCCCCGGTTTCGGAGAAACCGGGCTGCCCTGCTATTTACCGTTAACCGTTCACTGTCCACTGTCAACTGTCAACTGATTTTCATTCTCCGGCGGCGCCCCGCAGTAACGCTATGGGATCAAACGGTAAAGCCGGAGGCGTATAATGCAAATACAAGCTGATAGTCAATCCCGAATGGTCAACTTTTGGGAAATTGTAATCAGTATAATCATCGGGATTATATTCCGAACCGTCAACATCCCACACATCAGCGACGCTGTAGAACCTGTATCCCGCCCGCAAACCGAAATTCAAATCGGGAGAATGAGCGTATTCCAACCCTAATCCGGCTTGGAAACCTATGGAACTGTTTTTTATAGTGTAGTCGTAATCTTCTCCGGCCCAAAATTTCTGTTGGACACTGAAGAACAGCGCTCCGACTTCCGCTTCACCTACAAACGCCAGTTGTCCGAAGTATGCTTTCTTCATCAAACCGCCATGAATTCCCCAGGTGAAGGGGATACTGGTCTTCATATCGGTTAAGGTGTTTGATTCAAATTCAAGATTGGCGAAAGCGAATGTGCCGCCGATTATGAAGAATGTCTGCCCGGAATTCATCAGACTGCCGATATTCATCTGTGCGGAGATATCGCAGCCCGGGGCGAATCCGTCGTATTCATCTTTAACTGTTAAATCGCCTTCATAAAGTGGTAATGTCCCTTTACTGATGTTCATTTGGCACATTATGATTTTGAAGGCGATATCGATATTGAGCCGGGGATGTTCTATCAGCATCATTCCGGGCGCCCAGTCTCCTTTCTTGACCGCCCAGGCGGTGGAACGGGCGATGGGATCTCTTTTATTATCTCCCACTTCGCCCACGCGCACCCATCCGGTCTTGACGAATTTGCGTTCGCCGCCTTTCATCATATATTCGCCGACCCAGTAACAGTCATCGATGAACACGCCTTCCTTTTTACCCATGCCGAATGTGACATATTTACCTTGAACTTCATCGATGGCGGCGCCCAGTTTGAATTCTTCGATATCGCGGGTGGCGACCTGCAGGTTGCGGGCGAAATTATCCACCGCGCTGGTGTAAGCGAATTCCTTGGAGCCGAAACCCTGCGAGGTGGTGGTATTGGCGACTTTTAATTCCACTTTTGGCTTATCGCCGCCGGTGTCGATATGGAACCAGATGATGCCGCCTTCGATTTTGATGGTGAACTTGTCGCTGTCCTTGGATTTGGTAACTTCATATCCGGTCATGACCGGCAGGTAGATATAAGCGGAATTCATCACTTTTTCGATTTCCTCTAAAGTGATGCCGATTTCCTTCGCCTTAGTAGCCATGAAGCTCTGCTTCTGCGCTTCGCTGACCAATTCACCCGCCCTTTCCGGCATAGCGCCTTGCAATATTTCCACAATGGCGGGTATCAGATGAGCTTCCATCAGGCGGGCGATTTCATCTACAGTCAACGATTTATCCTGCCGCGCGGATTTGATAAATTCCCGCAGAAGATTTTCCGGGAGGGGATTATAATCGAAGCGGGGCATCTCGAAAGTCTCTTTAATAGTGGCGAGGATATAATCGACCTGCTTGACGTTCAGGCTTTTAGCCTGAGGTGAAGCCAGCCATAAAGCATCGATATAGGAAATCGATTTCCGCTCATATTTCTGCTGGGCGGACAGGGAAATTGTGAAAATCAGAACTACAAGAATTGAGAAGATAGGAGTGATTTTTCGCATAGAATATCCTCCGAGTGATTAATAAATTTGGAATCTGCTTTATATGAATTAAATTTTATTATTATGGAAAAAATCCAAACCGGAAAAAGCGCATTTTTCCGCCGCCATTCTATTGCCGAATTCAATCGAAGCTTCCAAATCTTTACTGCGCATATAGTTAATGAGAAATGCGGCGCCGAAGACATCGCCGCAGCCGGTGGTATCGATAATTTTTTCGGCTTTTACAGCAGGAAAATGCTGATACCCGCCGCCTGTCATATAGGCAGTCACACCTTCAGCGCCCTTTGTCATCAGGCAGGCGGTGCTCACTTCTTCAGCGATGGAAAACGCAACTTCATAGGCTGAATACTCCGCATCATCTTCAGCGAAAGACCAAGCTTCACCGGCGGTCAACTGCACAATATCGGCGCCCCGGATTAAATTCCGCCATTGGGGGATTTTTCTCCGGAAACGGTGTCCGCTCTCATCAATCCCCAGCGTTAAACTGTGTATGTCTATATATATCAAACCCTTACATTTAGTCTTGATTTTCATCAAATCCGCCGGTTCAAAGTCATAACCGGAGGTGAAATTCATAATCAAGACATCACAGTTCAGATGTTTCTCCAAATCTATAAATTTCAAAGGCGGCAGGTTCAAATCCGTATGCTCATCTCTTTCAGTATTAGGAGAAAGCTCCAGGTAAACCGTATTATTGAGCGTATCCGCCTTCATCAGACCGTCAGGATTGATATTAGTGAATTTTTTTAAATTTGTCAATACCGAATCATGAATATCGTATCCGACATGCGCCACAGGTGTAATTAAGTCATCATCCTCCGCCAATCCTGCCAGCGTCAATATAGTAAAGAGCAGACCGCCGAGGGATTCTTCTTTCCTGCCATCCGCGAACTGTTTAACATCGCGGTTGATGGTGCCGGCGGCAGTGATTTTCATATAATAAGTGTGAAAGTGTGAAAGTATATTCACAAGCTATTAACGCTATTAAAGCTAAACAGGAGAATAGACTTTAGTCTGTTCAAAGGACAGTACTGCCGCTTCACCGCTTCACCGTTTAACTACTTCACCGCTTCACCACTTAACCACTTCACCGCTTTACCATTTAACCGCTTCACCACTTAACCGCTTAACCGTTTCAAGCCACCGTAACTTCTTTCGACAGGTAAACATCCTGTATGGCGTTGAGCAGCTGCACTCCGTCTTTTATGGGTTTTTGGAAGGCTTTTCTGCCTGAAATTAGACCCATACCGCCGCCGCGCTTATTGATGACCGCGGTCTTGACCGCTTCGGCTAAATCGTTCTTGCCGGAAGCTCCGCCGGAATTAATCAATCCTACCCGCCCCATATAGTTATTAATCACTTGGTAGCGAACCAGATCGACCGGGTGGTCAGTGGCGAGTTCGGTGTAGATTTTATCCGAGTACTTGCTGTAACTCCCGTCTTTATTAATTTCTCTGAAACCGTAATTGTTCACCGGGAGTTTCTGCTTTATGATGTCAGCTTGAATTGTAGCGCCGAGATGATTGGCTTGACCGGATAAATCAGCGCTGGCGTGATAATCGACGCCGCCGCGTTTGAAGGCGTTGCTGCGGGTGTAGCACCAAAGGATGGCAACCATACCCAGTTCGTGGGCGGTTTCGAAAGCTTCCGATATTTCGATAATCTGCCGGCTGGATTCGGGTGAGCCGAAGTAAATAGTAGCTCCGACCGCCGCCGCGCCCATTTCAAAAGCCTGCCGGATACTGCCGAAGATTATCTGGTCGTGTTTATTGGGATATGTGAGCAATTCGTTGTGGTTGAATTTCAGAACGAAGGGGATTTTATGGGCGTATTTGCGGGCAACCGCTCCTAAAACTCCCAGGGTGGAAGCCACTGCGTTGCATCCGCCTTCAATGGCTAGCTTGACGATGTTTTCGGGATCGAAATATATGGGATTAGGGGCGAAAGATCCTCCTGCGGAATGTTCGATACCCTGGTCGACCGGAAGTATCGACAGATATCCTGTTCCCGCCAGCCGGCCGCTGTTGAATATAGCTTGCAGATTGCGTAAAACCGGCACCGTGCGGTCGGAAATCGACCATACCCGGTCAACAAAATCCGGACCCGGTATCTGAATTTTATCTTTGGTGACTGTTCCGCATTCATGGGAAAGCAGATAATCCGCTTCATCGCCCAGTAACGCTTTTATTTTTTCAATTCCGTCAGGCATGATAAACTCCATGTATTAGTGTGAAAAAATCTGACTTTAAAATACTAGCCAAAGATATTTGAAATTTGATATGTGATATTTGATATGTGATTTTAGGCTCTGGGCTTTAGGCTCAAGGCTCAAGGCTCAAGACTCAAGACCCAAGGAAAATAGAATTATACATCTTCATGAATTACAAATATTTACAGATATGTAAGAGATGGACTCTTACAACGGATGTGTAAGTATCTAACTGTATTGATATATTAGATTATAACACACTTGTCATTGCGAGCGAAGCGAAGCAATCGGATTACCTGATTTCACCCGATTGCTTCATCCGCTGTACAGCGGATTCGCAATGACACTTTCGATGTGTTTGGATCTGCGAAATAACCTTAAATGCCAATACAACTAACTAACAGGAATATGTACCGGAAGACTTTCAAAGAAGTTCTGATTCATATTGGATAGAATTTAGGAAAGAGCGGGGATAATGTCAAGTATTACCGATAGAAAACAGTCAATTTATTTTTATTCAAGCGATGAATAATTGACTTATGGGTAAAAACCTATATATGGTGGTGTCGAGTCTCCGCACTCGACACATAATTTATTTAATAACAATATGATGCTGTCGACTGCGGAGAGTCGACAGCACTCGATAGGGACTTTTTACACAAGAATCATAATTGGGTTGGAAAACAGGGTTTTAAAGGAAGTGTTCAGGATTGAGTTTTAAAATAGCGTTTGTTTCTTATTACCTTAATTCTGATTTTCTTGCTTTTTCTGGCAGAAAATCATGTATCAAGATATTTTTTAAAAGTTTCGAGCTGCGAGTTTCGAGCTGCAAGTCAAAAACTGTCAGTTTCGGATTTCGAATTTCGAGCTTCGGATTTTGTACTTTTTGTTATTACTAAAGTCCAAAGTCTAAAGTCTAAAGCCTTGAGTCTTGAGCCTTGAGCCTTGAGTCATGTGCCTTTTTGGGTTCCGGCTCGTCCGGGTTAGGGAGTACGAGGACAAGGAAACATCATAAAATGCGGAACTTACGGCAAATTTGATCGGCAACTTCTGCAATGCAAGACCTGCAAGAAACGGTTCTCTGAAACTCGGAACAGGGCGGCGGGTGGAATTATGAGTCGTTCTTCATTAATCCGGATTGGACTACACCACCAGGTCCGGGACTATGGATGTCAGAAATATTCGATGATGGTTACGATCCCTATACTACTGAACCGGATTGGCTGCCGGGATTGGAATTTGCGTTCGACCACGCGCATATAGTTAATAAATTCGATCCTGAAGACTGGGAAGCAACAGACTACGCCTTCGATATGAACTTCGGTATGAAGGTAAAAGTCTTGAAAGACACCATACTTACAATCAAGCATTCATCTATAATGTGGTTCGAACCCCAGCAAGTCGGCAGCGATTGGATAATTGAAATAAATGACATTGATCCGGTGGAAGAAGATCCCGGTGAATTTTGGTACTATATTACCGTCCCCTATCCGCAAGCGATAAAACTGGAAGATGATCCACCAGACTATTTGGGACCTTTCCACGATATGATTGCCTATAGGGAATTAGCAATCATAAAGCAGGAGGATGGCGACATATATATCCCTGACGGCATGCAAGAAATCGAATATTTGTATTCCGGAAGAGGATATGTATTAGGATTTTATTATGATGAGATAAATCATGACTATGCGAAGTTTGAAGTCGAAAATTACGATCTATACAATCCGTGTTCATACAACCCGGAAAATGGGAATGATTGTCAAATATCCTGCTTTGAAAAGCATTTCGATTTTCAAACCCGCACCATCGATTTCTATCCTATAGTAGTGGATTCATTGGTTGTTGAAGGAATTGAACCGGAGAACGGCGACGAAATCGCGGTCTTTACGCCTGACAGTCTTTGCGTTGGCGCCTCGGTCTATCAAGGTGAATTCCCTGGCCCACAAAGCGAGTTGGTAGATGAACGGTTTGGTCAGATGACACTTTCCTATGCTCCAGGGCATCTGTTCAGTGATAACCCTATGACAATTCCGGCATTTAACCCGTCTGGGGGAATATTCAACAATCACACGAATGCCGAATCCGGCAAGATGCCGCCAGCTGCGAACCGGCTGGGTGTCATAAATAGGACCCCGCTTCCCGCAGACCGAGCAAATAGGTCGGCCGTTCTTGCGGGGAAGGATGTTAATCAGCAGGATTTTGTCAAGGATCAGTTTCGCTTTTGAAAGCTTAAAGCCTTTAAGGGGCAAGGTCTTTCTGATGATAGTCTCTATCTGAATAAGACCTCCACGGATTATTATAGAAAAACTTACACCTATAATATCCGTGATTGCCCCATCATTTACAATAATTTAAATCACAATATCATAAAAGATTGAGCCACAGATTCACAAAGGGAACCACTTTCCGTCAGGTCACGGGCTTTGACCTTGAAACCTGCCGGGAACACGAGACAACCGAAAAGCAGGAACATTGACCTGACCTTAATCAAGCGAAGCTAACTTGTATTTTGCATGAAATTTTTATATCTTTTTTCTGTTCTTGAAATTGTAAATATTTCACAAACGAGGATTTATATGCAGCAAAGAAAAGTCACAATCATCGGTTCAGGTCCTGCAGGGTACACTGCTGGAATATATACTGCCCGGGCGGATTTAAAACCGCTCATATTTGAAGGTTATCAGCCTGGCGGGCAGTTGACTATCACAACTGAAGTTGAAAACTATCCCGGATTCCCGCAAGGGATCAACGGTCCAGATTTGATGAATGCGATGCGGGCGCAGACTGAAAAGTTCGGAGCTGAAATAATGCAGGAAAGCGTAAATGAAGTTGATTTCAGCCGAAAACCTTTTTATATCAAGGGCGATGAAACCGAAGTCGAGTCTGATACTGTCATTATCGCCACCGGCGCTTCAACACGCTGGCTGAATATCCCTTCTGAAAAGAAACTAATGGGTTACGGCATATCCGCCTGCGCCACTTGCGATGGATTTTTCTACCGCGATAAGAAAGTTTTAGTTATTGGCGGCGGCGACAGCGCTATGGAGGAAGCCACTTTCCTCACTAAATTCGCATCACAGGTGAAGGTGGTGCACCGCAGGGAAGAATTAAGGGCTTCTAAGATTATGCAAGACAAAGCTTTCAATAATCCTAAAATAGATTTCATCTGGAATTCCACTATAGAGGAGTATCTGGGGGAACCGGGAAAAGGATTAACGGGGGTGAAACTACGCAATTTAAAAACCGGTGAAATAACCAAAGAGAAATGCGATGGTGTGTTTTTAGCTATCGGACACACACCTAACACTTCCATATTTAAGGGAAAGATAGAAATGGATGGTGAGGGTTATATCATTATAAAACCTGGAACAACGCATACCAGTATTCCCGGCGTATTCGCCGCCGGCGATGTGCATGATAAACGCTACAAACAGGCGGTAACGGCGGCGGGTTCGGGATGTATGGCGGCGATTGACGCGGAAAAATATCTGGAAGCGAACGGATGAAAATTATTTGCATATTTAAAAAATAATAGTTATATTATTTGTTTGAATCATATGGGGTCGTAGTTCAGTTTGGTTAGAACGCCTGCCTGTCACGCAGGAGGCCGCGAGTTCGAGTCTCGTCGACCCCGCTTTAAAATACAAAGGCTTACGATGCAATTATTCATGAATTCGTAAGCCTTTTTCGTCAAGGCGACTCGGCGGCGACTCAATTTATTCTTTATACAGTCATCATAGTAATCCTAAAATCCATAGTGCGCCATAGCGAGCCGCAAATATCGGTAACATATCGGCCAAGAAATGAAAACAGTGAATTTCAAATGCTCTCTCATCCGAATTCTTGTCAGAAGACCGCTCTGCGACCCTCCACATTTTAATGTATCCATTCGCTCCCAAATCTGAGCCGCTAATATAATCCCCATAGACATCCATATACCCAGTTAAGTTCAATAGATTCTTTCGGAAATGCCCGCTGACGCGTAACTTCCGAAAGAATCTTATGCATTGTCGTTCATCACATATTGTTCATTATAGTCTTCTAATATGTTGCAAATAAATCAAGTATCTCTAACCCCGTTGACCCATCTCGCCCGGCGGCTCGAGCGGGGATAAATTAATCGGAGAGATCATTCCTGCAAGGCTGCTGCTTTTTGATATTCTTCTAATAAAACTTCAATGAGTTCTTTAACAGAGACGATTTTATCTACCCGATATGCATTTGATCCTGCAAAGGCGAATCCTTTTTCAAGCTTTCCTTTCTTGGCATTTGTCAATGCGAAAGCAATGCAGTACGGCGCTTCATTGAAGTCGCAAGTTTTCAAACATTGCCAGGGACAATTAAATGGTTTTCTAATCCCTCTGAAAACATCGTCAAGATATTGATTTCTTATCGCTCTTCCCGGCATTCCTACAGGACTGTCAATTATAACAATATCATCTTTTTTACATTTTAAATACATCTCTTTGAATTTTATAGAGGCGTCGCACTCGTGAGTTCCAACAAACCTGGTTGCCATTTGCACTCCCTGAACTCCCATCCGCATAAATTTATAAATATCTGCTCCGGTGAATATGCCTCCTGCAGCAATCACCGGAATATTTTTATCGAATTGTTCCTCAAAGGGTTTGATTACCGAAATAACTTCTGTTAGTATCTTATCCAGTGCATTATCAGGATTTTGAATCTGTTCTTTTTTAAAACCGAGATGCCCGCCAGCTAAAGGTCCCTCTACAACCAACGCATCAGGCACCTGGTTATATTTTTTCGACCAATATTGAAAAATAATTTTCGCAGCTCTTACTGAAGATACTATAGGGATAACTTTTGTTGAAACCTTTTCCAATCTATCCTGTGTTAGTGTTTTTGGAATCCTTAGCGGAAGTCCTGCGCCAATGAAAACTACATCCGCTCCTTCTTCCACAGCAACCAGCATAAGATCGGCACAATCTGTAGCAGCCACCATTATATTTACGCCAATAATCCCATCTGTCATTTCCTTTGCTTTTCTTATCTCTTTTCTCAGGGCTCTTATGTTTGCTCCCATGAAATTTGTGTTAAAATCAGGTTCAAGCATACCAATGCCGGAAGCACCAATAACTCCAATACCCCCCTCATTTGCTACGGCTGAAGCCAAGCCTGATAAAGAAATCCCAACGCTCATTCCTCCTTGAATGATTGGTATTTTAGCTTTATGTCCACCTATTATCAATCCCGGTATTTTCCTTGAATTCAAAGACTATCTCCTTCTAAAATATTGTTTTATCTGGAGTTTCAGAGTCTGCATCAGCCTTTTTGATGGACTGCACCCCGGCAGGTCAGGACTGAGTCCACCCTGCGACCTGCTTCAGAGTTTTATAGTCCGGCGTTGAAACTCGAAACCGTAAGAGGCTAGTTCTTCCAAAATTGGTTGGTAGAGCTTGGGTAATGTAGGCGGCATGTGGACGCCGCTTGCCATGATGCGGCCTTCCAAAATGAGCCTTGTGGCAATGGCCGGCGGAAGACCAACGGCAAGTGACATGGCTGAATCGCCGTTGGGAATACCGTCCTTCACCATTGTAGCCAGGCGTTTCTCGCGATGATGATCAGGGAACTCGGAAATTACTTCGATATGTATGATGGTCATATCGGTTTCGCCGGGAGTATAGGTCATCTTTTTCAGCATCAAGTCCACTAGAACATCTAATTTTGAACCTTTTTCAATGGATATCTGGCAGTCTTCAAAAATTCCAATCCACCTCAGCCGGTTGATAATATCGGCATTGTTGTCGATTTTGAGGTAACTGGCGATTGCGTGTTCCACATTTTCGGCCTCATCACATCCAATTAGAGAGGCGGCAAATTGGCGGTATGTCCGACCTTCAAAGCTGTAAGTGTCATGATCATTCAGCAGGTCGAGGGCAATAAAATTTCGCATGTTGTTACAGTAACCTGAAAAGCGCAACAGCCCTCTGTAAAAGGAGACATCTTCGTCCAAACCGAAGGGTTCGAGGTATCGAGTACAATCTTTGTTGGGGTAGGTTTCAAAAGTACCTAACCCCTCGATATCCACCAACCAGTGCTTATCGAACAATTGGTCACCGGGAACCGGAATGCGTTTTCCTTCTTTCAAATAGGCTCCGGGGACCTGGGCAGCAAGAAAAACACCCTTTGGTTCCCAGGAAAATTTGTATCCCATCGGATTGTTGTTGTATTTGAAGGATGGGAGTCCGGAACTATATGAATTTAGACTGACCACCCGGCCTCCTTCGGCTCGGATCTCATCAAGAAGCATTTGTGTGCCCATGTGATCCATTCCTGGGTCTTCGCCCAATTCGTTGAGAATTAAAACCTGCTTATCCTTAGCTTCCTCGTCAAAGGCTTTCACGGATGGGATCTCGTATGAGGTGGTGACCATATCTTTTCTGTGCTTCAAGCACAAGCGAACTACCATAACATGGTGGGCTTTGGGGATCATGTTGACCACAATATCATGCTCACCAATAAGACGGTCGAGTAACTCTTCCTGGTCGGAAGCCCAACTCACCGAATTCCCAAGAGGGCGGTTGGCAATTATTTTTCGGCTTTAGAAACCGTTCGGGCAGCCATGGTTACCTGGTAGCCGCAGGTGTCGACCAAGTAATCTACCAGTGGTTTAGTAACATGACCGGCTCCGAGGATTAAAACTTTTTTCATTATATCTCCTTACCTGGACAAGCCAGAACTAAATAAATTAATATTAGAGGCTAAAGAACTATTGCAACCCCAGATTATTATGTAAATCCATGTATTGAAAGAGGAGAGTAGCGCGCGGGAATCTCACCCCCACACCCTCG
>JADHWD010000045.1 GCA_016783645.1 bacterium
TAATCATTTAGTAATCCCCCCTTCCCCCCTTTAGTAAAGGGGGAGTCAGATTTCCCCCTTTTTTAAAGGGGGACTAAGGGGGATTATAGTCATTGTAAAACATACTATCGAACAAGCTATAATGTCGTTTATTATAAATTCGATTTCATGCTGATTTGAGAATCATAAAATGGTAGGTCGGGGGCTTGTACCCCGACAAATTGTGCGGGGGATAAACCCCCCGCCTACCCTGACAATTATATAAGGACACTACCTTGTTTTGGATATTGTCCGTAAATGAACAGGAATTTTTTCAAGCATAGAAAACAGAGCGCCGAAAACAGAGAACAGAGCGCCGAGAACAGAAAACAGAAAACAGCTGGCAGCCCGGTTTCCCCAACTCCGGGGAATACCGGCAGGTCACATCCGCTTCACAGCGGACAAGACCTGCCAGAACCTGTAAGAGCAAGAATAGAGAATCAATAAATAAAAATCAAGGAACATATAGATGATAAAACTGCCTGACGGCGTTGTCCGCGGCGAGATACCGATCGATGTCCGCTACCGGCGGAATTTAAGAGGATTACTCAGCCGTATCAACGGCTTATACACCGCAATCGTCGAGCGTTTCGGCGAAGAAGGATTACAGTTGATCCGGGATGTTTCCACCGAATACGGCAGGGATATCGGCCTTCGGGTCAAGGAACGGCAGGGCGCTATGGATATTTATCAAGCCGGACTGTTTTTAGTTAAAGTATTCGACAACATGCGTTCCGAAGGTGAAGTCACCGAATGGAATGAAAACCGTGTCGCTATCGCTGTGCCGGCTTGCCCCTACCCTTTCACCAATCCCGCTATCTGCCGGGCGCATACCACGATGGAAGAGACCTTAGTGAAAACATTGAATCCCGCTTTGGATTACCGAATAGAAAAATCGATACCGGACGGCGATGATGTGTGCTTGCATGTATTGTGCCAGCGTTAATATCAATGTCAATGACGGGGCTTTACAGGCTGTCCGAGAATAGCAAAAACGCCTATTGTCATTGCGAGCGAAGCGAAGCAATCTCTCTTATTAATAATCAATTAGAGAGATTGCCACAAGGCTTTCAGCCTTTCGCAATGACATTCTCGGACAGACTGTTTAGGCTTTCTTCCCTATCATCGTCTGAATCTCCGAATATCACCCTCTCTATCGGTCATTCCGATTCTATCGAGGTATTCTAATAAAGTCACAGTGAATCGGCGGCCGCTGTTCAACACCTTGACCGCTTCTTGGAGGGTGATCCCGCTTTTTTCCTCCTGCAGTTCCTTCAGTTTTGCGATGGATTTTAAAAACAAATCCCGTTCTATCACAGTATCTTTTTCCAACCGCACAATCAGATCAAGATTTTCCATAATCGCCAGCATATCCAGTATTTTATCCAAATCGAAGCCGGTTTGTTCGGATAGAGGATGCGCTTTGGGAGCGGAATAACCGCCGGTTTTAACTAATTCCAATATGCGGTCTGCTAATTTTTGCTGTTCCGGTTTCAATTTGATTGTATGTCCGAAAAGGGAATAGAATGAATCCTTTTTGGACAATGCGCCTTTTTCCGTAAGATTTTTCAGCGCTTTCTCTAAGAAGGGGGAGTCGCCAAACTGCATTTCCGATTTAATCTGCGCTGAAGTGACGCCGGGATATGCGGGATGGATTTGATGATAATCAGCGATATGTCTTATTATATCTTCATTCAATGACTCCAAACCGGATTTCAGTATGAACCATTCATCATCGCCCGCTTTCTCCTTCAGAATGACTCCATCGGTTAATAGTGAATCGATATATTCCCGGCAGGACTCCGCCGTCAGTCCGCCTAACCTTTGAATCGATCCTATAGTCATGCCCTTCTTCATCTCAGTCCGTAATAAACCGGTGATTATCTGCCGGGATTCTCCGGTATTCAAGCATTCTAACAGGTTGAAAATCCCGCTCTGCCGCCGTTTGCGCTTTTCATGAGCGGTCATGAGTATCACTCCTCCGCCGATGGTGACCTGCGGGGAATAGGTGCGGAATACGAACCTGTCGCCCCGCAAAGCCGCAGTCCGTTGTTCTAACTCTAACTGAGCGTATGTTTCATTCCCCGGCTCTAATATATTATCTTCCAGTAAAAGTATTCTGCCGATGATCTCCGCTGTTCCGATATGGAATCGCAGACGCTGGCGGTGTTTGATAGATTGAGCGGCTGACAGCAGAGCGATTCGGCAGTCGAATTTATCGGATACATCGAGCAGTCCGGGCTGCGCCAGGATATCTCCCCGCCGTATTTCCGATTTTTCTAATCCCGGCAGGTTCAAAGCGGCTCGGGCGCCGGTCTCCGCCCGTTCAACTGTCCTGCCCTGAATCTGGATACCCCGGATTTTCATCTCTTTTTCAGCCGGATATAAAATGATTTTGTCTTTGACATTCACCGCGCCGGAAATTATCGTTCCCGCCGCAACTGCGCCGAACCCTTTAATAGTGAATGAACGATCTACCGGCATTCGGAATTCCGGACGGCTGAGGCGAAGGGGGAGCCCAGCGATTTCACCGTCGATGATATTTTTCAATTCATCTATCCCCCTGCCTGACAGCGAATCGACGGTGATTACTTGTCCTCCCTCTAAAAATGTCCCTTCGATTTTGCTTTTAATATCCTCTTTAACTAATTCCAGCCAGTCGTCCCCGGATAAATCAGCTTTGGTGATGACAATAATCCCCCTGCTGATACCCATCAGATTTAGTATCTGTAAATGTTCAATGGTCTGCGGCATGGGGCCGTCATCGGCGGCGATGACTAACAGCGCTAAATCCACTGCAGCGGCGCCGGCGGCCATATTGCGGATGAATCTTTCATGCCCCGGCAGATCGATTATGGTAGTTTCCGCGTTGTAATAAGCGAATCCCAGATCTATGGTGATGCCTCTGGCGATCTCTTCGCGCAAACGATCAGTGTCCATACCGGTCAAGGCCTTCACCAAAGCGGTTTTACCATGGTCGATATGACCGGCGGTGCATATCACTCTGTGATTCAAGATTATGCTCTTTTATGTTTTCAGATCAAACTCAAAATAAAATCACAAATACGGACGGGCGGATCGGAATTCTTTTTTATATCGAATAAATAAATCTTCACCTGAAATGAATCGAATAAACGGACAACACTATCCAGTATTTCATCTCGGCATGTCACTAAAAGAATAAATTCACTATTTATCAGTATATCGTGCAGGAATTTATAATGCCCGCCGCCGTCTAATTCCAAAGGTCCAATTTCATCTATGATGATGACTTTAGCGCTGCGGCGCTCCGCCAGATGCCCGGCGCATTTTGCGAACGCCTCATCTGAGAAATAATATTTGCCGAATTTACGCCAGCCGGGATGATAATTCAATCTGGCGAGAGGAAATGTAATATAACCGGGGATCAAACAGGCGTCGTAACCGATTGATTCATCGTTTATGAAAACTTTCTTCTGAAGCGATCCCGCCGCATGAATATTCGACATTTGTAAAAGCCGGGTAATCTTATACAGGGCTGAAGTTTTACCGGAATCTATGGGACCATGGAGTACAATCATCGAGTGAATTTTATATTTGGAATCTGCTATCATAAATATCAATATATGACTTTTGTCTAAATTTGCCAAATACTTTTCCGGAAAGAATACATATCGGAGGTTTTATCCCCTGTTTTTTGAATAAAAGAAAACATATTAGTAAATTTATAGTTTATATCAACAGCAACTATCAAGATATGTGTTTATACTAAATTGAAAATATAATTAAATTGGTTTTAGATGTCTGAAACAGAAAACCGCCCGGTGGTGATAGTGGGAGCGGGGATTGCGGGATTGACTCTGGGCAGTCTGCTCGTTAAAGGCGGCAAATCGGTTATTTTAGTGGAGCGAGAGAAACAATTAGGCGGGCTCGCCCGTTCTTTCAGATACGACGGTTTCACTTTCGATATAGGGCCTCACCGTTTCCATACGGATGACCAGGATGTGTTAGCTTTCATCAAAGAGGTTTTCAAAGAAGAGCATATTGTCATCTCCCGTAAAAGCGGGGTATATATGTTCGGTAAGTATTTTGATTGGCCCTTAGCGTTCTCCAGCCTGTTCCGGATGCCTCCTATAATCACCATCAGAGCGTTTTTCGACCTGCTGGGACGGAGGAGAGAGATAACTAATCCGGAAAGCTTCACCGATTACACCATTTCGAAATACGGTAAAACACTTTACCAGGCTTTCTTCAAATATTATACCGAGAAATTCATCCGCATCCCCTGCGAGGAGGTGCATGTCGACTGGGCTACCGCCGGGATAAACCGGGCGGTGATTGACAAGCGGGTGAAAGCGGACAGTTTAGGCGATTTGGTCAAGGGCGTTCTCCTGCCCCAAAAAGTCGACACCAAATTCATCTATCCCAAGTCTCCCGGCGTTGATCATTTCTGTGAAAAACTGGCTAATATCATCCGTTCCAACGGCGGGCGGATACTCACCGATACGACCGTATCGAAGATTGATCTCAACGGTGAGCGGGTGACCGAAATCAAATTATCCGACGGCGAGACTATTCCGGTGGAGAAATTAGTATGGAGCGGTGAACTGCATTCCCTGGGAAAAATGCTGAATGTGGACTCCAAGAAATTGAGATATCTGTCGATGATGTGCTATAATATTGCAATCAACGGTCAGCCTTTGAAAGATTACCAATGGAATTACTACGGCGACAGGAAGATCAGCATAAACCGCATTTCGGTTCCCAATCTATTCAATTCCGCCAATGCGCCGGAAGGACACAGCGGCATCAATGTGGAAATCACCTGCATGGAAGGCGATAATGTATGGCAGAATCCCGATTCCATGATTAATATTGTCAAAAAGGATCTGGTGGACACCAAACTGTTGCGGAAATCGGGGGATATTGAAGAGATTTGGATTGAAAGGATAAGGAACACCTATCCAATATACGATATAGGTTACCATAAAAATCTGGCGGAGGTGGAAGCAGGATTCGATAGATATGATGGATTAATGCGGCTGGGCAGATGCGGAACATTTTGGTACAATAACATGGATCATTCCATCAAGATGGCGATGGACTTCGCATCTCATATCTTAACCGGCTCTAAGCTGGGCGATAAATCTACTTATTTTCCGGTCTGATACCGATTCAATTTCTCATATTTTGACGGAATATATTATATTTTTATGAATATCATGCAGACATTGACGGAATACCAATTAGAATTGAAATTAGCGGTTCTCACCTGCGTTTCAATAGCCGTCTTCCTTGTCTATTGGTATGTGTCCGGCCGAAAATACGCTCGTAAAGTATTCATCTATGGCATTATTTTGGCAGTTGTCTTAAAAATTGCAGTCTGTATCACGGTTTATTCGATATCAGATGATCCCGCAGATTTCTGCTCCGATGTATCAACTTTCTATTATCCTCATACTTTAAAACTGCTTGCCGGTGAAACTCCCTATAAAGACTTCGACACCAGATATTCCATACTTTTCCTGCCGCTGTTAGCCATTCCGGTATTAATCTGGAATTCCATGGGTTCGATTGTACTCACGATGATATTAATGGAAGCTCTGATGATTTTCTTTTATCTGCGGTATCAGCGCCGGGTTGAATATGATATCGGTCTCCGCACCGCTTTTTTTTATTCTTTATCTCCGATTTCTCTGTACTGGATGTCAATCGGCGGATACAATTCCGTGATTATCGCCGCCTTCATCATGTTTGCATTGATTTTAGCGGATAAGCGTAAAGATGTTTTAGCGGGAGCGGCGGCGGCTCTGGCCTTTCTATTTAGTAAATTCTTGGCTTTTTTGACATGGCCGGCGATAGTTCTTTTCAGAAGTGAAGGTATTTTTAAACGGACTTTACCGATGGCGGTGTCAATAATATTAACTCTGGGTCTGCTGTTGTTCGACATTGACAGCCTCAATCCCATTAAAAAGGAGTTCGGGCAGTACGCCGGGGGAAATATTTGGTATTTATCAGTGATTCTATTCCCTGCGCTTAAGAATAATCAAATATTCACCGTTTTACCTGTAATCCTATTTTTAGCGTCTTTCATAATTATATTTTTCAAATATATCAAACGATACAAGTTTGTGATCAATCGATTTGATGTCTCCGCAGCTTTCATCTCCCTTATCTTCCTGCTCTTCATGTTGTGCAGCAGAAAGACCTATAACCACTACTCTCTAATGATATTTATTTTCATAGTACATACAATAATCAAGCGCAATCCCAAAGATTTATTAGGATTGCTTATAATAACTTACTTAGGCGCTATTACTTTCTATGAAGTGAAACTATCCGAAATGTTTAAATACGCGAAAGTTATCACTTTCGACATGATAAGAATTTACCCGTTAATCGTAATGGATGTGCTTTTAATCGCCAGTTATATCGTTCTTTTCGTTAAGTGTTATCGCGCAGTTAAAGAAGGATGATTACCGGCAGTTATTAATTTTTCCGAGCTTCACGGAGTGGTTATCATTCAATGAGGTCAGGAAATAAAATATAAAACTGAAATGTTGACCAAATACCTCAAAACCGGCATAATTCACGGAGCTGTCTTCGGACTGTGCTTTTTACTGATTGAGGACTTCGCCGGCTTGACTATGGGAGCGGATTTCACCTTCATGCAGGTGGTGAACAGCTTAATCCTATATACCGCTTTCTTCACCCTCGCCGGATTAGCCGTAAGCCTGTGGTTTTACTTTTTCATATCAAAGAAACGCCGTACAAGTTTTCCGCTTGAAGGGCATCTGCTGTTATTATTGACCGGATGCGCTTTCTTCCTGCTGGGATTCAAACCGATATACTATAAGGCGATGCAGGAGTATGTTCAAAGGCTTTCGATTTTATTCCCAAGCTGGGCTGTCATAATATATCTGCTTCATCTAATAATATCTTGGATATTGAAGATCAAAGGCGGACGGAATAAATCAGTGTTTAACCGCCGGGCTTTAGCGCTGACTGCGTTTCTTACCGTCGTCATCATCACTTCATTCAAACTGCTTTTCAATCCCAAGATGCTCGCGCTTTTCAGTGATTCAATTCCCTGGCGGCATCTGTTAGCGCTATTATGCGGTTTCGGCGCTTATCTCGTCATCCTGTCCGCCGGAAAATTGATATATCCGGATGAGGGCGGCGCGCATTCAGGCGGCGTCAGAGGGCGAAAATTCGCGCTGGGTGTTATAATAATCCTCCTTTCCTTCCTCGGATGGAAACTACCATTAAGTCTTCACCAGCATCCTTCTTTTTCACAAGAGCAGATCAGACATCCCGGCAGTCCGCCTAATATTATATTATTAGTGATAGACGCATTCAGGGCTGATTATATAGGACTATATGGCTATAACCGTCTTGTCACTTCAAATCTCGATTCTATCGCTGAAAGGGGAGTGGTTTTTAACCGCGCCTATGCGGTCTCCTCTTGGACTAAACCCTCCATGAGCGCGCTGAACACTTCCCGTCATTCGGAAATGAACTGCGTGATGGGCTGGGATGATCTTTATCCCGACGATTTGGTGATGCTGCCGGAGATGATGAAAGAGGCGGGTTATTTCACCGGAATGATATCTTCCAATCAATTCGTCACAAAGGACTATAATTTCGCCCAGGGAGTTGACGATTTCACCTATGTCATCGGTAAAGGTTACCGGCAGATTTTGTTCCCCGGCGATATGCTCGCCACCCGTTTTCCTGCGTTATTTGAACTGGCTTACCGGATGGAATTAGTGGATTTTGAAAAGGATGTGGCGAATTCGGCTTCGATGAATGAAATAGCGCTCCCCTGGCTGGAGCGTAACCGCGATGCGGTGTTCTATCTGCAGTTACATTATATGGACCCCCATGTGCCCTATCTTCCTAAAGAGCGCCATTTCAGTAAAGGCAAACATCTTGACAGCGGAGATTTTCGGGTGATGAGGATGATGCACGATCCTCGGGACACGGTTAAGGTTGAACCGGAGGCGGTGGATAAAATTGTTTCCCGCTATGACGATGAGATTATCTTCGCTGATAAGCATCTGGGGAATCTTTTCCGACAGATGAATGAATTGGGATTATGGGAAAACACCCTTTTGATAATCACTTCCGATCACGGCGAAGAATTCACCGATCACGGTTTCGGCGGGCATGGGCATTCATTATTTGAAGAATTAATACATATACCTTTGATAATGATATTCCCGGGCAGTGAATATGCGGGGATGCGGATAAAAAATCCTGTGACTCTCCTGGATATAATGCCGACAATTCACGATTATCTTGATATCGGCGGTGATTTATCGATGGAAGGCGAGTCTTTACTGCCTATCATCGAAGGAAATAAATCAAGCCGGTCAGTGCTTGACAAATTCTATTACGGCTGTGTTTATCCCATCGAGGAGAACTGGATATTCAGGCAGATTAGGGCGGTTTCCGACTTCAGATACAAGTATATCCGGGGGTATTTCGATGAGGACAATTACCGGGAATATCTCTTCGATTTATCAACCGACCCGCATGAAAAAAATAATATCATTGCGGATAATCCGCTAATGGCAGACAGCCTTTCCAATAGGATGAATTATTATAAACTTTACTGCGAAACGGCTGCTTCGGAGATCACCCCAATGGAGAAGGCGAAGATATCGAAGGAGGAGCTGGAACGGTTGAAAGCGCTGGGGTATATTAAGTAGGTGTAATGTTTGATTAGGTTATAATACGACAATAAATGTCATTGCGAAAGGCTGAAAGCCTTGAAGCAATCTCTCTAACAATAATTCGGTTATCCAGTAGGGGCGGGTTTTAAACCCGCCCTGAATGAATAATAAGATTTCCTGACCTAAACGGATAACCGGTAACAATAAAATACACCATCATGGAAAAACAATTCTATGTTTATATAATGACAAATGCATCTAATGATGTTCTTTATACTGGGATGACAAACAACATTATAAGAAGAGTGTATGAACATAAGAATAGACTGTTCAAAGGGTTCTCGGCAAAATATAATACTAAAAAACTCGTCTATTATGAAATATACCAGGATGCAATAACTGCAATAAACCGGGAGAAGCAAATAAAAGCTGGGTCAAGATTAGCTAAGATCAGGTTGATAGAAAGCTCCAATAAAAACTGGAAAGATTTATACGATGAATTATTATAGCGTTGTTTTTATAAACGGATGTTTATAATTTAGAGAGATTGCTTCAAGGCTTTCAGCCTTTCGCAATGACACTTTCGCAATTTTAAGTATTTAAAACCACCTTAAATGTCAATACAGCCGCAATGGACACAAAGGATTAAATTCGTTTGTTATAACAGGCACATAAATTATATATTAGGAGTTACCTATGATAAAGAAAATCGCCCTCACTACCGGCGGCGGGGACTGCCCGGGCCTGAACGCGGTCATCCGGGCGGTAGTCCGCAGCGCAGTTAATTTCTATAGCTGGGAAGTATTGGGAATCCAGGACGGCTTCGAAGGTCTTTTAAGTATGCGGGGGATAATGGAACTAACACCTTTCCGTGTAAGAGGTATCCTTCCGCGAGGCGGCACAATTTTAGGCACCACCAACCGCGGCAATCCCTTCAAATACACAGTGAAGGTGGGGGATAAGGTTGAAGAGCGGGATTTATCCGGACGAGTGCTGGAAAATCTGGCGCTATTAGGAGTGGACGCTTTGATAATGATCGGCGGGGACGGGACTTTAACTATCGGAAGTGAATTGATGAAGATGGGCGTCAATATCGTCGGCGTTCCCAAAACTATAGACAATGACCTTTCGGCTACGGAGGTCACATTCGGTTTCAACACCGCGGTCACCACCGCCACCGAAGCGCTGGATAAACTCCATACTACGGCGGAATCTCATCATCGGATAATGATATTGGAAGTGATGGGACGGACAGCCGGCTGGATTGCGCTGCAGTCCGGCATCGCCGGCGGAGCTGATATCATTCTCATACCGGAAATCCCATTCGACCTCGATATTGTAGCGGACAGCATCAAACGCCGTGAGAAGAAAGGGAGTAAGTTCTCTATTATTGTGGTGGCTGAAGGAGCGGCTCCTAAGGGGGAACACACATTCTTCAAAGAATATAAAATAGGCGAACGGACAGTTAAAACCTTAGGCGGTATCGGGCAGTATGTTTCCGATGTATTGAGCGAGAAACTTTCAATGGAATCCCGCGTGACGGTGTTAGGACATCTGCAACGCGGCGGCAGTCCCACCACCTATGACCGGTTTTTAGCCACCCGTTTCGGAATCAAGGCGGTGGATTTAGTGGCGGAGGGAAAATTTGGGATGATGGTCTGCCTGCGGGCGGGAAAAATTGAATCAGCGCCGATTGAAGAAGCCATCGGGCAGATTAAAAATGTCGACCCGCAAGGCGAAGTAGTCAAAATGGCGGAAAAACTGGGACTCAATCTGGGAAGAGAACCGATTGTTTGATTCTTAAAGGTAAACCCCGGAAAAGAGAATATCGAACAAGGAACAAGGAATATCGAACAAGGAACAAGGAATATCGAACAAGGAACAAGGAATATCGAACAAGGAACAAGGAATATCGAATGACGAAGTAAGGCGCTGTTCCGGCAGGTCTTGCCTGTGTTAAGCAGGTGTGACCTGCCGGTATCTCATTTATGTTTCAGTAGGGGCGGACGGCGTCCGCCCTTTCCTCCGACTGAAAATTTTCACGAGGGCAAACGCCGCTTGCCCTTACAATTATTGTGCTGCAGAGTCCCCGCACTTTGTAGCGTTCCCAGTATATCATTGTAGGGGCGAAACATTTTCATCATCATCGCCGCATATAAATCATCTTCCCAAAATGCTTCACACTTATCCGGCGTATGTCATTCCCGCAAAAGCGGGAATCCAGTCAACTTGGATTTAAAATTATATTCCCTAATTCGTTTAATTTGTTTAATTCGTTGTGAATCTTTCTATGCATTCCCACGCCGGAGCGTGGGAACGAGAAAAATAATCTTCTTTTAATATTCCTCAGGCGGTGGAAATACGGAAACCGGGTTGTACAATTCAGCTTCCGCGATGAAAAGGGGCAGTAAATCATCTTTAAGCTGATTAATCCATTCTGCGGTGATGATATTAGTCTCTTGAATGAAACTGAACACATTATCGTTTTTCCGTTCCCTCGTAATTTTGTATTCTTTCTGGAATATTAGAGTTTTCTGGAAAGTATCGGGACTGACGGCGAAGACCATGAGATTATAATGGAAGACCGCGCTGTACTTGCCCCGGATATTCTGCGCATAAAGATTAGTCAATTTCCCTTGAACCTCATGCGTCGGTATGATACCGATATCATGCTGAAACACCCCGTTATGAAATAATCCCCATTCCAGCATATTCGAGGTGAAAATTTCATACAGCATCTTTTCCGGCGGCGCTATCCAGCGATGGTAATAATAGTAATTCATCTCGCCCGCACCCGATTGGTATATAATCCTATCGCCCTTATATATTTCGCTGGCGTCGAACAGAGTCACCTTTAAAGACAGGTTCAGAGTGGTGTCAGCCGGATTGTGATACACCGGCGGCTCGATGGCAAATCTCTTTATCACAAGCTGTTCCCGGGGTATGGTCATACAGCCGGAGATGAACAAAATTAGGCCTGCGGTAATAATATATTTTGCTTTCATCATGGCGCTCATTTTTCTTTCGATGGAGGTGCGGTATAAAGGATATTTGAGGGATATGCTTCCTGATTCAGCATAATGGAATTCATGTTCTCTATCGCCTCAGTTAAAGCGGAAACGGCAGTCCGCAGGTCGCTCATCACCTGCGAAGTTTCGTATTGAGTCCTGTAAAGCAGTTCTGTTCCCACTTGTATCATATTATGCATACTTGTGAACAGCATCTCGGTTTCATTGAACAGTATCTCTACCCGGTTGTCCAGATTCATTCCGTCAGCCTGCTCATTAAGGGATTCACATAGCGCGCGAAAACTTTCCGCTCCCAATCTGAATTCCACCAGCGCGTATTGAATCCCCGCATCGTAGGTCTGCATATTCAACACTAACAGCATGGAATCCACATTCTCGATAGTCTTTTCCAGTTTGTTGACACATTTCGTCATATCGATACTGACAATCAGGCTGTCGGCGTCATTCATCATCATAGTCCCGGTATCGAGGAAGCGTTTTGCGCTGTGTGAAATTCCCTCGGTGTCGATAACGATTATTTTGTCGTAAATATCCCTTAAAGCCTGTTCGATCTGTTCAAAACCGCCGGGATATGAAGGTATCACCGGATACGGCGGTTTGAAAGACAGCTTGGGATGCATTTCGCGCATTTCAGGACCTACAAAATCCAGCTCGATGTATTTCATACCTGTGATACCTGTAAGTTCGACCTTCGCCCGCATACTGTCCGGTACCGCGATCTTCGGATCCAGTTCCATCACCACCTCGATCAGATGGCCGTCAGGCGCGACCATAATATCAGTTACGCGCCCAACGCGGACGCCGCGGTACTTCACTTCCGAGTCAATATTCAATCCCTGCACCGTTACTTCAAAATAAGTCACATAACGGCTCTTCTTCACAAACCAGTTGGAGGCCCCCAGCCATATAATAGTGACCAGGAAGATTAAAGTCCCGGCGATAACGAAGGCGCCTACCCAGACGGGTTTTGTGTCCTTTGCCATAGCGGTATTTTGTCCGAATTATTTTGTTTATACTGAAAATAGGGTTTAGGGGCTGGGGTTTAGGGTTTAGTTCATTGTGGTGTCGACTCCCCGCAGTCGATACCATGCATAATATAAACAATACATTAGTGTCATGCGGGGACGCATGACACCACCAGGAACTGTGCTGGCAGGCGTTCCCGCCTGCCAGTAATCCGATTTTCATGCTTGGTGGCGCGCCGCAGGCGGGTGTGACCTGCCAGCATTCCCGGTTTGGGAGAAAATCAGGCTGCCACCGTTCACCGTCTTCTGTCCACTGTCAACTGTCTTCTGTCAACTGTCTTCTGTCAACTGTCTTCTGTCAACTGTCCACTGTCAACTGTCTTCTGTCAACTGTCAACTGACCGCCGCATCCTTCAAGGGTTCGCGGCGGAAGAAAGCTCTCACCATAGGATGTTCGCTGTTATCGCGCAGTTCCGCCGGAATCCCTTCAGCGATTATTTTATGGGAAATTTTATCAATCATTATCACACGGTGAGCTATCTTGAATATACTCTGCAGTTCGTGCGTAACTACAATCATGGTGGTGCCGAGGCTGGAATTGAGTCCGATGATGAGGTTGTCCAGTTCGGCTTGCGTGATAGGATCGAGCCCGGCGGAGGGTTCATCGAAGAATAAAATCTGCGGGTCGAGTATCATAGCTCTCGCCAATCCCCCCCGTTTTTTCATACCGCCGCTCAATTCCGAAGGCATGACATTTTCCTTGCCGCTCAAACCGACCTGCGATAGTTTCAATCTAACTAAAGCCTGCTTGATATTCTTAGAGAGTTTTGTATTCTCTTTCAAAGGCAGTTCCACATTATCGCCCAAAGTCATCGAACCTAACAGCGCTCCCGATTGGAATAGCACACCTATCTTAGTTAATATCCTCACGCGTTCTTTTATGCTGGCGTCGATTATATCTTCACCGTCTATAAATACCTGTCCCTTCTCCGGCTGCATCAAACCTATCATGTGCCGCATTAAAGTGGTTTTGCCGCTGCCGCTTGAACCCAGCACCACGAATATCTCACCTTGATAGACATCGAAACTGATATCATCAAGCACCAGATTATCTCCGAAGCGGACAGTCAGATTGCGGACTTGAATTGTGGTATTTCTTCCGCTCATCTATACTCCCAAAATGTTGTATATGATAGCGAAAACGGAATCGGCTATAACGATGAGAAAAATACCGCTGACTACTGATGAAGTCGTAGACCGCCCCACTCCCAGCGCCCCGCCGGTTGTTTCCATCCCTCTATAGCATCCGGCGGCGGCGATTAATATTCCGAACACCAGCGCTTTTATCAGACCATGAGTCACATCCCACCAAGTGATAGCCTGTTGTAATTGATTTAGGAAAGCTATGGGAGTCAAGTCTAGGCTTACCACAGAGATGAGCATTCCGCCGAGTATTCCAAAGAAGTCGGAGAATATGGTCAGAATGGGCATGACGATCATGACCGCGATGATGCGCGGTATCACTAAATAGCGTAGAGGCCGGATACGCATTACAGTCAACGCATCGATTTCATCGGAAATTTTCATAGTGCCGATTTCGGCGGCGAAAGCTGAACCCGACCTGCCGGTTAATATGATGGCTGTGATTAAAGGTCCCATCTCTCTGGTCATCCCGATTCCGACCAAATCAGCGATGAAAATATTAGCGCCGAACTGCCGGAGTTGGACCGCTGAAGAAAAAGCGGTCACTAATCCAATTAGTAGACTTAGCAAAGCCACAATTGGAAAGGCTTCTGCACCGGAACGCTGAATCAAGAACACCACTTCACCCCATTTCGTCTTGAAAGGATGGGTAAAATGCCAGATTATTGAGAACACTAATTTTCCGATAAAATTCAACATCGAGCGGGCGTCATTATAAACTTCGATGGTGAGTTCGCCGATGAAGCGGATATAATTCTTAGGTTTGCGGGGAATATAAATAGAGTAGTCCTTCAACGCTTCAAAATCGATCAGATTCATGTATTCCTGAACTTTTGGGCTCATTGCGCCCAGCTTGAGCGTTATTCCACGGTGGCTGTATTCCAGCATCAAGTTTAAAATGAGGGCTATACCGGAGGAATCGAAATATTCCACACCCTGAAGGTTCAATTCAATTTCACCGCCGGTAATATCCTTGGTGGAGGCGTAAATATCCTTCATCACCGCTTCAACATTTTGCAGAGATACACTGCCGCCGAGTTTTATCATCTCGGCGCCCCCGCCTCCCCCGGTGATCTCTATGATGTGACTTATGTTTTCCATGTCTGATTCAACTAATAATTAAAATGTAACACTTTAGCTTTGTGAAGTTTGGGAATATGCATGTCCGGGTCAGGGACGACCCGGACTACGAGACTTAAGGTAGGCGGGGTCGTCCCTGACCCCGCCATCTTCAAAGAACTAAACTGTTACATTATAATTATACGAATTTTTTCCGTCATAATCAACAAGAATAGGTATTTCATATAGATTCGAGAAGCGAGATTCCAGCTGCGAGTTAAAGTCTCAACAGCCTGTCCGAGAATGTCATTGCGAAAGGCTGAAAGCCTTGAAGGAATCGGTTGATATTTAAGAACATAACTAGGCTGCGATCCTTCACTTCGTTCAGGATGACATATTCCGGGACAGGCTGCAAGGGCCGATCCAACAATATTGGATAATTATTTGTAGGGGCAGACCTGTGTGTCTGCCCTCTTTGGCATTTTCTATTTTCAAGATAAACCCTCATGTGCCGGCGGCGCGCCACCAAGCATGAAAATAGTTCGACCCCTTCAGGGTCGTCAGGATTAATGTTCTACTTCCGTAGGTTTCACCTACGGCTATTCATGTTTTTCCCCTTCGGGGAAAGGCGGCCGCAAGGGCCGCCACTACATTTACCGTTCACTGTTCACCGTTTACTGTCGACTGTCGACCGTCAACCGTCGACTATTTTCAAGGTAATGTTCTACTTCCGTAGGTTTCACCTACGGCTATTCATGTTTTTCCCCTTCGGGGAAGGGCGGCCGCAAGGGCCGCCACTACATTTACCGTTCACCGTTCACTGTTTACCGTCGACTGTCAACTGTCGACTGTAAACTATTTTCAAAGTAAACCCTCATGCCGCCGGGGCGGCACAACTTAGAATGAAAATCGGGGTTCTGTCAGGCGGGGACGCCTGACAACACAGTCGAATGGTGTCGACTGCGGAGAGTCGACACCACATTGAACTAAACCCTAGCCAAAGATATTTGAAATTTTATATTTGCCACAGAAAACACAGAGATACACAAAGCTAAAGGATAAAGACTCAGGATAATTAACAGGGATTAAGGGGATAAAAGGGATAAAAAATGCAATCTTTTGGAAAAACTAA
>JADHWD010000046.1 GCA_016783645.1 bacterium
AAAATCCGAAGCTCGAAATTCGAAATCCGAAACTGACAGTTTTTGACTTGCAGCTCGAAACTCGCAACTCGAAACTTTTAAAAAATATCTTGATACACGATTTTCTGCCAGAAAAAGCAAGAAAATCAGAATTAAGGTAATAATTACCTGTGAATCTTCTTCCGAACACCGATGACCGAGCGCTGAGAACGGAAAACGGAGAACAGATAATCCTGTCTATCCGTAGTTAAACACATTTCCGCTTTCCGAATCCCGATTTCTGATTATCATCGTTTTTTTCCTGACCTAAGACCGCCGCATAATAAAAGCCGTTCCCCTTTCTCCCTTTGCTTTTTTCCCTTAATTTGATTATCTTTAAAGTTCCGCTATTTTAAACGGTTTGTGTCATTTCAAATTCGAATGATCTTATTAGTTGACGGGTTTTAAGTATAAACAATTTTGTCAACTTTTAAACTTGCAGATTTTATAAATAAATCATAGGTGGTATCATGAGTAAATGCCGCTGCCCCAAAATCGACACTGCGCAATACGACGGTAAATCGGAGGACTGGGAGAACAAATGCTTCTATTTCCATCCCATCAATAACCTGATGCACAAACCGATGGGCTTGGAGGAAAAGAGAATAGCTTTGAAAAAGGAGATAATTGAACGGAGATATGATTTCATCGATGACAAGATGGTGTTGTGCGAATGGACTCCCTTCAAAGGACGCATCATGATGAATATCAAGAAACCGGAAAAATACGATGAGAATTTCTTCATCTTCGATCAGGGTGAAGTTTATTCCTTTGTGTTTAAAGGCAAGTCCTCGAAACTGAAACAGGAGATTTCCGACCGCTGTTCCCAAATGGAATTGGAACACAGCCTTCCCGCGCAGAAAGTGTGGGTGTGGCACCTGCATTGCAAAGAATGTGCCAAAGCCAAAGATAATCTGGCGGTGATTTTTATCAAGACTTAGATAGTTAAGCGGTTGAATAGTTAAGCAGTTTTTGGGGGACCGGAACTAAATCCGACGGATATAGATGGGGAGATTACCCATAAAAGCGCTTAATTAAGACATAAATCACATTATGTAGGGGCGAAGCATTTTAAGTTAACAATAAAAATATTAATCGCTTGCAAAAAATGCTTCGCCCTGCAAAAACATACAATTCCGCTTATTTAAGCGCTTATGAAGATTACTCCCCCTCCCACTATTTTTACATTCCGCTCAATGTATGTTGATATTTTGAGTGATTTTATGTAAATTTAAGTTTCTATAATTTTCGATGATTTATCAGAATCCAATATTCTCGGAAGACAGTACTAATGTCAGATATAGATAAAGTATTGATAATCGGGCTGGACTGTTTTGAACCTTCGCTGGTGTTCGACCGATGGCGGGAATTTCTGCCCAATTTCAGTGAACTCGCCGCCGAAGGTATAAGCGGCGAATTGGAGAGCACTATCCCTGCTATCACAGTCCCCGCCTGGATGTCGATGATGACTTCCCGCAATCCGGGTTCACTGGGATTTTACGGTTTCCGCAACCGTAAAAACTACGGTTACGAAGATATGTTTTTCGCCAATTCTCAGGCGGTGAATGAGCCGACTGTATGGCAGCTGCTGTCCCGCAGAAATAAAAAATCTGTTGTGCTGGGCGTTCCGCAGACATATCCTCCCAAACCGGTCAACGGATGCCTTGTCGGATGCTTCCTCACGCCGGACACTGATACCGATTTCACCTATCCCGCCGAACTTAAACAGGAAATATTCGATAATATAGGCGGTTATATCCTCGATGTCAAGGATTTTCGTACCGAGGACAAGGATTATCTCATTGAGCAGATATACAAAATGAGCGATAACCGCTTCAAAACCGCTCATTACCTAATGCGGAACAAACCCTGGGACTTTTTCATGATGGTTGATATGGGTCCTGACCGGCTGCAGCATGGATTATGGAAATATTTCGATGAAAAACATGTCAATCATCCTCCCGATTCCCCCTACAAAGACGCCCTGCGGGATTATTATGTTTATCTCGATAATAAAGTGGGTGAAACGCTGGAATTGATTGACCGGGATAGAACGGCGGTAATTATAGTATCCGACCATGGCGGCAAGCGGATGGAGGGCGGATTCTGCTTCAACGACTGGTTGATTCAAGAAGGCTACCTGACCCTTAAGACAGAAATCACTCAGCCCTTCCAGTTGAAAAATAAAGATATTGATTTTACCAAGACTAAAGTATGGGGCTCCGGGGGTTACTATGGACGGCTGTTCCTCAATGTTGCAGGGCGGGAGCCAAACGGCGTCATCCCCGCGGCTGATTATGAACGATTCCGCACAGAAGTCAAAGAGAAACTTGAGAGCCTGCCGGATCATCAAGGCAAGCTCATGAATAACAAAGCTTTCAAGCCTGAAGAAATATACCGCGAAGTTAAAGGCGCAGCCCCGGATTTGATTGTATATTTCGGCGATTTGGATTGGCGGTCGGTGGGCACTGTCGGCAATGACTCGCTGTATGTGTTCGAGAATGACACCGGGCCCGATGACGCTAATCACGCTCAATTCGGTATGTACATATTAAGCCATCCGATTATAGAGAAAAAAGGTTCGATAGAAACCCGGCATATTATGGATATAGCGCCGACCGTGTTGAAATTATTAGGGCAGAAGATACCGGAATCCATGGAAGGGAAATCAATAATTTGAGGCATTGAACATGGTTCGTATTTCGCACCGCACCAAATTTTATTACAAGCAGTATTTCACCCGTTGTATTGTATTCGGTATCCTTTTAGGCTGGGGCGAGAGTCTCATTCTATGGTGGAGACTTCCCTTTGAGATACCTTTGAGCGAAGCGCTGTCCTGCAGTCTGTTCGGATTCATCACCGGCGGTATTGCGGGAACCGCCGCCGCCGCCTTCGGATTAATACTGCGGAATTTATATGCTAAGAAGAAGAAATTTGATGTTGAAATACATCAAACCGCTTGGACTTTCTCATCCGCCGCCGCCCTGCTGATCACCGGAATGTTATTGAACCTCACCCTGCAGGATTTTTCAATAATCAAGCTTATAATCCTCCTTGCCTCGCCGCTTTTAGCTTTTATAATCATATATCATTTTTCCAAACAGTATTTTTTCAAAGTGAAAAACGCCGGACGGCTGACGCTGGAGATTATCATTATCCTAATTTTAGCGGGATATTTCCTGAAAAGACCGCCTATCGGCAAAGAGATTGAGCTAACAGAATCAAAATATCCCCATATTTTCTTATTCGATTTCCTCAATCTGTCTTATAATCAGATTGAATCCCGCCTTCAGGAATCCCTTCCCGGCGATGTCTTGTTGAATTCGGATAAATATGTCTACTCTATAGCGCCTTTCAAAGGGACTGAAGATAATATAAAGTCGTTCTTTGCGGTGCCCGGCACTAAAGGAGATTCTTCTTTGGTGAAGAAACTTCGAGCGCAGGAATATCACACCGGCGGTTTTTGGGCTGCACCCGCCCCGGATGATAAACTGATTCAATCAGCGGATGTGGTCGATGATCAGAATTATTCAATAAAGACAAAATTGACTGCCGCAGGTTTAATTTCCAAATTACTGCCGTTCATTAAATCGAACCGGTTAATCAACAAGCTGGAAGGATACGATGAAAGCGGATTGAGGAATCCCGGCAGACTCAATGATAGGATAATATTCTGGCTGAACCGAGTGCGGGATGGCCGTCCCATATTCGCTTACATTCAATATCCCCTTATTTCCGGTGAGGAATATCAATCTGCGGACAGCTCGATTGAGAAGTTTAAAAATCTGATAGTTAAGCTGGATAAAATGGGCTTGCTGAAAAATAGTCTATGCTTTTTCACTTCTTCCGGCGGAGATGATATCAGAAAACCCTTGTTTCTTTATTCATTGAAATGGACTTTCGGCGAGACAGTTGACTGGACTGCCGTATCACTCCATGATATCAATGCGACGATAAACGACGCTTCTCAGGGGAGAGCCAAGTCGTCAATAAAAATGGCGGTGGATCTGCGCAGAGTATCGAAAGGAGATATTCCCGTGCAGAGACCGGTGTTCGTTTGGGAAAATATCGGCGCTGAAAAAGGTCCTGCTTCATCCGTGTATTCTTTCCCCTATGCGCTTATGCGGGACAACAGCGGCGGTTTACAGTTGATAAAATTCGCCGATACCCAGAAAACTCCAGGATTAGCTCCGCAGGAAGAAATTATCGACCGGCTTAACAGTTTAATAGAACAGCCGGCTCTGTCGGAATTTCCATAACTGGTAATTGCGCTGATTAATGTATTGACATTGTTCCCGTCAGGTTTCAAACATAGAGTAACCTGACGGACAGAGTAACGCAAGAAGTGGTCAAATCCGCCGATGAAACCGATTCCGGACAAGCCGGAATGACGGTGTTTTTTCCGCCGGGTTATCCGCTGTACAGCGGAATTGAAACCCGGCGGTAACAGAATCATAATTTGCTGGCAGGTCACATCAGCCGTACGGCTGACAACTTAGCATGAAAATAGCGGTGGCAGCCCGGTTTCTCCGAAACCGGATAATCTTTGGGTGGGTTAAAAACCCACCCTTCCATCTATTTTCAAGGTAAATAATATGCGAGCTGTAGGGACGCAAAATTTTGCGTCCCTACATATAATACAGTTTTGGGTAGCCCGGTTTCTCCGAAACCGGGCTTTACCAACTGCTAACTGCCAACAGCCAATTGCTATTTTCAAAGTAAACCCTCATCAGCCGTACGGCTGACAACTTAGCATGAAAATAGCGGTGGCAGCCCGGTTTCTCCGAAACCGGATTTTACCAACTGCTAACTGCCAACAGCTAACAGCTATTTTCAGAGTAAACTACAAATGATTATGAAAGGTATATTATGCGAGAAGGATTCACAGTATGGTTGACCGGTCTTCCCGGCAGCGGTAAATCGACATTGGCGAAATTAGTGGCGGCTGAGATAGTGCGCCGGGGACGGCACGCCGAAGTGCTGGATGGCGGAGCTCTGCGTCATGAGCTATGGCCTGAACTGGGTTTCTCTAAAGATGACCGGGATTCCAACATTAAAAGAATTTCTTATATCTGCCGGCTGTTGACCAGAAGCGGGATACCTAATATCGTAGCGGCGGTTTCGCCCTATACTGAAATGCGGAACGCTATCCGGGATAATATCGATAATTTCATAGAAGTGCTATGCCGCTGTCCGATAGAAATATTGGAAAAGCGGGATGAAAGAGGTTTATATAAGAAGGCTCGTAAAGGAGAACTGAAAAATTTTACCGGTGTTTCAGATCCCTATGAAGAACCCAAATACCCGGAATTGATAGTCAACACCGCCGAAGAAACGCCCGAACAATCAGCCGCCAGGATCATTACCAAACTGGAAGAGATGGACTACCTTGAACCCGTCACCGAATCTTATTCTCCCGAAGAGGAGGAGAAAATTAACCAAAGACTGAAATCACTGGGATATTTGTAACAAATCCGAATATCATTGAAAAACAGTTATATAGATCTTCATTCTCATTCAACGGCTTCTGACGGTGAATTAAGACCTGCGGAATTAGTTAAACTGGCGGTTGAATTAGGCTTAGCCGGATTAGCGCTGACCGATCATGACACCGCTGAAGGCAATGGGGAAGCCGTCTCTGCGGCGGCGGAATTGGGATTAGATTTCGTCCCCGGTGTGGAAATAAGTCTGGATAATCCGCCGAATTCTCTACACCTGCTGGGTTACTACATCGACTATAATAATCCCGCGCTTAAAAATACCCTCGCCGAAGTAGTGGGTTTCCGGGATAAGCGCAATCCCATGATAATCGATAAAATGCGGAATCTGGGAATTGATATTACTTATGATGAGGTTTGTGACATAGCCGGAGGGGATGTTGTGGGACGGCCTCATTTCGCTAAAGTACTGATTCAAAAAGGGATAGTCGAATCCTCTCAAGAAGCTTTCGACCGCTATCTTGCCAAAGACGCCTTAGCGCATGTCGATAAAAAACGCCTGACTCCCGAAGTGGGAATCAATTTGGTATTGAAAGCGGGAGGGATTCCTGTGCTGGCGCACCCCTATTATTATAAATTCGGCGAGCCGGATGGACTTGATAGATTAATCCGGGAGTTAGTTTCGCACGGATTAGCGGGTGTGGAAGCGTTTTACAGCGTTCACAGCCGTGCTCAGACTGAAGAATATATCCGGCTTGCTGAAAAATACGATTTACTCATCACCGGCGGTTCTGATTTTCACGGTTCCACTAAGCCTGATATAGAATTAGGCCGCGGTATTTCCGGCAATCTGCGCATCCCCTATTCCGTGCTGGAGAACCTAAAAATCAAACACTGTGCTTTAAAAAGCGTTTTATGATAATATATTTGATTTATAATATCGAAAGGGGAGTCATATAAGCGGGCAGACAGTAGAAGTTAAAAATCATAAACCCCCAAAAAGCCGATTCCGCGCCGGTAAATGGCTGGGTCTGATTATCAGCCTGGTCTTTTTATATCTCGCCTTCAAAGGATTTGAATGGCGCGAATTTTCACAGGCGTTACGCGGCGTCCGGATTTGGATTTTAGTCCTGGCTGTTATCGTATATCTCTCCAGTTATATATTCCGGGGCCTCCGCTGGCATCTGATGCTTAAAAGCGTGAAATTGATTTCCATCGGCAAGATGATTCAATTCGTGATCATCGGTTTCATGTGCAATAATCTGCTTCCAGCCCGTCTGGGAGAATTCGCCCGGGCTTTGGTCATCGCCGATAAAGAGCGGATATCCGCCAGAGCTTCTTTCGCTTCAGTTGTGCTGGAGCGAATCTTCGATGGCGTTACTATAGTTCTGTTCATCCTCATCTTAATGATAAAACATCCGTTCCCCTTCTGGGTGCGGCAGATGGTGATATGCGCCGGATTTCTATTTCTAATAGTATTCCTCTTACTGCTATTTTTAGGACACAAGGGCGAAAAAATAATCGACTGGCTGCAAGACAGATTCCAGGCGGGAATAATCAATAAAGTATCCGGTTTCGCCCGCAAGTTCGTTCACGGATTGGAAATGCTGAGAGATTGGCGGGTGATCATTCCGGTCTTCATGTTATCTTTAATCGTATGGAGTATCGAAGTCCTGAATTATCTGATGATTATGCATGCTTTCGATATCAGGCTCCCTCTGCAGGCGGCGATGTTCACTTTAGTGGTGACAAATCTGGGAATTATGATCCCCTCCTCACCGGGCAGTGTCGGCACTTTCCAATATTTCTGCCTGTTAGCGTTAGGATTTTACGGTATTCAGCAGGAAACTGGATTAGCCTTCGCTGTTACTCTACACGCTTCCATGTACATCCCTGTCACCATATTAGGCATCATATTCCTTGCCCGCATGGGATTGTCTCTGAACAATATCAGACTGGCGAGCGGCAGAGCTAAAGAAGAGGAGATAAATGATATTTCCGGAAATTGAAAATAATAGAATGATGATAGAATGAATATTTTTAAGAGCAGGAAGAAACAGACAAAAATTGCGGTTTTAAGCATCGACGGTATGCCTTTCACTTTCGCCCAAAAGATGGCGAAGACCGGTAAAACGCCTAATCTGGCTTCGTTATTAAATACCGGCACCTGTAAAAGGATGAATTCGGTCTATCCCACCGTATCTTCGGTGGCTTGGTCCTCCTTTATGACCGGAGTGAATCCCGGTTCTCATAATATATACGGTTTCATCGACCGCGAACCCAATCCTTTCAATATGTTCATCCCCACTTCCGCCAAGATGAAAACCCGCACTTTATGGGAATTTTTATCGGATAAGGGTAAAAAAGTAGTTGTGATCAATGTCCCGGTGACTTATCCGCCGCGGAAAGTGAATGGAATTTTAATCGGCTGTTTTTTAGCGACTTCGCTTGATAGAATTGTATATCCCGCCGAATACTCTCGGAAACTTAAGGACTGGGGATACCGCATCGATGCCGACGCCTGGCTGGGAAGAAAAGATAAAGAAAAATTCCTGGAAGATATCCATTTGACTTTGGATAAGCGGATGGAGACCGGATTCAAACTGATGGATTCGGAGGAATGGGATTATTTTCATCTGCATATAATGGAATCCGACCGGATAAGCCATTTCTTGTGGGAACAATGGGAAACCGGGGATCCGCAGTGGGCGCCGAGATTTGAACAATTCTGGATTGAGGTCGACCGTTATATCGCTGAATTTCAAAACCGGCTTGATAAAAACACCCGCTTCATCGTCCTGTCCGATCACGGTTTCTGCTCCGTCAAAAAGGAAGTATATCTCAATCAGTGGCTGATCGATAACGGATATTTGGTATTTAATAAAGCGAAACCCGAATCGCTGAAAGAGATTAATCCTTTAACAAAAGCCTACAGCCTGATTCCCGGCAGAATATACTTGAATCTTAAGGGGCGCGAATGGGCGGGAACTATCGAACAGGGTTCGCAGCAGCGGAGATTAACGGACGAATTGAAACAGACGCTGCCTGAGATGACGGATCCTGATACAGGTGAGAAGATAATCCAACGGGTCTTTACCCGAGAAGAGATATACAAAGGAGCGTTCATTCACCGGGCGGCTGATTTGATCGCTGTCCCTAATGACGGATATGATATTAAAGGAAATCTCACTGCGGAAAAAATGACGCATAAAGGTGAACTGGTGGGTATGCACACTTACGATGACGCATTCCTATATGTCGATGGTATGGAGATGGATGACCGGCAGGCGGAGATTATCGATGTCCTGCCCACTATATTCAAACAGATGGATGTGAAAATCCCGCCGACTGTGGAAGGTAAACCGCTGTTGTGAAAAAGTCTACAGTTGACGGTGAGAGTGAGCAGAGAACGGTTGATTGTAAGCGGTTAAAGGTAAACGGAGAACAGAAAACACCGTCACTTGCAATAAACAGACTAAAGTCTAAAGATTCAGGATAATTAACAGGGATTAAGGGGATAAAAGGGATAAAAAATGCAATATTTGGAAAAACCCAATTAGAATATCGGAGATTTAATAACAGGATTTCATTGAAGATTGAACAAATTCAATGTTTTCATCCCCTTCATCCCTTTCATCCCTGTAAATTTTAATAAAGGGAAATATTAATGTAAGAGATGAACCCTAATAATGGATAAGTAAGAATCTAAAACCCGAAAAGGACATGATAATAACAAAAACTCCATTTCGGATTAGTTTCGCCGGCGGCGGAACCGATTTGAAAGATTTTTACAGCGAAGAGTACGGCGCGGTAACTTCAACCGCCATCGATAAATACATGTATATCACTGTCAACAAAAGCTTCGACCATCGTATCAGGGTCAGCTATTCCCGGACAGAATTGGTGGAGCATATAGATGAAATCCAGCATCCATTAGTGCGGGAGGGTCTGAAACTGGTGGGGATAACTTCTGGAATAGAGATAACTTCCATAGCTGATATTCCCGCCCGCACCGGATTAGGGTCTTCATCAAGTTTCTGCGTGGGAATGCTTAATGCGCTTTACGCTTTTAAAGGGATATTGAAATCGGCGGAAGCTTTGGCGCGGGAAGCGGCGATGATTGAGATTGATATAGTAGGTGAGCCCATCGGCAAGCAGGATCAGTATATATCCGCTTACGGCGGCTTGCAGTATATCAGGTTCAATCCCGATGAAAGCGTATTCGTCAATCCCGTCATCACTTCCAGACTGATAATCGAGGAATTGGAATCTAAACTGCTGATGTTCTACACCGGTATCACCCGGGACGCTAACACTATATTGACCGACCAGAAGAAAAATACTAATAATAAATTCCATATCTTACGCAGAATGCGGGATTTGGCCGGCGAGATACAGGAGACTTTAGTGTCAGGCAGGAAATTGTCGGAATTCGGGGAACTTTTACACCAAGGCTGGGTGTTCAAACAGGAATTGTCGCCTTTGATCGCCAATGGCATTATCAATAAATATTATCAAAAGGGATTGGAGATGGGCGCTTTGGGAGGAAAATTATTAGGCGCGGGCGGCGGCGGATTCATACTATTCTTCTGTGAACAGCAGAATCAAAACCGTCTGCGCGCTGCGATGCATGAAATGGAACTGCGCGAAATCCCCTTCGCATTTGAAAGGCAGGGTAGCCAGATCATATATGTGGGAGGGATTTGACTCAGGACTCAGAAGTCTGTCCTATAATAGTAAAAACACCTTTTGTCATTGCGAGCGAAGCGAAGCAATCTCTCTTATTATACCAGTTTTAAAAAGAAATTTCCGATGTAGGGGCGGTTCGCGAACCGCCCCTACTAAAAACATGCGAAAAGACTTTTGGGAATCGGTATAATAATCAATTAGAGAGATTGCCACAAGGCTTTCAGCCTTTCGCAATGACGCTTTGGAGTGATACAATGATAATTGTCAGTACATTTACCCTTTATCCTATTTAATGATTAAGCCTTCCTATCCGCTTTCCATTATTCTCTTAGCGGCAGTCTTTATCGGCTGCGAAGTCGGCGGCGGATCCGATCCGGTATATGAAATTTCGGGGATTGTGACCGATGATGCCGGTGATGGATTCAGCGGTGTTGAAGTGCGCTTGTATGAAACCGCTTCCATATCAGCGGCGCTTAATCAATATAAATTAGTTTATCCCACCTGCGGCGCGCCTTTATCGCAGGCTTGGATGTTCGATCACCGCCTGCATAATGCTGTTTCATCAACTTTATCCGGCGATGATGGTTCTTTCATCCTGCATGAAGCGCCGGCGGGGGAATATATGCTGACTCTGATTCATCAAGACTGCGGTTTCAAATATTCAGGCCCTGTAGGAGTGAATAATGGTAATTTGGATGCCGGCTCTCTGCAATTTAAAGAAGCGGTTCATCCGGGAGCGTATATCTCTCAGCATACTATTTGGGAAGGCGGAAAATGTTATATCATAGATGATCAGTTGACGGTAAACTTAGGAGCTAACCTGACTATCCAGCCGGGAGCGACAATAATATTCGGAGGAACTAATTCAAAGATCACTATCAACGGGACTTTCGTAGCGGCGGGTAATTCCACCCAGTGGATCCGCTTCACCTCCGATGAAATAAATCCCGGGGAAAGCGATTGGGACAAACTGTATTTTAAAAACATCATGGATTCGGTTTCACAATTGAAATACTGCCTGATCGACTACGCCAATAACGCGGTGGCCGCTAATTCTAAAAAAATTATCGTTGCCAACACTGTGATTTCAGACGCTTATTTGGGAATGTCAATCTGTACCAGTATTAAATCCGAGATTGAAGACTGTTATATCCTTAATTCGCGGACCGGGATCAAGAGTCTTTCTATCCTCCAGATTGACCAGTGTGTTTTTTCCGGCTGTTCCACCGCAGTCAGCGTGTCCGAATCGCAGGTGTTCCTATATGATAATATTATCACCGATTGCGATACCGCGATTGTAGAAGAATTTTCGCCCGGTTTGACTATCAGATACAACTTGTTGAAAGACAACAAGGTGGGTATCAGATGCAAAGCCGGTTCCATTGAAAATATGTTTTTTGAATATAACGATTTCGAGGACAATTACAACCGTGCATTGTGGTGCTATTTCAGCGCCTATCCCAAAATTCACTATAATAATTTCTCCGGAAGTCAATATTATATTTATACTCAAGGCCAGCAGCAAGGTATGGAATATAAACAGAGCGATGATATAGAAGCGCAGAACAACTATTGGGATTCTACCAACCGGGAATATATCGCAGGTAAAATACGGGACGGAGACACGCCCGGAATCGAATCATGGCTGGGTTTAGTCCTGTTTGAACCCTATGCCTATAGCGAATATACAAATACCGGACCAAGGTAAATTGAATAAGATATTTGATATGAGATATTTGATATGTGATATGTGATATGATTACGCACTTCACAGGAACAGTATAATCAATAATCGAGCATATATTTTTGTCTTCAGATAGAAAAGCGCTGATATTAGGGCTGGACGGCGCATCGCTAGAATTGATTGAGAATTGGGCTGTTCAAGGAGAACTGCCTTTTTTTGCCGATTTAATGAAGAACGGGGGATGCGGGCTTTTAAAATCCACTCCGAATTACGGCAGCGCTTCCGCCTGGCCTTCATTTCATACCGGATTGAATCCGGGCCGGCATGGTATGTTCGATTTTTTATACCGCGAACCGGATTCTTATAAACTGCGCTGGATGACCAAGCGTTATTTTTCCGGAAAAACATTTTGGCAAATCGCCGGAGAACAGGGCGTGAAGTCAGCCGTTATCAATCTGCCGGTCACTTATCCAGCTGAAGAATTCAATGGGATTCAGATCGCCGGATGGATGACGCCGGATACCAAAGCCGAAGGCTTCACATATCCTGAAGAACTGGCTGATGAGATTAGAAAGAATGTCGGAGAGCATATTTTCGCCCCCAGTGTGAAAGCTGAAGTGAACCGCGGTGACTATGAAGCGGCTTTCAAAAGTCTGAAAAAATCCTTCGAATACAAACTGCGTCTATGCCGCTATTTGATGAAAAAATACCCGGTTCAAATTTTCGCTCACGCCTGGATCGCCACCGACCAAGCCGGGCATTATTTCTGGCATTTAATCGACAATCAGCATCCTAGATATAATATTGAACTGGCGAAGCGGTTCGGAGATTATATACTGAAGATATATCAGATGAGTGACCGGGCTTTGAAAGAATTGCATGAAGAATTCGGCGGAACTTTGATGGTAATGTCCGATCACGGTCATAACCGCAATTCCCTGGGTTCTACTCATATGAAATCTCTGTTGAATCAAGCGGGATTGATGCATTATCGCAATAATGAAGGGAAGAAGGGATTCAACGCTGTGGTTGGTAAGACCTTCGATATTCTACAGGGTTTGCTGGGCCGGCGGATAAAGCGCTTTTTAATCGCGCATTTCCCTCAAGCTGTCGATTTCGCGCTCACCAGCCAGAATTTAGCGGATATCGACTGGAGCAGAACTAAAGTATATCACAGCCCCGCCCCTTCGGTCAATATCAAAGGCCGGGAGCCCGAAGGGATAGTTGATCCGGCTGAGCGGGAAAAAGCGCTATGTGAAGCTGAAAAGATATTCTATTCCGCTAAGGATACGCGGACCGGTAAATCCGCAGTTCTGAAGGTTCTGCGGAAAGAAAATGTGTACCACGGCCAATTCGTCGAAGGATGCCCCGATCTGGTGATCGTATGGAATCAGGATGTAGTCTTGGATAGAATCGAATTTGAATATCAAGGTAAAAAATATATAACCGAGCCGCATTATACCGACCATCGCTCCGGAGATCATTCGCCCTATGGAATATTCTTCCTGAAAGGTGAAGGCGTCAAAGAAGGATTCCGAAACGATAAAGCGGAGATAATCGACCTGTGCCCAACGGTTTTATATTTAACCGGATGCGAAATTCCTTCAGGATTAGACGGAAAACTGCCGGAACAGTTCTTCCTCCCCCAATGGTTAAAAGCTAATACGCCGAAATACTCCAAGAAGGATGTCGAGTATGAAACAGCGGGTCCGGACTACGCCACTGAGGAGGAGAAGGAAGCGGCGGAAAAACGGCTGAAGGATTTGGGGTATTTGTAAAGGTTATTCGTTCCCGCGCTGGAGCATGGGAACGAGAAGAGAATAATGAATATCGAACAAGGAACAAGGAATGAGGAAGTGTCAGTTTATTCAGCATTTGTTAATTAATATTCCTTGTTCAATATTCAATTGGCAGCCAGGTTTCGCCCCTACAATATTGTATATTTATTTATAGGGCAGACTATGTATCTGCCCTTCAATAAGTCTATTTCTGTTCATTGTTTATTATTTACCGTTCACTGTCAACTGTCAACTGTCAACTGTCAACTGTCAACTGTCAACTGTCAACTGTCATCTGTCAACTGTCAACTGTCATCTGTCATCTGTCAACTGTCAACTGTCAACTGTCAACTATTTATAAGCGGATTCTGACTTGAATCTGAAATTCATAAAAGGACGGAACCTTTTCGCTCTTTTCGACCAGGCTCTGGTCACCATCTACGGATTTATATATATCCTCATCATCGTGCGCACTCTGCCGCAGGTGGAGATGGGATATTTGATGCTGGAGGAGGCGGTTCGGTTCTTTCTATCGGCATTATCGGATGGTTCTATCGGGCAGGCTCAGATAAAGTATTTATCGGGCTGCGAGCCTGAGGAACGCGGCGATATTATCGCCACCGGATTGATCATGAAGCTAATGGTATTGGGGGGTGCTTTTATACTGGTCTTTGTTTTCAGAGGATTATTTGCCGATTTGATGCAGTCTCCGGCGCTGTCAACGCTTCTCTTGATGGCGCCGCTCATCATCCTCTCCAAACTCCTGCATAATCACGGGCGGCATATATTAGTCGCGCGGCAGGAATACTTTAGGCTGTTCTGCCTGGATTTGGTATTCAGCTTAATATTTTTAAGTTTGCTCTTCGGCGGGAAATACTTGACCGGATTAGATACGGCGATGAAAGTGCTGTGGGTCTCTGTCATCAGCGGCTTTGCGGTGACGCTGGCTTTGCCGCTGTTTGTAAAGGGGAGATGGGCTTTCGGCCGATATAACCGTATGTGGGCGCGGAAACAGTATATTTTCGCCCGTGATATCTTCATCAATACCGCGGGATACTGGCTGTATCAGCGCACCGACCAATTGATGCTGGGAGCGATGGTGAACCCGGTGGCGGTAGCGGTCTACAGCATCGCCGGTCATTTTTTCAAGGTGTTTCAATTACTCAACGAAGCGTTCAATCTGGTAGTTTTGCCGGGAACCTCGAAGATTTCCCGTAATAAAGATATTTTAACTTTCGAGGAGAACCGCCAGGTAAAAAAATTATATTTCTCTAATGGGATAATTCTTCAAAGTTTAGCGGCGCTTTTAGGACTGTTTCTCTTCATCACTGCCGATTGGCTGATTGTGTTTTTATTCGGAGCGGATTATGCGGATGCGGCGCTAGTTTTGAAGATAATGCTCATCGGACTGGTCGCCGTTCCTTTCGCCAGATTAGCGGGGAGTGTGATAGCCGGGCTGGGCAGACCGGATATCTGTGCTAAAATCACCTGGATCACCGGCGGAATCAACCTCGCTCTCAATTTTGTATTAATACCGAAAATAGGAATGGCGGGAGCGGCTGTAAGCTCCTCCGCTTCTTTAGTATGTATGCTTGTGATGTACAGCTTTGTATTGAAGAAAAAATTATCGGTTCACAGCGTCGGTCAGGCGGATACCTCAATTTAAATTTATCCTATGTCTAGTATTCTCATATTCTTCATTGTTTTCGCCGGAATATTAATAGTCGGGATAGCGGCGTACCGTCGAACTGAATGGTTTCTGTACCTATATCTATTAGGACTGCCGTTCGATCATGTCACCTTTACAGTCGGCCCCATGCGGGTTTCAGTTTCCGATTTCGCGCTGGTGGCGCTGTTGGTTTCCTGGTTGATGCGGTTTTTCTTCAAGGGTGAACAGAGACTATGTTATCCCGTTCAGGTTTATTTGGGATTGATGCTTATGATATTCGTGGTCGGCGCCACCATGCGGAATTTTGAAACCATTGAAGGAGTGAGATTGAGCTTTAGTTTTATAGTTAAAATCTGTTCCTATTTCCTCCTCCTGCAGTTCATCCGGAATGAAAAGGAGCTCACCAAATCGATTAAGATGATAATGATAGGGGCGGGACTGGCGACA
>JADHWD010000047.1 GCA_016783645.1 bacterium
TCAACGGCTACCGTCCTCAGTTTTACTTCCGGACAACGGATGTGACGGGTTCGGTTACTTTGCCTGAGGGTGTAGAGATGGTTATGCCGGGCGATAATGTCCGGATATCGGCGGAGTTGATAAGTCCGATAGCGATGGAGGAACAGCTTCGTTTCGCCATCCGCGAAGGAGGCCGGACCGTAGGCGCCGGCATGGTGACTAAGATAATCGAATAAAAATAAACCGGTGAACAAAGTGGCTGGTCAAAACATCAGAATCAGACTAAAAGCTTACGATCATAATTTGATCGATAAATCCACGGAGAAAATAATCAGGACGGTGCGTTCGACCGGGGCTTTAATATCAGGCCCAGTGCCGCTTCCGACTCAGAAACGGAGTTACACCGTTCTGCGCTCTCCGCATGTGGATAAAAAATCCCGCGAGCAGTTCGAGTCCCGGGTGCACAAGCGGCTTATCGACATATTGAATTCCACTTCCAAGACCATCGACGCTTTGATGAAACTGGAACTGCCTTCGGGAGTGGATATTGAGATTAAAACTTGATCAACCATTGACTTCATAACCGGTTTTTAAGCAAATACAGGAAATGCGATGAAAGGGATATTGGGAAAAAAAGTGGGTATGACCCGTATATTCAGCAGTGACGGGACTGCAGTCCCGGTGACTGTGATAGAAGCGGGCCCCTGCCCGGTGGTGATGATAAAGAGCGAGTCAAGTGACGGTTATAACTCGGTCCAGCTGGGTTACGGAAGGCGTAAAGAGAAACATACCACTCGTCCGATGCAGGGACATTTTAAGCGGGCTGGGGTCGAACCCTTGAAGATACTGCGGGAGTTCAGGAATTTTCCAACGGATGAAATAAAAGTCGGCGACTCTATCACTATCGATATTTTCAATGAAGGCGATAAACTTGATGTTGTAGGTCTTAGCAAGGGACGCGGGTTCGCCGGTGTGATGAAAAGGCATGGTTTTCACGGTCATAAAGCTTCGCACGGCACACATGAATCGTTCCGCGGTGCCGGTTCCATCGGTCAATGCGCGAGTCCCAGCCGGGTGTTCAAAGGGATGAAAATGGCGGGGCATATGGGCAATTCCAGGATAAAGATTAAAAACCTGCCCGTAGTCAGACTTGAAAAAGAGAAAAATCTGATGATGGTTAAGGGTTCGGTTCCCGGGCCTAACGGCGGCTACCTGATTATCTATGAAACAAATAAAAGATAGTGACTTAGGACTTTAGACTTAGGACTTTAGGCTCAGGATGCAAGACTCAGGACTCAGGACTCAGGACTCAGGACTCAGGACTCAGGACTCAGGACTCAGGACTCAGGACTCAGGACTCAGGACTCAAGACTCAGGACTCAAGACTCAAGACTCAGGACTCAGGACTCAAGCGGCAGCAGCCCGTTTCTCACAAACCGGGGAATTCTTTTAACAGCTAACAGCTGACAGCTATTTTCAAGGTAAACCCTCATGCGCCTTCGGCGCACCACCAAGCATGAAAATCGGATTACTGGCAGGCGGGGACGCCTGCCAGCACAGTTCCTGGTGGTGTCATGCGTCCCCGCATGACACTAAGACATTGTTTTTATTATATGTGGTGTCGACTGCGGAGAGTCGACACCACATTGAACTAAACCCTAAACCCTAAACCCTATTTTCAAAGTAAGTAAGCTATGAAACTTAAAGTGTACGATTTGGATGGTAAAGAGACCGGCGAAGAGGTGGAATTTCCGGCGGCGGTGTTTGAAATAGCGCCGAACGACCATGCGATAGCGATGGCGGTTCAAACGGAATTGCATAATCGGCGGCAGGGCACTCATTCCACAAAGAGCCGTTCAATGGTGCGCGGCGGCGGCCGTAAACCCTGGCGGCAGAAAGGACGCGGAGTGGCGCGCGCCGGGACTATCAGGTCGCCTTTGTGGCGCGGCGGCGGCATAATCTTTGGCCCTCATCCCCATCCCTATCATATGAAGATTAATAAGAAGCTTAAGAGATTAGCGAGACGCTCCGCTCTGGCTTATAAATTGAAGCAGGATAATATCAGAATTCTGACCGATTTCAACTGGGAAGACGGAAAAACTTCCAATTTGCGCAGCTTATTGAAAACATTGAAAATTGCTGAACACGGGACATTGATGCTGACCGGTAAGTATGAGCCAATGGTACTGCGGGCATGCCGCAATTCAGCGGGTTTTTCGGTATGCAGCGCGGTCGATGTTTCCACTCATACAATTATGAAGAGCCGCATAATGCTGATGCAGAAAAGCGCGGTAGCGGCTTTGACGGAGGCGCTGTCGAAATGAAAAAGAACCGACAAGTAATACAGCTGCCATTGGTCACGGAGAAGATCACCAATCTTCAGGAGAATCTGAATCAGTACGCTTTTCAAGTCGACCGGCTGGCGAACAAGATCGAAATCAAGAAGGCGGTTGAAGAGCGTTTCGATGTGCATGTAGAGAAAGTCAGGACGATGAATTATCAGGGTAAATTGAAACGGATGGGCCGGTTTGAAGGCAGACGGGCTTCCTGGAAGAAAGCCATAGTCACCCTCAAGGCGGGGCAGAAGATAGAACTATTTGAAAATGTATGATTTTAAATTAGTTGGCGAAAAATGGCTCTGAAAAAATATAGACCGATAACTCCGGGTCAGAGATTCAAGATGAATCTCGACTATAGTGAATTGAGCAAAACTTCGCCTGAGAAGTCCCTGCTTAAGCCTTTGAAGAAAAGCGGCGGTCGTGATAACAAAGGGCGTATAACCTCTTGGCACCGCGGCGGCGGACACAAACAGAAATACCGGATTATCGATTTCAAACGGGACAAGTATTTAGTTCCCGCCAAAGTTGCGGCTATCGAATATGATCCAAATCGCACCGCACATATAGCGTTACTGAATTACGCGGATGGGGAAAAGCGGTATATACTGGCTCCGCTGGGATTGAAAGTCGGCGATGAAATCTTGTCATCTCAGACGGAAGCCGATATCCGCCCCGGCAACTGTATGCCCTTAGTTAATATACCTCTGGGCACTTTCGTCCATAATGTTGAACTTCGCAGGGGCAAGGGCGGTCAGCTCGCCCGTTCAGCCGGCGCTTCAGTGCAGCTTATGGCGAAGGCCGAACCCTTCGCTCACCTTAAACTTCCTTCAGGCGAAGTCCGTAAGGTGAGGCTGGAATGCTTAGCGACAGTTGGAGTTGTCGGTAATACTGACAGCGAGAATGTATCATTAGGTAAAGCGGGAAAATCGCGCTGGCTGGGTAAAAGACCTCATGTGCGCGGAGTGGCTATGAATCCGGTTGATCATCCTATGGGCGGCGGAGAAGGCAAATCTTCCGGCGGCAGGCATCCCTGCACCCCCTGGGGCAAACCCACTAAGGGTTACAGGACCCGTAAAAAGAGTAAATCATCCAATAGTATGATTATCCGTCGTCGTTATTCATCTTAATTAATTGAATAGTCTTGGAGTTAGTTGATGGCCCGTTCGGTAAAGAAAGGTCCCTACATCGATGAGAAGCTGATGAAGCGCATCGATATGATGAACCGAAAGAATGAGCGCAAGGTATTGAAGACCTGGTCCCGCCGCAGCACGATTTCGCCGGATTTTGTGGGACATACATTCGCAGTGCATAACGGCAAGAAATTTCTACCCATCTTCATCACTGAAAATATGGTGGGGCATAAGCTGGGTGAATTCGCGCCCACTCGGCTGTTCAGGGGACATAGCGGCAAGAAAGTCGATAAGACCGCAAAAATCGATAAGTTCGCAAAAAGAAGTTAAATTACTAAGTCTGCAAGTCCTTATTTGAAATAGTATAATATAATGGAAAGCACAGCGAAATTAAAATACATCCGTATAGCTCCCCGAAAAATGCGCCTGGTGGCGGATTTAGTCAGGGGCAGAAGATTGAATGACGCATTTTCGATTTTGGAATATTCCCTGAAGAAGTCTTCCAAACCGATTGAAAAGACATTGAAAAGCGCTATGTCAAATATGATGAATAAGCCGGAGGCTAAAGGTGTGGATGTTGATTCGGTTTTCATCAAGTTCATCGATGTGCAGGATGGTCCCACTACCCGCAGATTCATGCCGCGAGCGATGGGGCGGGCGACTAAAATCCGCAAACGCTCCAGCCATCTAACCGTAGTGCTGGCGGCTAAATCGGAAGAATGATTTACTTTGAAAATAGTTTCGAGATGCGAGTTGCAAGTTGCAAGTTGCAAGTCAAGAACTTCCGTTCCCGCCGAGTTTCAAGCCCGTTTTAGAGCGTAACCCGGCGGATTTAACCGCTCTTAACATTACTCTACCCGTGAGGTTACTCTGCTTTTGAAACCTGACGGGAACATGAGGAGGGCAGACACATAGGTCTGCCCCTACAAAAAAACCGATAATGTAGTGGCGGCCCTTGCGGCCGCCTTTCCCCGAAGGGGAAAACATGAATAGCCGTAGGTGAAACCTACGGAAGTAGAACATTAATCCTGACGACCCTGAAGGGGTCGAACTATTTTCATGCTTCGGGGTGCGCCGAAGGCGCATGAGGGTTTACTTTGAAAATAGGGTTTAGTTCAATGTGGTGTCGACTCTCTGCAGTCGACACCATACATAATATAAACAATACATTAGTGTCATGTGGGGTCGCATGACACCACTCAAATATCCTGTATGTAGGGGCGACCCTTGCGGTCGCCCTTGAGACTATTTTCATGCTTCGGGGTGCGCCGAAGGCGCATGAGGGTTTAATCTGTGATCAATATCTTTAAAAACTAAAAACATCAAATTAAGACATAAAGCAGCGCAATTAAAGGGTGTAAGAAGAATGACAATATACTTACTGGAGGCAGCTTGGGTCAGAAGACCAATCCCATCGGCTTAAGACTTGGTATCAACAAGACATGGGTCTCAAACTGGTTTGACACTAAGGGATTAGCCGATAAACTTCAGGAAGATCTGATGTTAAGGCGTTATCTGCGGCAGCGTCTATCCAACGCCGGGGTCGCCAAGGTACAGATTGACCGCACACCCAAACGCATCGACCTATCAATTTATACCGCCCGTCCGGGTATTGTCATTGGCCGTAAAGGAGCCGAGGTTGATAAATTGAAGGAAGAGTTAAAAAAGTTCACTTCCAAAGATGTTCAGATAAATATAATCGAGATCAAGCGTCCTGAACTGGAAGCTCAATTAGTGGCTGACAGCATCGCTCAGCAGCTTGAAGGGAGAGTGTCTTTCCGGCGGGTGATGAAGAAGGCGATTCAATCTTCCCGGCGCATGGGCGCCGAAGGGATCAAGATCTGCTGTAAAGGCAGGCTTGGCGGAGCTGAAATGGCGCGCAAGGAAGAATATAAAGAAGGCAGAATACCATTACACACTTTCCGCGCCGATATCGACTACGCCACCGCCACCGCTTTCACCACTTATGGGACAATCGGAGTGAAAGTCTGGATATACAAAGGCGATATCTACGGCAGACCGCTTGACGCGATATAATTTTTAAAGTTTAAATAGAAAAGTCCGTTATAGATTTTAATATACGAAAGCGTAAATTTCCATGTTAGCGCCCAAGAAGATAAAACATCGTAAACAGCAAAGGGGCCGTATGACCGGCAAGGCTCAGCGTGGTAACCGTGTGTCTTTCGGTCAATACGGTTTAAAAGCGTTAGAACCCTGCTGGATGACCAACCGTCAGATAGAAGCGGCTCGTGTCGCCTTGACCCGTTATATCAAGCGCGGGGGAAAAGTATGGATTCGGATTTTCCCCGATAAACCTGCCACCGAAAAACCCGCAGAAACCCGTATGGGTAAAGGAAAAGGTAACCCGGAACATTGGGTAGCGGTAGTTAAACCCGGCAGAGTATTATTTGAGATAGAAGGAGTTTCCCGAGAGGCGGCTCGGGAAGCGTTGAGGCTGGCTTCCCACAAACTGCCGATAAAAACTAAGTTTGTCGAGGCTACCGCTTAAGGAGAGATATATGTTAAAAATTCGTGAAATCGTAAATATGACCCTCACTGAAATACAGCACAAGCTGCGCGATTCCGAAGAAGAGCTGGCTAATTTGAAATTTCAATTAGCCACTCACCAGCTGGATGATACTTCTAAGGTGAAATGGATTCGGCGGGACATCGCCAGGTTGAAAACTGTCCTTTATGAGATAGAAACCGGCCGCCGTAGCCCCGTCGGCGCTGCGGAGGGCGCAGTCTGATGGAAGAACGGAACAGAAGGAAAGTCCGTATCGGCACCGTAATCAGCGATAAGATGAACAAAACGATAACGGTTAAAGTCGAGCGTAAGGTCAAGCATAAGATTTACAAGAAGTATTACAAGCTGTCCAAGAAATTTCTGGCGGATGATCCGGATAATCGCTGTAAAATCGGCGATATGGTGGCTATAATGGAAACCCGCCCCCTCTCCAAGCTGAAAAGATGGCGTCTGCTGCGGGTGATCGAAGAAGCAAAATAGCTCAATTTTGCATAAATTCTCTTTAATATATACTTTGTGAAAGTTGAATGAAGAATGATACGGGAACAGACACAATTAGCTGTCGCCGATAATACCGGCGCTAAGAAAGTGGAATGTTTCAGGATACTGGGCGGCAGCGGCAGACGGTATGCGTCAGTCGGAGACACCATAGTAGTATCAGTCAAATCCGCTATCCCCGCCGGTTCGGTCAAGAAGGGTGAAGTCACCAAAGCGGTGGTAGTCCGGACTAAGAAAGAAGTCCGGCGGAAGGATGGCTCCTATATCAGGTTCGATGAGAACGCGGTAGTATTGATAGATGATAAAGGTGAGCCCCGGGGCACTCGTATTTTCGGACCGGTCGCCCGGGAACTGCGCGAAAAACAATTCACTAAAATCATATCACTGGCGCCGGAAGTGCTGTGATTTGACCTTTGAGGTTTTTATATGAATGTAGTTAAAAACGATTCAGTATTGATAATCGCCGGGAATCAGAGGGGAAAAAAGGGGCGGGTATTGAAAGTTTTCCCTGAAAAGAACAGGATAATTGTGGAAGGGATTAACCTCATTAAACGGCATACCAAACCCTCAACGAAGAACACACACGGCGGAATAGTAGAGAAAGAAGCGTCAATCAACGCTTCCAATGTGATGGTAATCTGCAATAGATGCGGGCAGCCCACGCGTGTGGGGCGCAAAGCTTTAAGCGACGGCGCTAAAATTATCAGAGTCCGTACCTGCGCCAAATGTAATGAGGTTTTGTAATCATGGCTGATAAGAAGAAAGAGAAAAAATCGGAAAAGAGTAAACCCAGCCCTGAGGACGCCGCTTATTTTCCCAGACTGAAAAAGGATTATCGAGAACGAATTGTTCCGGCGTTAATAAAGGAATTCAAGTATAATAATCCCATGATGGTTCCCAAACTTGAGAAGATAGTGATAAATATCGGTGTCGGTGAAGCTTCTCAGAATGTAAAACTGCTCAATAATGTTGTGGATGAGCTGACCATCATCTGCGGTCAAAAACCGATCATCACCCGCGCCCGCACATCGATTTCCAATTTTAAACTGCGCGCCGATATGCCTATAGGATGCAAAGTCACACTTCGGCAGGACCGGATGTATGAATTTCTGGACAGACTGGTCAATATCGCTATTCCCAGAATCCGCGATTTCAGAGGAGTTTCCGACCGCTCCTTCGACGGCCGAGGCAATTACACTTTAGGGATTAAAGAGCAGATAATATTCCCGGAAATCGACTATGATAAGGTTGAGAAGATTCGGGGAATGGATATTATCTTCGTGACTTCCGCCGGTACTGATGAACAGGCAAGGGCGCTGCTGAGGGAATTCCGTATGCCTTTCAGGAAGTCGGCGTGACAGGACAGTCGATGGGTATCGCATCATCAATTTGTCGGTAGATAAATCCTTGACCAGCAATGATAATTTTTAGAGACACCGTTTTAAATTCATATATTAGATATAGTCGAAAATGGCAAAGAAAGCGTTAAGAGCCAAACAGAAGCGGGAACCTCGTTTTCGAGTGAGGCGTTATAATCGCTGCCGCAGATGCGGCCGTCCCAGAGCCTATATGCGTGATTTCGGGCTGTGCCGGATCTGCTTCCGCGAACTGGCTCTCAAAGGAGAGATCCCTGGCATCACCAAAGCCAGCTGGTAGTCTCAGATATGTTAATCAGATTCATTTAAGACAAGTTTCAAAGGTATCATCAGTATGTCGATGACAGATCCTATCGCCGATTTTTTGACCCGGATCCGGAACGCTTCCAGAGCGAAACATCCCAGAGTCGATATTCCGGCGTCGAAGATGAAAAAGGAACTCGCCGTAATATTAGCCCAGGAAAAATTCATCAAGGGTTATAACATAATAGAGTTTGAAAGCCGGAGGTTTATCCGCGTTCTGTTGAAGTACCAGCCTGACGGGCAGGGTGTGATAGCGGGTTTGGAAAGAGTTTCCAAACCGGGCCGGCGGGTGTATGTCAACAAGGACAACATCCCCCGGGTGTTGAATGGGCTGGGAGTCGCTGTGATGTCAACTTCCAGAGGAATATTGACCGATAAGATGGCGAAACAACAGGGGCTGGGCGGCGAAGTCATCTGCAAAATATGGTAGCCTAAAGGAGAATTATATAGATGTCGAGAATAGGCAAAGAACCGGTGAAAATACCCATAGGTGTGGAAGTGACACTGGGCGCTGAGAACCAAGTTTCAGTTAAAGGCGAGAAGGGCAGTATAACGAGGAAATTACATCTTAATATGAAGATAGAGAAGGCGGATTCGGAAATTATAGTCAGCCGCCCGGATGACACCCGCCAGAATAAAGCCCTGCATGGATTAACCCGCTCGTTAATCTTCAATATGGTCAACGGCGTGTCTAATGGTTACCGTAAAGATTTGGAGATTATAGGGGTGGGATACCGGGCTGAAAAGAAAGGACGCGGTTTACTGCTGAATTTAGGATACTCGCATCACATATTCTTTATCCCTCCCGAAGGGATAGATATTGAAGTTCCCAGCAACACCGCTATTGGGATTATGGGAGTGGACAAGGAGCTTGTGGGATTAATCGCCGCTAAAATCCGTTCATTCAGGCCGCCCGAACCCTATAAAGGCAAGGGAATCCGCTATAAAAATGAATTTGTGGCGCGGAAAGTCGGCAAATACGCTAAGTAGCTGTTTTTGAATTAATTCACGCAGATAAAACGGATTAAGCAAATTTTTACACTCGTTCCCACGCTGGAGCATGGGAACGAGAAAAAATGGTAGGTCGGGGGCTTGTCCCCCGACAAATTGTGCGGGGGGATAAACCCCCCGCCTACCATGACAATTATATCAGGACACCACTTTCTGAATTTTGGTATTATGTATGTCCGGGTCAGGGACGACCCGGACTACGAGACTAAGGTAGGCGGGGTCGTCCCTGACCCCGCCATCTTCAAAAAAACTAAACTGTTAACTGGATTCCCGCCTGCGCGGAAATGACAGGTTGTGGGGTGGATCACTAATCCCCAGTCATCAGAATCCAGTTGTTAAAAATAGATATGAAATTCTTAGCGCATAATAAACAAATACATAGAAATACCATTTAACTAGCACAAGTCGTTACTAAAATTAATTTCCCATCAGGGGTGACAGATGTCAGATAAGAATATAAATAAATTCAACGCTCGTATGCGGCGGCGGAAACATATTCGTAAGAGAGTATTCGGGACTCAAGATAGACCCCGCTTGGTGGTCTATCGCAGTTTGAAAAATATATACGCTCAATTGATAGATGATGACGCCGGAGTGACTTTACTCGCCTGCTCAAACCGCGACGCCGATATTAAAGAGCGTCTTAATGAATCGAAAACTAAGGTTCAGACAAGTTTCATAGTCGGGCAGATAATGGGTGAGAAGGCGAAGGATAAAGGTATCATACGAGTAGTGTTCGACCGCAACGGTTATAAATATCACGGGCGGGTGAAAGCGGCGGCGGACGGCGCCCGTAAATCCGGACTCGAATTTTAGTGCAATTATCAAATCCTGTTATCATTACAAGAAATAATCCTGAATAAGGTGAAAATTGGAACATAAGAATCCCAATGAATTAGGACTGATAGAGAAGGTTGTGCATATCAACCGCGTCGCCAAGGTAGTCAAGGGCGGGCGAAATTTCAGTTTCAACGCCCTGGTAGTTGTAGGGGACGGTAAAGGTAAAGCGGGATATGGTTTGGGTAAAGCCCGCGAAGTTACCGATGCGATCGGCAAAGGGATTGAGATAGCCAAGCGTAATATGAAACGGTACCCGATCATCAACAACACTATACCGCATTCGATTGTAGGCAAGTTCGGAGCGGGGCGGGTGGTGATGCGTCCGGCTTCTCACGGCACCGGAGTAATCGCCGGGGGCGCAGTCCGTGCTATCATGGAATGTCTGGGAGTGACCGATGTCCTCACCAAATCACTGGGTTCCGCCAATCCTCATAATGTAGTAAAGGCGGGTTTCGCCGCCTTGGAAAATTCCTATGACGCGGTCCTTATGGCTCGCAAGCGGGGATGTAGAGTCAGGGATCTGTTTGAAATCAATACTCCGCCGCAGACAGCGGAATCAGCGGCGCCAACTACATAGTCGATTAGAAATGTCAAAGATGTTGAAAATCACATACTCACGCAGCGTCAGCGGGCATCCCGGAAAACAGCGTAAAACCCTGCAGGCGCTTGGTTTAAAAAAACTCCAAAACGCTGTGACTAAACCCGATAACCCCTGTATCAGGGGTATGGTGAAGCAGATCAGCCATTTAGTTGAAGTTGAAGAAATTGCGGAATGATATCGGTCAGTCACAGATGATAACTGCCGGGGGGCTATATCACAATTTTAGAATTTAATCATTTGAAGCGGACATCATGAATCTTTCTTCGATAAAATTTGCCGAGGGTTCCCGCCGCAAACGGAAGCGGTTGGGACGGGGGCAGGGATCCGGACGCGGCGGGACCAGCACAAAAGGACATAAGGGTCAGCGGTGCCGCTCCGGGGCTAAGCGCAGATCATGGTTTGAAGGCGGGCAGATGCCGATTCAACGGCGGCTTCCCAAAGGCGGTTTCACTAATATCTTCCGGCAGGAATTTCAAATCGTGAATATATCGCAGTTATCCCGGCTGGAAGATAATGAGATTTCCCCGGAAACGCTTAAAGCCAGAGGCTTGATTAAAAAGATAACCGAACCGGTGAAACTATTAGGTGATGGCGAGATCAATCGTGCGGTGAAAATCACAGTAAACGCGGTTTCTCAAAGCGCAAAAACAAAAATCGAATCCGCTGGCGGCGAGGTTATTATAATATGATAGGCAGCGTTCAGTCAATATTTCGAATACCGGAACTGAAAAAACGCATTTTGTTCACTCTGGGAATTTTTATCGTATGCAGGCTGGGCGGCCATATTCCCATGCCCGGTGTCAATGCGGTAGCCTTAGGTGAATTCTTCCAGTTGCAGCAAAGCACGCTCTTCGGTCTATATGATATGTTCGTGGGGGGAGCTTTCGCCAGAGCCACCATTCTCGCTCTGGGTATTATGCCTTACATCTCCGCCTCTATTATCATTCAGCTGATGGGTTCTGTCGTACCTTATTTCCAGAAACTCCAGCGGGAAGGTGAAGAGGGCCGGAAAAAGATAACTCAGTTGACCAGGTACGGCACGGTAGGAATATCCGCCCTGCAGGCGATCGGCGTGGGGATATTCCTCGAAAGCATCGTAACTCCTTCCGGCGCGGTAGTAGTTCCCAATCCGGGTATGGGATTCCGCATGCTGGTCATGCTGACATTAACTACCGGCACTATTTTCCTGATGTGGCTGGGTGAACAGATTGATGATAAAGGGATCGGAAATGGCATCTCTTTGATAATTATGATAGGTATCATCGACCGGTTCCCCTATGCGATATTCGATGAAGTTCAGCAGTTAATCGGCGGCAACCGTTCAATTCTGCTGGAGATTTTCCTTTGGGGTTTGATGTTCTTGACAGTAGCGGCGGTGATATTGCTGACTCAAGGCACCCGCAAGATACCGGTTCAGTACGCCAAGCGTGTGATAGGCCGAAAGCTTTACGGCGGCCATTCCACTCATTTACCTTTGAGGGTGAACACCGCCGGTGTGATGCCTATAATCTTCGCGCAATCGATAATGTTTGTGCCGCAGACTGTAGCTACATTTCTCCCGGAATCGGGATTTAAAGACTGGGTGTCCAGTTCCTTCAGTTATGAATCTTATTCCTACATGTTCCTTTATTTCATTCTGATTGTGTTTTTCACATATTTTTACACCGCCATCGCCTTCAATCCGGTGGATGTTGCTGATAACATGAAGAAGTACGGCGGATTCATTCCCGGTATTCGTCCGGGGAAGCGCACCAGCGAATTCATCGATAATATTTTGACGAAAATCACTTTACCGGGAGCGTTTTTCCTGGGTATAGTCGCTATTTTCCCGTCGCTTATAACAAGATATGCCAATGTTTCCTATAATTTCGCTTCATTTTTCGGGGGGACGGGATTATTGATTATTGTAGGTGTGGCGCTGGATACTTTACAGCAGGTAGAATCGCATCTTTTAATGCGCCATTATGATGGTTTCATGAAATCGGGAAAGATACGGGGCAGAAGGCGGATGTAGCGGTTGATAAAACGGATAAAATAAATAAAAATTATTGTAACAGTTTAGCTTTCTGAAGCTTGGGATTATGCATGTCCGGGTCAGGGACGACCCGGACTACGAGACTAAGGTAGGCGTCACCACCATGTAGTCGGGGTCGTCCCTGACCCCGTCATACTCAAAAATCTTGAATTGTTCAAATTCTTCAAAGAACTAAAGTGTTACAAATTATTAAATATATATTTATTACATTTGCTGATTGAACTACCGGTGAATTTTAATGAAACGCCAAGAATATTTAGCGAGATTTTTTGGAGATATGGCAAAAATAATCTTCGGGACGATTGTGATTTCCCAGTTGTTCAAGGAAAGTCCGGATCTTACGGTTTTAATTGAAGGATTTGGGTTTCTTATCGGATTTCTAGTGTCATGTCAAGGCATTATTATTGTGTAAGATGATTCAAGTCGTGTTCCCGATAGGTTTCAAGGGCAAAGCACGTAACCTGTCGGGGATATGCCTGCCGCTTTACGCCTCCTGCGGAGGCTTGAAAAGCGGCAGGAACACAAAGGTTGATTTACCCAACATTATTGTGATGACATTACACTAGTTTTAGCGCTATTATTAATGCCTCAGGTGTCAAAAGATGAGTAATATAGATATAGTAGGTTTATTTTTTGCGGTGCTTGGATTTATCGCTGCTACTATCGCTATAATCATCGCGTTAAAAAGTTCATCGAAAAAAAAGTAGAATAAGCGTCTTTTTGATATAACAATACTATAAAATCTCATGCATTTAATTCTATTAGGTCCCCCGGGCGCCGGCAAGGGCACTCAAGCTAAGAAGATGGCCGGCAAGTACGGTATCCCGCAAATCTCCACTGGCGATATTTTGCGGGAAAATGTCCGTCAGGGCACTGATCTGGGGAAAAAAGCTAAAACTTATATGGAAGCCGGGGATTTAGTCCCGGATGCGCTTGTGATGGATATGGTTAAAGAACGGTTATCGGAAGATGACTGCTCTAAAGGATTCATTTTGGACGGCTTCCCCCGCACTATCGCTCAGGCTGAAGAGTTGAGTCCTTTACTGGATGGCATGAATAAAATTTTGAACGGTGTGGTATCAATTGTAGTGGATGATGAAGAATTAGTGAAACGGCTGACCGCCCGTTTTTTATGCAGGAAATGCGGATATATATACAACCGGTTTACCGATCCTCCTCCGCAAAACAATGAATGCAAAGTCTGCGGCGGAGAAGTCTATCAGCGTGATGACGACAAAGAAGAGACAGTGCGAAACCGTTTGAAAGTGTACCGCCAAAAGACAGAGCCTTTGATAAATTTCTATAAATCCCGCGGTTTATTACTTGACATTCCCGGCTCAGGAAGTGAGAATGATGTGTTCAGCCGTATTGTTTCCGCATTAGATGATAAAGGTCTACGGTAGACGGGAGATAGAAGGGATCCGCGCCAGCTGTAAGCTGACCGCTGAAGCTCTGCAATATATCGGAACATTAATTAAACCCGGCATTTCAACATTAGAGCTGGACCGGGAACTGGAATCGTTCATCCGGGATAACGGCGGCAGACCTGCTTTTAAAGGAATCGCAGGGGACGCTCCCTATCCTTTCCCCGCCAGCGGATGTTTTTCCATAGATGAAGTGGTAGTTCACGGGATACCATCAAAGAGACGGTTAGCTGATGGTGAGATAATCGGCGTCGATGTGGGGGTAGAGATTGACGGATGGTACGGCGACGCCGCCCGCACATTTATGGTAGGTGATGTGAGTTTTGAAAAGCGGAGGTTAGCTCAGACCGCCAAAGACGCATTCTTCAAAGGTATCGCTAGAGCGAAACCCGGCGGCAGGCTTAGCGATATTTCGCATAATGTACAGAAAATGGCGGAAGGGCGGGGATTTTCGGTGGTTCGTTCTTTGGTGGGACATGGAATAGGCCGGCAGCTGCATGAAGATCCTCAAGTGCCCAATTTCGGCGAGCCGGGATTAGGATCCAAACTGCGCATCGGTATGGCGCTGGCGATTGAACCTATGATAAATATAGGGACTCATGAAATCAGGGTGATGGAGGACGGCTGGACTATTGTAACCGCTGACGGCAAACCTTCAGCTCATTATGAGAACACTATTGTAATACTTGACAAAGGCCCTGAGATATTGACGATGAGTGAAGATGAGTTATGCGAAGCGGGATTATAAATGAAATTCAAGAAATATCGCAGAAGGAATTATGAATAATAAGATATACGGCGCTTTTTCATTCCTTATTCGATATTCATTATTCTTCAGTGAGGATTGATTGCCTAAACAGGAATCGATAAAAGTAGACGGAGTAATATTAGAGGCTCTTCCCAATGCCACTTTTCAGGTTGAACTTGAAAACAAGCATAAGGTGTTGGCTCATATTTCGGGTAAAATGCGTATGCATTTCATCAAGATTCTGCCGGGCGATAGAGTGACGGTGGAATTATCGCCGTATGATTTATCGCGGGGCAGGATTATCTATCGATATAAATGATACATGTACTGACAATTATCATTGTCTCACTTCAAAGCGTCATTGCGAAAGGCTGAAAGCCTTGAAGCAATCTCTCTAAATGTAATCTAACTAGCTTATTAATTCATGAATTTGACAAGATTTACAAGATAAACCCTCATTCGCCTGCGGCGCACAACTTAGCATGAAAATATCGGCTCTGGGCTTTGGACTTTAGACCCAGGACTCAAGACCCAAGACCCAAGTGCTGGCAGGTCACATCCGCCGTACGGCGGAAAAGACCTGCCAGAACACAAAACTAGACCCTAGCCCCCAGCCCCTAGACCCTATTTTCAGAGTAAACCCTCATTCGCCTGCGGCGCACCACCAAGCATGAAAATCGGATTACTGGCAGGCGGGGACGCCTGCCAGCACAGTTCCTGGTGGTGTCATGCGTCCCCGCATGACACTAAGATATTGTTTATATTATGTATGGTGTCGACTGCGGAG
>JADHWD010000048.1 GCA_016783645.1 bacterium
ACCTTAGTCTTGTAGTCCGGGTCGTCCCTGACCCGGATATACATAATCCCAAAATTCAGAAAGTTAGAATCTTACATGTTCTTTTAAGTTATATAATATCAATCAGATGGCGGAGTATTTTAAATAGCACAACGCGTTTATTTAATAATATCCAATGACATACTACAAGATAGAAATTTTCCTATGTCTAAAGAGGAGCGGAACTTCTGTATAGCAGTTCAACCCTTTCTATGCTGTCTTCAGCGATAGTTCTCTATTAGAATCTAACGCCGAAACGGAATGATACATTCCTGCCCGGATCAAAATTACGCGGATTGGCGTCATAATCACCGCGTTGTCCGATGGGATTGTAATTGGGATTATCCGGGTGAGTAGCATAGTACGGACTGCCGGTTTCAGCGTATAACTCACTGATATTTTTCTTATTGAATAGATTATCCACTTCTATCCCAAAATAAGGTTCTAAAGCGCTGTTCTTAAAGGGCTTGAAATATTTTTCAAATTTCAAACTGGTCTTTTCGGTCCAGGGATAGCGGGAGGAATTAGGCAGAATCAGTTCCGAAGCCATACCGGTAGTATACTGTGAAGGAGTATAGGGCACACCGCTGCCGAATGCCCACTGTATTGTCAACAGCCAATTGTCGGGCAGTCTGAATCCGAACAAGCGGGGATATTCTTTATGCTGATAGCGGACGGAGGTGTACATGTTGATCACATGCCTTTCATCCCAGCCGAGGGGATATTCGTCATGATTAGTGGTCACATCCGCCAACCGGACCATTGAATCATAGTAGTTAGCCGATGTTTTACCCAGAGCATAAGAGAAGTCATAGGTGAAACTGAAGAGGTAGTTTTGCGAGAATGTCTTATCAATCTTGATTTCCATACCGCGGGCTCGCCCGTAGTTGGTATTACTGTAAAGCCTGAAATCCAAAGGCCCATATACTATAGGAATAGAGCCGACTAAGTTATAGTTATCTTTATAGTAGCCCGCCAGTCTCAGCACCCAGAACTTACCGATTTCGGTCTCAACTCCAAGTTCATATTCCACAGTTTTTTGGTATTCCAAATCGGGATTGCCGACATAGGGTGCGGCGGCGAGATTGGAAGTCTGAGATTTAAAGAAGTAATCGAAACTGGGATGCTGATATTTGTGGCTGTAATTGAAGAACAGCTTGGAGCCGCGGGTGATAGGATGCGAGATACCTAATCTGGGAGCAAGTTTCTGTTGTCCGCGGCTGTTCTGATAGGTGAAATAAGGATTATCTGCGGTCAATTGTTCGGTGAGATTGATGTATTTCGGGTCATGAATAAAGAAATCCCATCTCATTGACGCATTGATAATCAAACCTTCGAATTCCATCTTGTCGCTGAAGAATAATCCGCCTTCAAAGGGTTTGTAATCATAATAATCGCGGGAGTTGCCTCGATCGGGATAGGGTGAATCGGATGGCAGAGGAATTTCGCTCACATAGGGCAGATCCGGCTGCTGAATCGACTGCATACTAGTTTCATAATACTTAAACTGGGCTCCGGCGTTCACTTCATGATGCTTAGACAGCTGACTCTGAATCTTGAATTTAAGGTTATAGGTGGTAGTTTCACGATCTTGATAGAAAGCGCTGGCGTCCCAAGCGCCGGGATTGAGGAAATAATCCACGCCGTTCCAGTAACCGTTGCCGTTATAATCTTCGAACCATTCACCTTCATCCCAAGTGAAATTAGGCGGATCGAAACCGCCGTTACCGTTGCGGTCAATCCAGGTTGACTGCGGCATTTCAGCAAGGTAATTCGTCCAGCGCCATTCGGAGCCATGATTCTGCGGATTCCAGGTATATTTCACCGGCTGGGAAGGGTCCATTCCATATTCCAAATCAGCGAAATAAGTGAACAATTCATATTCATCGAACTGGCCGTTGGGCTGGTCGTATTGGCCGTTCAGCGTGGGTTCGCCAAGTGTGAAACCATAAAAAGTATAGGAAGACGGAAGGTCGATCCAGACTTCGCCTTCATCCCATACGCTGTTATAAACATATTCCCCGGTCGTCAGGTCTAATCTTGGCACATCATAGAAGGGTTCACCGGTATCGAACCAAAGATCTCCATCGAAGAAGGGTTCGGGATTGTCTTCCGATTCGTTACTGAAAAGCATTTCGGGATCGCATACACCATTAACATTATAGTCATCGTATCCTTCATGGAAATCTAAATCCGGATTAGAGTCCCACATGCCGTTGTCGTTTGCGTCGATGAATCTTTCACCATCCCATACTCCGTTTAGATTCCAATCCTGTTCCGGGAGCTGGGGTTCGGAAGCGTCCCATTTGCCGTTGCCATTGAGGTCGGTGTAGGGGTCCCAGGAGTCCCATTGACCTACATTGTTAGCGCCGGTGATAGGATCGGAGGCGTCGCGCCAGGGTTCGGAAAAATCATAAATGCCATTGCCGTTGATATCTACCCAGTCTTCACCGCGGTCCCAAGTGCCGTTCATGTTGAGGTCTTCATAACCCTCGGATTCGCCGTCATATATATTATTATCGTTCGCGTCGAAAAAGCCATCGGGGAAACCATCGCCGTTAGCGTCCTGGAAGTTGGCTGACAAGCGGTCGGATCCTAGGTAGTCTTCCACTTCATTATACATGGTGAAATCGCCTGGTGTCTTATTGCGGGGAGAAATTAAAGTATGAGTGTAATGCCGCCCGATACTGATATCATAGACTGTATTGGCGGATAATTGAGAGTTGAAAGCCAGCACCATGAAGTTCTCTTCTTTTTCAATGAAGGGGCGGTTTTCAACATTATATTTATATTGGTAGCCGTAATTCCCGCCGACAGCGTCACCAAAAGGATATATATCCCATAGAGAGCGTGCGCCGCCGATGGTGAGGCTTAGTTTCTTTTGCGGATCTACATCGTAACCGAATATAGTTTGATATCCGTAATTATTATCCTGTCTCTCCGGGATATCCAATCCGATGTTGAGGACATCGGTATTGCCTCGGTCAACATTAAAGGGAATATATGTGTTGGATAATTTACCCCATCCGGTGATGGCGAATGTGACAGTTTTACCAAGGAACTTTTTAGTGAAGGGCAAAGGTCCGCTAATATTCATATCGAACCTGTCGGTATCGAAGGAGTATTCATCCCACAGGCGGTCGGTCTGCCAGCTGAATTTACCGGCGTATTTGTTGGGATTGCCGGTTTCAAGGGTCTGGTTGATGACTCCGGCGAGAGCGTTGCCGTATTCGGCGCCGTAGTTGCCGGTCATAACCTGAACTTCGCTGACCGCTTCGGTGGGGAGGTTGAATGTTTGACGGCCGGTGCCGAGGGGGTCATTCATCTCCAAGCCCTGTATGATAAACAGGGTTTGGTCATGTTCGCCGCCTCGCACATGGATTTTCCCTTCGGGGTCGATTTTCACGCCGGCCTGCATGGCGATCACTTCGCTGATATCATTGACCGGCAGAACCGCTGTCTGCTCCTTGGTAATGGTCTTGACGCTGGTGACCACATCGGGCTGAACCGTAGGTTTGGTGTAGATAATTTCAACAGGTTCCGCCGCTTCCAGCACCGTGGATTCCAGATTGAAATTGACCACGGTGTTCTGATCGATGCTGATAATCACATCGGTCTGTTTTATGGGAATATAACCGATATATGAAACCAGTACGGTGTATTTACTAGGCGGGATGTTGATCATGGAAAAGAAACCATCGAGGTCGGTCATCGCGCCCCAGCTGGTGTTTTCAATGATCACATTGGCGCCGATGATAGGATCGCCCGTCTTTTTATCCTTCACGGTACCGGTTATTTTCCCAGTATTGGCGGCGAAGATATTCCCCGCAATTAAGGCGGGAAGGAGTATAATTACCAATGGGAAGAAAAACTTCCGCATATTTTTCATGGAGAAACCCTCCGGGTGATGGCACATTAGCTAAATATCAATCATTATAAATTAACATTTTTTTAGTAATAATCAAGCTTTTTAAAGAAAAAAATAACAATCTTAATTTCAGACTTTAGGCTTTAGGCTTTAGACTATGGACTTTTGAAATTGTAAGTGTTTATATTATAATAACATAGTCATGATAAATTGTCTAAGAAATACTTTTTTAGTTTTCCGCTTTATCGGATGCTTGAATCCGGATTTTTTGTGAAACTCACAAAATAAAGAGGAGTCTACCGCTTGACAGCGGTTAAACCCAAAGCTTGCGGGCAGGGTTTTACGAGAAAACCCGCTTCAGTCAACCGAGCGGTGATCCCCTGAATGAAATTCCTTCCCCGCCCTTTGGAATAGGGATTTCCTGTATAATGGAACATCCCGCCTCCGGGTTTCAAGATTCTCGCCAGCTGTTCATAAAATTCTCTTCCGTATAGTTCTCCCGCCAGCGAAAATCTCGGCGGATCATGTATAACGCAGTCAAATATTTCATTTTGAAAGCCGCTGATTAACCGGTATATATCTCCTTCCACCGCCTGAATTTCAGCGCAAAAAAAAGCCCGGGAATGAGGATTATCTTTCCGTAGTTTTCGAATATTTTCATCCTTTTCCACCGAAATCACTTCTTTTGCGCCCAGTCTCACCGCCCAGATTGCGGTATAGCCTAATCCGCCGCAGGTATCGAGCGCTATACCGCCTTTTTTTACAACCTGAGCGGTCTTCATGCGGGAATCTTCCCAAGGATCGATATCCTGAGTGCGGTGCATACTGATGCCGTCTATCTCAACCGTGGGCGCGAAACGGGTTGGACGGAGCTTGTAATATTTACCGGCGAAAAACTCCAGCCGCCGGATATTACCCTCTTCTACCTTAATTATGCCAGTTAGTTTGTGCGATAGTTCCCTCAATTCCGCAAAATTGAAACTCCTGCCGCCCAAAATAACCTCATCGGGCAATAATTCTAATTTTGTCTTAGTCAAATTACAATCGACGGTAGTCTCCACCTTCTTAGCTCCGGATGATAACGCTCCGACGATTATATTGACATTTTCCCTGGTCAGATAGACAGAATTGGAATTCATAGAAGAATCGGCAAATGACATAACCCGGACGAGCCGGAACCCAAAAAGGCTCAAGACTCAAGACTCAAGACTCAAGACTTTGGACTTTAGTAAAAACAAAAAGTACAAAATCCGAAGCTCGAAATTCGAAATCCGAAACTGACAGTTTTTTACTTGCAGCTCGAAACTCGCAGCTCGAAGCTCTTAAATAATATATTAATATATGATTTTCTGCCAGAAATAACACGAAAATCAGAATTTAGGTACTAACAAAGTAGAACTAATTCACCTAATTAACAGCATCTTCCCCATGCCGCTGAATGTTTCGCTGCCGTCAAGCGCCGCCGCCTCAATTCGATAGAAATACACGGCGCTGGTCACCCCCGATGCGTCCCACTCTGTATTATAATCTCCCGCCGGTAAAACCGCATCGACTAAAGCGGAGACCCTCTCACCTAAAATATTATAAACCATTAATTCTACTTTTGCGTCTTTCGGCAGGATATAACCGATGACGGTGGTGCTGTTAAATGGATTGGGATAAGCTTTGTTTAAGGCGAATTCGCTGATGATGGAAACCGAAATTTCATTACCGAAACTCGCAAAACTTTCACCCGTATTATTCCAATCTTGAACTGACGAACCGCCGTCCTCCGCCGCCAGTTTCTCAAAATCGAAATGTTCTTCATCCAAGATTTCATTGGGATAGTCGCCGATATAGGCGTCGTATGTATATATACCGGACGGAGCGCTTGCCGGGACATTTTGACTGCGCAGCCTGATAGGCGCTGAACCGGCGGCGATGTTGAAGGGACCGGCGTTCAACAGCGGACCATATTGCGTCCCATTGGGCAGAGTGGCGTAAGTCCAGATATCCAAGGTGACGGGGATGGGATTGGCGCTGTTGTCAACCCCGATGTAATAGACGAAAATTCCCCCATTCGCCGGTATCTGAATCGGCGGATTGATGGGATCGAGGATGATTTGACAATTCGGAGACGGAGAAGACTCAGCGATGGCGCGGATATAAAATTCATAATTTGACAGGGCGGCTGATGAGCCATTGTAACTATAGTAGTTACCTTCATTCCAAGGATGACCGTCATCTCCCATTATCTGCGCTTCGGAGGTGTCGACTACCTCAAACCATACCCAAAATGGATCCTCTCGGTTCATCATTGCGGTTATACCGGAGATATCGATTATTTGCCACTCAGGAAAAACAGTGTTGACTGTTATATTCTGAGTGTAGATTTCCTCGCCGGGCTGCCCGGGCTCGCCTTCATCATATATATGAAGAATGCAGGGCCCTGTTGAATAGAATAAGCCCTCAACCGCGGTAATATCTATATTTTCAGATATGTTATGTTCCTCCGGTACGAACTTGCACATAGCTCCTTCACCCGCAACGAAATTGAAGTAATAAACGCCAGTCCAAGTATATTGGCGGGCGTCATATCCCAGTTCATAATAGCCGGAATCGGTGACCGTGATATAACCTGCTTGAGTACTGTCGTTGGTCCGGTCTTGATCCAGTATCAAACAGGTAAATGAATCGAGGAAATAATCATTCATCCGCGGGGGATTCCAGGAAAAATTCTTGGTCACCGACTGCCCCGCGGGAATAGGAGACCAGGGAATCAGCGGATAGTTAGTCGTGGAATCGACGCGCCAGAAGGCGGGGACATTGCTTTGATTATTGGAACCGAAGTTGGTCAAGTCGACCGTACAGCTATAGGGACGGTTACTTAAACTCGTGGGGAAGGGAATGTGCATGTTTTCCGCGCCGACATCATGATTATAACAGTCGGAAGTCCAGACATTGAAATCATCGATATGCAGACCGCTGCCGAAGTTAAGCGTGTCATTGGTCACTACCCGCCATCTAATTTTTATCTCCTGCCCTGCATATTGATTGAGCTGCAAATCCCCGGAATACGGACGCACATATAACTCCCAGCCCACATTCCAAGCGCCAGGGCGGCCCGGCGCACCATAATCAAAAAAGAGCTGATCCCACACCACTCCATCAGCAGTCGCATCAACATAATAATAATCATATAAATATAGTCCCGGTTCCGGTTCCATATCGCACCAGAGCCAGAAGTCGAAAAAGACATCCGGGAAACCCTCAGGAATATCTATCCAAGGACTGATAATCGCATTGGATAGGTTATAATGGTCCTCATGCGGGCAGTTGGCCGAATGAGTGGGACTGTGATAAGTCGAATCGTTGATCTCCCACCAGTCGCCGGAAGGAGGACCAGTGTCAAGTGTGAATTCGGAGGGTATAGCTATGCCGTCAGCGTCGTTAAACAGCAGATTGACCGCGCCGTCATCGATGGAAACATCATCCAGGAACATACCCCAGAGAGCGGGATTGTTAAGGGTACAGTAGGCTGGATCGGAGCATAATGCGAATCTCAACATCATCTGGCTATTGCCAATATAATCGCTGAGGTCGAATTGAGCATCGATCCAGTTCCTGGATTCGCCGGCCCAGCCGGGGATATAGGGACCCATATTCCAATCTACACCGAAGCTGTACAAGCTCTGGCAGTCATAGGCGGGGAAATCGGGGGTGATGACATCCCAAATAGCCCCGCCGTCTGAGGAAGCCCACACATTGCAGCCATCCCAGCCGTCATAAGGCGCTGGCGCGCCGCCGGGATCTTCAACCGCATAGAACAGCTTGAATGTCAACATCGGATTAGCAGCAGCGCTGAAATCCAGCTCCGGCGTCACCAGATACTGCAGCCAATGGTTGCCGTATCCCATGAGGAGCGAATCGCCGCACCACCAGGAATTGGTGCTGTTATAACCGTTGAAATCATCGATATGCCACTTGATTCCCACATCGGTCACATCATCGGAGGTCCATTCTCCCCAGCCCGATTCGAAATCTTCATAGAAGATTGATGAGTCTTCATCGGTTAAGGAGAATTGAGTCTTGGGTCCGATGGGAAAAGCGGTCACCTTGCTTGAAGTTTTCGGAAGGTTTTCTCCGAATGATACCGCTACTATGAAACTTAATAGCAGCGCCGTTGATAAAGACTTGTTTGAGAACATTTCTTTCTCCTTGAGAATAATCATTATATTCTGTTAATAATCAGGTAAACCCTCATGCGCCTTCGGCGCACAACTTAGCATGAAAATCGGATTTCTGTCAGGCGAGGACGCCTGACAGCACAATCGAATGGTGTCGACTGCGTGAGAGTCGACACCACAAGGAATACTCGTCATTCTGGCAATCCGCCGTACGGCGGAGCGACCAGAATCGGCACACCAGTAGTCATTCAAGCCGATTCCGGACAAGCCGGAATGACGAATGTGGGTGCGTTTAAATAAAGCTATAATGTTACCTAATATCACATATCAAATATCTAATATCTAATATCACATATCCTTAAGATTTCCCATCTCCATAAAACCTGCTGATGGTGTTTCTAATCTGTTGCACCTTGAAGGGCTTGGCGATTAGCGCGTCAACTTTGCTCTTGAGCAGTTTACTCCGGTCGAGCTGTTCACCCCAACCGGTGATCATCACCACTATCGTTTCCGGCGATATTCTTTTTGACTCTTTCACCACTTCCCATCCTGACATATTAGGCATTCCCAAATCGGTGAAAACTAAATCGGGTTTTTCCTCTTTGATTAACTGAACACCCAGTTGACCGCTAGGTGCGGTTAAGACCGTATGGCCGTCGATTTGAAGAATATCCGATAATAGTTTTCGCACCATATTATCATCATCCACCACCACCGCTTTCAGTTTTCTTGAAACAGTTGTCGTCTCCGGTTCGTCAAACTCCTGGGTGTAGGAAAAGTCTTTGATGGGAAATCTGACAGTGAATTTGCTGCCTTTACTTAATTCCGACTCCACGGTAATTTCACCGTCATGCCGGGTGACGATACCGAAACTCACGGATAATCCCAGCCCGGTGCCTTTGATCCCTTTAGTGGAGAAGAATGGATCGAATATACGCTCCTTATTCTCTTCCGGTATTCCCACACCATCATCTTCAACAGTCAAATCAACATTAGACTCATTTTTAGAGGTGGATATTGTGATATTCCCTCCTTTGGGAAGGGCGTCGACAGCGTTGATGATTAAATTGGTGAATACTTCGCGCAGTTCGGAGGGATTACCGGGGATGACTGGGATAGGACCGAAATTAGTCTTTATATTGATTATTATCCCTTGCGCATCAGGGTTTTCCCGCCAATGAACTCTGGTAATATTGAGGGATTCCTCAACTAATTCATTCAGATTCACCGGTTCAAATTTTTCAGAAGTGCGGATTCTGGTGAAATTTTGAATCCGTTTGACTGTGACCGCGCCGTCTTCAGCGGCTTTTTCCAGCACTTGCAGACCTTCGATTAATAAAGGATCATCGGTCTGGCGGCTCAACAATTGAGCTCTACCGAGAATCGCTCCCAGGACATTATTGAAGTCATGAGCTACCCCGCCGGCCATTTCGCCCAGCGCCCGTAGACGCGCTGAACGCTCCATCTTCTGCTGTAATTGTTTCAACTCGCTGATATCGGTGATGGCGGCTAATATACCCACTATCTGCCCTTTTTCGTGAATAGGACGGGCGCTTATGAGAACGGGGACTTCCTCGCCCTGCCGGTTAATCAGCGCTGCTTCATAACGGCTGGATCGTCCTAAAAAAATCTTCGCCGTTTCATCGGCGATTACTGTATGATATTCCCGGCTGTACAACTCAGTCCAGTGCATCTTTTTCAGTTCAGCGAATGAATACCCGGTGATCCGCTCCATTTTGGGATTCACAAATGCGAACCGGCCGTCAACGGCTTCAATCATTATCCCCTCTTCCAGCCCCTCCACAATCGCTTCATTGAAATCTTTTAGCCTTTGTATTTCCGCCAGCTGCGAAGCTTTATCTTGATACAGCGAGGCGTTTTCCAGGGCGATGGCGGCGTGATCGGAAAAGATACTCAATAGTCGAAGCTGGTCAGGTGTGAACTGATTTAATCCCACCTTTGACATAGTGATCATACCTTTCACAAGGTTCTCAAAAATCATCGGGGCTAATATCATTGATTCATCGAACACATCATCTGTGCCAGGAATTGTCACAGCATAAGGGTGCTTAGTGGTGTTAGACACCAATTCCGGCACTCCTATTTTCGCCACATTACCGGTTATTCCCTCGCCCAATTTCAAACGGAGAACGCTGATATCGTCAAATTGATAGTGATCATTTCTGGTGCTTTTCTGCGCTAAGGGTTCCAATTCATCGGTATCAATATGAAGGATAAAGAACCGGCAGTCATCGGTCTCAATCACATTATGTAATTCTTCCACCACTTTATTAGCGAGAGCTTTCACATCGAGTATGGAGTTCAGTTCGTTTCCGAGTTTTGAAATAGCCTGCAAATGTTTCACCCACATTTCCGATTCCTGGAAGGTTCTGGCGTTTTCGAGGGCGATAGCCGCCAGGTTCGCTAAACTTTGTAAAAGGGTTAAATGTCTTTCATTGTATATATTGGGTTCGCTGTGTTCGATATTGACCACTCCTATGACCCGGCTGCGGTGAATTAAGGGGACGCATATTTCCGAGCCCATAACGGTGAAAATAGTGCGGTATTTCGGTTCTTTGCTGGTATCGCGCACAAGTTTCGCTTTCCCGGTTTCCGCGACAATCCCTACGATTCCCTGCTCCATTTTAAAACGGGTCTTCAATAAACTTTCTTTAAGAAATCCGTAAGCGTTCAGCACTTCCAAATCACCCCGCAGTTCATCTAACCTTAAAATACCGGCGGATTCACAGGGAACTAAGCGGGGAATACTGCTTATTATAAATTCCAGAGTCTTATCCATCTCTAAACTGGATACAATGGTCTGGCCGATTTCATATAATATTCTCTGTTCTTCTTTACTCCGGACTTCTTCCTCGTAGCGCTGAGCGTTATCGATAGCCATGGTGGCTTGATCAGCGAATGTCCTCGCCAGTTTAACTTCATAGCGGTTGAATCGACGCACTTGTGCTTTGCTGTAGATATTGAGAATTCCGAAGATGACATTGTCCTTAATCAGCGGAGAGCTGAGACAGCTGTAAATATCCTCCTCTGTTAATAAATCAATATCGCCGAAGGGTGTTTTTTTCAAATCTTCAAAATATACCGGTTCAAATTTATCACTTTTTAATGCGAAATCCGCTTTACCAATAGGAACGAGCTGTGAAATGATATATCTATCGGATAAATTCCGCGCCGATCCGATTTTAAAATATTTCCCGCTCTCATCGGGGAGCATGATACTGACAGCGTCGGCGCTGAATACTTTCTGAGCTTCTTCTGCGATAGTGTTGAGCAGGAGTTCCAAATCTAAATGCGAACTGATGAGGAAAGCGGTCCTTTGGAGAGATTCGATTTCGGATAATCTCTGGCGGGCTTCTTTATATAACAGTGCATTATCTACCGCCATCGCGATTTGATTTCCCACCGCTTCCAGCAACGGGATATCTTCTTTTTTAATGATCTGCTCTTCAGCCGCCACCAGATTCATCACTCCGATGACTTCATTCTTTGTTCTCAAAGGCACACTCAGCTGTGATTTCAATCCTTCTTCCCGGCAGAATCTTTTTAAAGCAGGATTCACCAGTTCAGATTCAGCTAAGTTTTCGATGAACATAATGTTACCGGATTCCACAACTTTACCGGAGATTCCTTGACCCGGGACAGCTTTCTTAGTGCTGTCGATGAAATCCTGGGAAAATCCCCATCCGCCGGCGGAATAGAGGGTATTGTCCTCTTTATCCAGCAGGAAGAATCCGCCGCCGCGTAGTCCGGTAATCTGTAGTAATTTATTAATCGCCTTGTCTAATATCTCATTCAAATCCAATGTTGTGCTGACCTGCCGGCCTATCTCGATCAAAGTCGCCAGTTCATTATTCGATCGTTCAAGTTCAATAGTTCTGGCGGCGACTTCCATTTCGAGGTTATCATAAGCCTGCTGAAGTTTAGTTCTGCTTCGCTCCAACTGTTCAGTGCGTCTTTCGACGATTTTCTCCAGGCGGGTCATCGTTTCAAATAATCCGGCGCCTTCGATGGTGCGGGAACGGCTCAATTTCTGATGCTTTTTCAAAGCTTCAATGATTTTCTGCGCGGATTCCAGTTCCCTCTCTAAACGCTCGATTCTTTCAGCAACTGATTCTGCCATCTTTTTTCCTGTTTAAATACTTACTCATTCGATGTAAGAGTTCATCTCTTACATTAACATTTCCCTTTATTAAAATTTACAGGGATGAAAGGGATGAAGGGGATAAAAACATTGAATTTATTCCATCTTCGATGAAATCCTGTTATCAAATCTACGATATTCTAATTTGGTTTTTCCAAAGTAGGGGCGAAGCGTTTTATCAGAATAGTATCTTCCAATTTCATCGCTCCTTTACAATTGCGTAACAGTTTAGTTATTTGAAAAATTTCTTGCAGCAGCCATAAAATTCACAGGCTATTAAGGCTATTAAGGCAATGAGAAAGGAGATATATAGCCTTTATTGCCTTTATAGCCTGTGAATAATCTCTTCCCAGAACTGGTTTTTCATAAAGCTAAAATGTTACATTTTTTTGTGATATCCTCATATTGCATTTTTTATCCCTTTTATCCCCTTAATCCCTGTTAATTTGGGCTTTAGGTTTTAGGTTTTAGCCTTGTGCATCTCTGTGTTCTTTGTGGCAGATATCAAATTTCAAATATCTTTACCTAGTCTTACCGATCGCCACTCCGGTGATAGAATGATTAAGATGCAGAGAATTGCATTGTTCACCGTAAGTGTTCATTCCGATTAACTGCCCCACATTCATCGCTTGGAAGATATCATCGGTTATCCCTTTGAATTCGGCTTCGGTATATCTGCCGAGGCAGTTGAATAGAATCATCAATCCGATTTCACTTTTTAGTTTCTCTGTGGTATTGCTGAAAAGATTACGAGTGCTTTCTATCATATCTCCCGATTTCATTAGTGTGAACACAGTGCCTTCATTGATGGAACATGCCATACGGAGTCTTTTTTTTATGATTTCAATCACCGAGCGGATATAATACTTGCCGTCGACTTCAAAACCGATAGGATTCTGATTAGTGATCTGGATAGTGATCTCTTCAGGCTTTAAATTGAGCATTCCGGCGTATTCCGACAATGCGGATTTAGAGTTAATCTCATAAATTGTCCTCTTCGCCATGTTGGCTTTGGTGACTATGAACTCGATATCGGTCGGAAGGAAATGGTGCTGATTGATGATTTCAAAGGGGACATCGCATTTGAATAAGATGAACAGAGCGGAATCATTGTAACACTTATCGTTAAGAAAAACATAGGTCTTGTCAAGTTTATAATCATCGCCGGCGGATCCGCCGATGATATTTATAGAGGGGGCTGCTAAAGATAATGCGGAAATGACGGACTCTTCACGGTAAGACAGTCCGTCAATTAAGGTGACGCCGAAATGTTTGCGGGAATCCAATTGCAATGGATTCAATTCTAATCTTTCCAAGCATTTATCCACCGCTTCTTTGACAGAAGTAGATTGGAAGTTACAGAGATTTGTGATAACTGCAGCCGCTATTTCGATACTATCGGCATAAAATCCTGCGCAAGTGATGCCGTTATGCTGAAATCCTTGAGGAGTGATTTCACCGGCGGAGGTGCAGCCGGTTATCAGTGTTTGCGGATATTTTAGGCTTAATTCCGCAATAAGCTCATCGGGTTTATATTGGGTTGAAGTGAAAAAAAGCAGGTATTTCAAACCAGATGGTCGGATTTGCGCCGCTATTTCCTCCACCGCGGAAGCGGCGGTTGGTCTGACGCTGGAACTAATAATAATACTCATTACTATTCCTTAATATTACAGGGGATAGTATTATTGGTAATGTCCATATATATTGTTATGGTAGGCGGGGGGTTTATCCCCCCGTATAATTTGTCGAGGGACAAGCCCCCGACCTACCATTTTTTTTATTTTCAAATCAGCGTATAATCGAATGTAATGCTGTTAAACAACTATATGGGGACACCACCGTATTATAGGGAAGGGAGTAATCTCTATCAGCAGAACCTAATATAAAAATATAATTCCCTAAAAAGCAAGAAGCAAATTTCGTTAAGGTATAAGCTATGTGTTTAATAGAAAATTTAATCCTTTGAGTAGGGGCGAAGCATTTTTCCAATATCTTTGCATTTCCACAATCTTCCCAAAATGCTTCGCCCTCATTCGGCGCATATAATCATAATCCCCGGCAGGTTAAGGGCTTTGCCCTTGAAACCTGCCGGGAACAATGCTTTTTTAGTATTCAGTATTCAGTATTCAGTATTCAGTATTTATAGGGCGGATTCTTAATCCACCTTCCCGGTTTCGGAGAAACCAAGCTGCCCTAAAACTCTGCGACCTGAGACCTAACAGTCTGTCCGAGAATATAAAGAACACCTTTTGTCATTGCGAGCGAAGCGAAGCAATATCTCTTATTAATAATCAATTAGAGAGATGCCGCAAGGATTTCAGCCTTTCGCAATGACATTCTCGGACAGCTCTGCTAAGACTTGAGACCTGAGCCACTATTTTCATACTTCATCGCGCGCCGCGGGCGTATAAATGCTTAATCACAAAATAAGATAGATTATTACGCCGGAAAATTTGATAATATCTGAGAAGGTTGTTATATTTTAAACTTAAGCATTATTAAAATAATTTCAAATTTTCGGCCTGCGATGAAACGGAACCTGCGAGCGCAATTTTTTTTTATTATTTCAGCGGCTATCGCTGTGATGATATTTTATATCATAAGCGGCTGCAGCATCGAAGAATCCACCGGTCCTGAAACAGGAGCTGTTTTCGTGTTCACCTCCGATCCTCTCGGAAATGAACTCCCCGGCGCGGAAATCACCATCGATAATGTCCCCCGCAGTGAAATTACCCCTGACACTCTATTCGGTCTGTCCGCCGGACAGCATGACCTTAAAGTTGACTATCCCGGCTATTATCCTCTGGATACTCTCATCGAAGTCTTTGATAATCAGATAAGCGAAATCTATTTAGTATTAGAGCCGGCGCTTTTCGGGAGTTTAATCGTGGAGTCCGCTCCCCCGGGCGCTATGGTTATTATCGACCGCAAACATGATTATATAAATATAACTCCGGTCACTGTCTCTCAGCTTGAAACCGGATTTCATGCCGTCTCTGCATTCATTGACGGCTGGCTTACACTGCCGCCGGAAATCGACACGGTGGAGATAACCTGGCAGGGTGAAAGTTCAGTTCAATTCACATTGGAACAAGGCACATTGGGCAGCCAGACCGGCAATGCAGCGCCGGATTTCACCCTGGAAGATGATTTCGGCAGTATGGTTGGTCTGCATAATTACCGGGGTTCGGTTGTCCTTTTGACATTCTTCTTTTCCACCTGCCCACCCTGCATGGAGGAATTCCCGGAGATAGACCAAATATATGTCGATTATTCACCTCAGGGATTGATGGTTTTAGGGATTGA
>JADHWD010000049.1 GCA_016783645.1 bacterium
CTGCGACTAAGGTCATATAGAAACTTTGCGGTGTATAAGTCAGAACCGGGGGTGAAGGATGCTGCACTGTCAGCATACCGCTGTAATCGTATGTGAATCCGCCCCATTCATCGTAAATCATCGCCAGCACATAGTAATCGCCGTTGGGAACATTGGCGGTGTTCCACATCCATTCGTCCGCCGGGTCATCCTCGTTGATGGAGAACAGATAGTCGATGATAGTGGCGAAATTGGGATCAGGAGAAGAGCTGTAGAAGAAGTCGAGGAAAGCATCATCGTTCAAGTCTTCATCTTCCCAAGTGATAAGATATTCCAGATCGCAGGATGCGCCGGTTTCCGGCGGCGTCAAAATTGTGACTGTTGGATCAGCGTTCTGAACTACCATTGTAACAGGAATAGTAACCGAAGGATTGACCGGGTCATTGGAATTTAGATAGATATCAGCCGAGAAGATACCCGGGGATAATCCTGCAGCGTCAACAAAGACATCCACATCTTCACTGCCGAAACCTGCGATTGAACCGCTCCAGGTTCCCAATGATAACCAAGTTTCACCGCTGGTGGACAAGGTATAGGTCAAATCTACGGGACCGTTATTACCTAATTCCAAAACATCCTGGTCGGAACCCTCGGGATAAAGCGTGAAACTGAAGCTTGAAGGATTCCAGGTTAATTCAGGTTCTCCGGTTACCTCTAAAGTTACCGGGATGGTAACATTAGGATTAGTGGGATCATCGGAAACTAAGTAAATTTCAGCGTTGTATGTTCCGACTGCCAATCCGGTGCCGTCGACTAAGACATCGACATCCTCACCGCTTGCGGCGGGGATTGAACCGCTCCAGGTTCCTAAAGACAGCCATGCTTCGCCGCTAGTTGATAGTGTGTAAGTTAAAGCGGCTGTGCCATCGTTAGTCAAACCGAGCACATCTTGATCGGAACCGCCGTATTCGATAGTGAAGTCGAAGTTCTGCGGAGACCAGGATAAGTTCGGCTCGCCATAGACATTTAAGGTTACCGGGATAGTCACATTAGGATTAGCCGGATCATTGGAATCGAGATAGATTTCAGCGTTGTATGTTCCGACTCCCAGAGCTGAAGCGTCGACGAATACATCGACATCTTCACTCATACCCGGGTTAATCCAGCCGCTCCAAGTCCCTAATGACAACCAAGCTTCGCCGCTGGTTGACAGCGTATAGGATAGAGCGCCTAAACCATCATTGACAAGGTTCAGTAAATCTTGATCCCCGCCGCCGATTAGGACTGAAAAATCGAAGTTCTGCGGCGACCATGAAAGATTGGCTTCACCGTAGACTTCAAGCTGAACCGGAATAGTCACCTGCGGATTGTTAGGATCATTAGAGTTAATATAGATGGTCGCATTATAATTGCCGATCGCTAAACCGGTAGCGTCAACATAGACATCCACCTGCTCGGAATTGCCCTGCGGGACAAAACCGGTGTAAGTCCCTAAAGTCAGCCAGGCTTCACCGCTGGTGGATAGCGAATATTCCAAATCACCTAATCCGTTATTGATGACATCTAAAACATCCTGTTCAGTTCCGCCGGGATAGAGGATACTAAAGCTGAAGCTTTGAGGATCCCAAGCCAATTCAGGAGCTAAGACGGTCAATTGGACCGGGATTATGACATTAGGATTAGCGGGATCATTGGAATCGATATAGAGTTCGGCATTGTAGGTTCCAGCCGCTAATCCGGCGGCGTTGATTAGAATATCAACCTGCTCACTGCCCAATGAGGTGACTGTGCCGGTATATTGACCGTATGACAGCCATGTTTCGCCGCTGGTGGATAGTGTGTAAGTCAAATCGGCGTTGCCGTCATTGCCGACGGTTAAAATATCCTGAGTAGAACCATTGATATTGACAGTGAAGTAAAAATCATGGGGCGCCCAGGTCATTATGGGAGCGGGTATCTCTTCCACCATCATGGTGACTTGAACATCGACATTGGGATTGACCGGATCATCGGAATCGATATAGACATGACCGTAGTATATCCCGGAAGTCAATCCGGCGGCGCTGACATAGATTGGAACATTTTCGCCGCCGCCCGGAGCTATCAATCCACTCCAAGTTCCGATGCTCAACCAAGGTGAACCATCGGTGGACATGGTATAATTCAGATTAATATTACCGGTGTTGGAAAGTTCCAGCACATCCTCATCGGTTTCGCCGATATAGAGGGTGAAGCTGAATCCTACGGGATCCCAGCCTAATACCGGGGCTTGAACCAGCATAGTGACCGGTATGATGACATTAGGATTGGCAGGATCATCGGAATCAAGATAAATCTCAGCGTTGTAAGTTCCGATCGCCAATCCGCTGGCATCCACCATGACATCGACATCTTCACTGCCGCCCGCGGCGATGGAACCGCTCCAAGCTCCAAAAGACAGCCAGGTTTCACCGCTGGTGGATAAGGTGTAATTCACAGCGGTTCCGCCGTCATTGCCTAAACTCAGTAAATCCTGATCACTGCCGCCATAGGCGACGGTGAAATCGAAGTTATCAGGAGTCCAAGTCAATTCGGGAGGCGGCGGAGCCGAAACAATCATTTCCACCGGGATGGTGACTAATGGATTGGCGGGGTCATCGGATTCGATGTAAATTTCAGCGGTGTAGGTATCGGGCGCAAGACCAGCCGCATCAACGAAGACATCAACATCTTCACTGCCGCCGGGTGCAATTAGCCCTGAGAAAGCGCCAAGCGATAACCATGTTTCACCGCTGGTGGAGAGGGCATAATTCAAATCCGCGTCACCGATGTTGCCTAAGGTGAGCAGGTCTTGATCGGAACCGCCGAATTCGACGGTGAAGCCGAAGTTAGAGGGTTCCCACACAAGTTCCGGAAAAGCGGGGGATGCGATGGTGATTGAACCATCTATCATAACTGCATTCAAGGAAGGCGCCATAGTCCAGAGGAAATAGTCGAAATGCAGTGCGGAAGTGGCTCCGGGCTGCGCATTGGCGTCAACGGTGAAACGCAGGTAACCTAAATCGCCTGCGCCGGATAGATACGGAGCCATAAAGAACCAGTAACCGCCGTTAGCTTCTCCAGGAACATTAAAATTCCAGGTGGGAATCCATGAAGGAGAAATCAGCGGTCCGCGGATAGCGGAATCCGCATTACCTATCGCCGGATCCCAAGTGATTAGAGTTTGGTAACCCAGACAGCTGTCGCTGGCGGATACCATTTCAGTGGTGATTGGAATTTCTATAGTTTCACCTGGATTTACTGTCAAATCCGGCAGGGAGACGACAATATCTTCCGCCTGCGCAGACATAACAAAGCCCAGAGTCAAAACCGATAGAAACAGAATCAATAGCCTTTTCATGCATGCCTCCAGTAGGTGTATGACACTATTAAATTAGTTCTATGGGGGGGATTGATAAAATGAAATTGTTTTATATCAACTCCAATTTAAAAAACTATTATCACAAAGTCAAGTAAAAGAAGCTATAAAAAAATTTTCTTTATTCGGACTGACTATCTGTGCGATTTTTTACCAGATAGAGAACAATAGGTAAGCGGCGCTCAGTGAGATTTACCACGAAAAAATTCTCCGGCATTTTATTATTGATAATAAAATTTACATTTTTTCCCATAAAAAATATTGCTCTGTATCACAAGTGTGCAATTTTTTTGAAGATTTTACAAATATTTATTCAATTTAAAAATAGGATTCAAGGTTTAGGGGTTAGTTTAATATAGTGTCGACTTCCCGCAGTCGACATCACATAATAATAACAGTAAATTTCTGTCAGGAGTCCCTGCCTGACAGAAATCCTATTTTTATGCTTCGTTGTGCGCCGCAGGCTCGCAGGAGATTATCTTCACTGTATTCCGTAGTTAATATTAGTCATCGATCATCTTTTTTAATTCATACAGCGCCTCCAGGGCTTCTTTGGGGGATAATTCGTCCGGATTGATTTTTTTTAACTCGTTTTTAAGTTTATCATCCGCCGGGGTGAATAAAAACAGCTGATTGGATTCAATTTCGGAATTTTTTCGCTTGATAAAGGTTTCATTTTCCAGATTTGCCAGGATTTCCAGGGAGCGATCGATGATTTCGCGGGGCAGCCCCGCCATCCGCGCAACCTGTATCCCATAACTCCGGTCACAGCCTCCCGGTGCTATCTTCCGCAAAAACACAATCTTATCTTTCCATTCCTTCACGAGAATATTATAATTTTTTACCCCGGGGAGGGTACCGCCAAGTTCAGTCAATTCATGATAATGGGTGGCGAAGAGGGTCTTCGCCCGCAGTCTTGCAGTGTTATGGAGGTATTCGGTGATCGACCAGGCGATGGACAGTCCGTCGAAAGTTGAAGTGCCCCGGCCGATTTCGTCCAGGATTATCAGACTGCGGTTAGTGGCGTTGTTGAGGATATTGGCGGCTTCGTTCATCTCCAACAGGAAAGTGGATTCACCTTCGACGAGATTGTCCTGCGCACCTACCCGGGTGAAAATACGGTCAACTATTCCGATATGCGCTTTCGCAGCGGGAACGAAACATCCTATCTGAGCCATCAAAGTGATCAAAGCGGTTTGGCGGAGATAGGTCGATTTGCCCGCCATATTAGGACCGGTTATCAGCATAATCCGGATGTCTCCGCCAATCATCAAGTCATTGGGGATGAATCTTTCGCCGGGAGGTAATAACCTCTCAATTACAGGGTGGCGGCTTTCGGTCAGTTCAATCACATCGCCTTCATCGATCACGGGACAATTGTAACCGTTCGTTTCAGCGGTTTCCGCAAATCCCCGCAGAATATCGATACGGGCGATTATTTCGGCGTTTTTCTGCAAGACATCCGCAAAACCGCCGATTGTGTAACGCAGTTCATTGAACAGCTCATATTCCAGCTCTTTGATCTCTTCTTCAGCCTTCAAGACCTGCTCTTCATACTCCTTTAATTCCGGTGTGATGTACCGTTCGGAATTGACCAGCGTCTGTTTGCGGATGTAATCCTGAGGAATTTTATTTTTATGCGTCTGAGTGATTTCGATATAATAGCCGAAGACTTTATTGTATCCGATTTTCAAAGATGGTATTCCGGTGCGGGCGCGTTCGGATTCCTGCTGCTGCACTATCCACTCTTTCCCGCTGCCGGAAATCTTTCTAAGTTTATCCAGTCTTTCATTGTAACCTTCGCGGAATATACCTCCTTCGGTTAGGCTCAAAGGGGGATCTTCTGCCAATGCGGATTCCAATCTTTGAGTCAATTCCTCCGCCGGATTCAGATATTGAGCGAGTGTCTGAAGGACTGCAAAGCCGGACTCTGCGATGATATTGACGATGATGGGAATCTGTTTAAGAGCTCGGAGCAGACCCAATGCGTCCCGGGCGTTTCCCCGCCCGGCGGTCAATCTCGCTGTCGTCCGCTCAATATCGCAGATAGACTTCAAGGGTTCTGTCAACGAATAACGAAGGTTCCGCTCTCGGAATAAAGTGTCCACAATCTGCAGTCTGACGCGTATTTTCTCCGCATTCAGCAGGGGTCTGGCGATCCATCTGCGCAGAAGCCTGGCGCCCATGGATGTTAATGTGCGGTTCACCGTATGATAAAGGGCGGCTTCCTGACGGCCGGAAAAGGAAGTGAATAATTCCAAGTTGCGTATAGTGGCGGCGTCTAACAGCATACCTGAGCCGGACGGCTGGAGGGATATCCTTTTAATATGCGAACAATCGCGCTTCAATTCCTCCCGCAGATAATGCAGTAACGCCCCGGCGGCAATTACCGCTTCCGGAGTGTTATCCAGCCCTAATCCCCTAAGAGATACCACATCAAAATGCTTCTTCAGGGTTTCTTCAGTATAATCTTTGGAAAAAATCCATCCGTCAAGTCCGGACAACATAGTATGGGAATTCAATTTCAATCTGGCGGGCAGGTCTTGGGAATCTTCACTGAACAGCAGTTCGGCGGGTGAATAGACCCGGAGCTCCTCGGCGGTCTCTTTGAAGGAGCCTTCGAGAACGAAGAATTCGCCGGTGGACACATCGGCTAAAGCGGCGCCGGCGGAACCGTCTCTGTTTTCCACAAAAGCCGCAATATAATTATTGCTGTCATGTTCCAGGGATCTTTCGGACAAAGAACTGCCGGAGGTCACGACTTCAATAACCTCCCGTTTAACTAAACCCTTGGCTTTTTTGGGATCCTCCACTTGCTCGCATACCGCCACCCGGAATCCCGCTTTGATCATTTTGGCGAGATAGGATTCCAACTGATGGTGAGGGAAACCGGCTAAAGGTGTGCGGTCACCCTGCCCCTGATTGCGGGAAGTGAGAGTCAATCCTAAGACTTGAGAGGCGGTTTTAGCGTCTTCATTGAACATCTCAAAAAAATCACCCATGCGGAAGAACAGCACCGCATTATTATACTGCGCTTTAATAGCGTTATATTGTTCCATCATGGGGGTGCGGGCCATATTATTCCTCCACCAGCCTGACTTTAGCGTTCAAACGCTTCTCTAAATCTCTGCCTGCGGCTAAAGCTTCTGCTTTAGTGGGATAACTCCCTATTCTGACGATAAAAAGCTGTTTATTACCGAATTTTTTCGGGATAACTTTCACGGAGTAACCCCATGCTTGGATTTTCTCCCGCTGTTTGCGGGCGTTGTCTTCGATGGAAAAAGCTCCCGCTTGAATGAAAAAACCGCCGGTTTCCTCTGAAGGTCCCGGCGGATTATATATTGTATCAAGAGGCCTGTCTTTTAAAATACCGGCTAATCTCTCGGATTCAGGGTAATCACCCAATGCGTAGTGATACTGCCTGACTCTTTCCAGAGCTTCCCAGGCGAGGGGATGGGGTTTATAACTGCGCCAGATTTTGAAGAATTTTTCTTTAGCGGTCTCGCCGTCTGTAGTGAATACAGCTGATAGAAATTCCTTTTCCACTCCATCGGCGGCGGTGAAATTGTCTATAGATTCATAACCGCCCAGGTATAGAGCCTGCAGGATACTGCGCCATTCGCATTCAGCTTTAAAAAAGACAATGGCGGTTAATAACAGCGATATTATTATACATTTAATCCGCATAAGATTAGAATCGGAAAGTGTTCCATCTTTTGCATTTGGGACAATGCCATAAAGGTTTATCGGATATATGACCGCATTGGGAGCAGATGAACTCCTCTTTTTCCTTAATCACCATATTCAGAACTTCCAAACCAGCTTGCGCGGCTTCTTCAAATCTCCCCTGCGAGGTTAAGAAACGGAAGAGATTGCGCCTGATCCATAGGGACTCCGGCGATTTTTCCAATCCTTCCTGGCAGATTTCAATAGCGGTGTCGGTTTCACCCTTGCGGTCGAGGAATCTTGCCAAAGCGACTACCGCGCGGGTATTCTTGGGGTCTTTGTAGAGAATCCCTCGGTAAATCTCTTCAAGTTCCTGGAAGCGGTTGAGATCGAAAGCGGTTTTTTCGAAATCATCCATCGCAAGATATGCCAAGTCAGGCAGAATCTGGAAGAATTGTTTCCATATTGCGATAGCGTCGCCAGGACGTTCATCGCGGATATAAGAAGCGGCGAGTTCAAGGTAAGCTAAAGCGCACTCTTTATCGAGTCTCATCGCTTCCCGGAAACGGAGCCGGCCGTCATGTTCTTTCCCGGTAGATACAATTTTTATTCCCTCCATACATTTATATAATGCGAGCTGGGTCTTGTCGGTCTTACCGGTGATCGACTGCAGACGCTTGGCGGTCTCTCCCGCTTCGTGCCACTCCTCCAACTCTTCCAGTATACTCAGTTTCTTTGTCAGAGCCCAAGTATCCTTTTTATTCATCTTCAACAGGCTGTCAGCGTATTTTAGAGCTTCGCGGTGATAACCGCCGAGGTGATAATCAAGCAGGAGGGATTTCTGGATATCCACCTGATACTTGGCTTTGACATTTCTGCGGATAGTCAATTCCCGGTGCACTTGAATGGCTTTTCGGTACTGTTTCATTTCGCGGAGGATTTCGCCGTAAAGCAGATATGCGTCGATATTATCGGTATCTTCTTTCACCACTTGGCGCAATTTTTCCATAGCGGATTTTTTATCGCCGGCGAGCAGACAGCTTAAGGCTTCAGTGAAGGGCGATTCAGCCTTGCTCTTCTTGGATGGTTTCAATCCATAAAGCGCCGCGACCGATAAGATGATAGCGGCGGGTATTATGAACCACAGGTATATAGGGTCCCAGCTCATCTTTCATCTTCCTTTTCAATTGAATCCGCTTCGGGGGGAGTGAATTCCACTTCCTCTTCGATAGTTAGATTGCGCAGGCGGTCCAATTCTTCCCGCAGTTTTCGATTTTCTTTACGATGGCGGGATATCTCGCCTTTTAACTGTAAAAGATTATAAATTGATATCAAAAGGAAAACGAATACTCCCAGCGCAAATGAAATATAAAGCGCGAAGTAGACCGGCATCTCTGGGGTGGTGTACGAACCAAACCTGATTATCACCCGCTGGTCTTGATTCTGAAGGGAAAATCCCAGGATCAGCAGCATGACGATCACTATCAAACTCCATCTGATAATCCACATATAGATTCCTCCTATGTGGTGTATGATTAATAGTTAAATTTTTTTGAAAATAGCTGTTAGCTGCTTTCTTGTTCCCATGTTTCAGTATGGGAAGGAAAGTTGGTATGCATTCCCACGCAGGAGCGTGGGAACGAGAGGGAAAAATCCTGTATGTAGGGGCGGCTCTTGCGGCCGCCCTTCCCCGAAGGGGAAAAACATGAATAGCCGTAGGTAAAACCTACGGAAGTAGAACATTAATCTTGACGACCCTGAAGGGGGCGAACTATTTCTCACGCTTCGTGGAGCGCCGCTGGCGCATGAAGGTCTTCCTTAATTTCGGCTCTTATAGTAAAACCGGAAATTTCACCAGCGGTGAAATTAGTGAAATCTCCGATAAAACAACTGTTTTTCGGAATGACCGCTATGCGGTTATGTTCGGTGCGCCCCATCCACCAGTCAGAATCTTTCCTGCTTTCATTTTCAATCAGAACGGTGAAGGTCTTACCGATGAGTTTTTCCAGGTTTTCTCTGCCAATCCGCCTCACTGCGGATATGATTTCTTCCAGCCGTTCGATTTTCAATTGTTCGGGAACATCGTCTATAAAAGCCGCCGCTTTAGTTCCGGGACGGACAGAATATCTGTATGTAAAAGTATCGTCGAAACGCACTGAATTCACAATATCCATAGTCTGTTGGAAATCCGCATCGGATTCACCGGGGAAACCAACAATGATGTCAGTGGTGATGGAGATATCCGGAATAATTTTCCGCGCCATCGTGATTAAATTTAGGTATTTTTCGGCGGTGTATCCGCGGTTCATTTTATGCAAAATTTTATCCGAGCCTGATTGTAAAGGCAGATGCAGATGAGGGGCGATTTTGCGGTTTGCCGCCATCGCCAGAATAATATTTTCCTTGAGATCTTTGGGATGAGAAGTCATGAACCTGATCCGCTCAATTCCATCCACTTTAGCGGCGGCGTACAATAAAGCGGCGAAGTCGTTATCATTATCCCGGTAGGAATTGACATTCTGCCCCAGTAGGGTTATCTCTTTGACGCCGGAATCAGATAATCGATGAAATTCGTCGATAAGCGAGACCAGCGGTCTCGACCGTTCGCGCCCTCTGGCGTAGGGGACAACGCAGTAGGAGCAGAAATTATCGCATCCTCTCATCACCGCCACCCCTGCGCAGGGACCGCTTTGATAGGGTTTCACATCATCGTAATCTTCGGATGACAAACACGAGATTAAGGCGGTTTTCGGTGATTCAAAGTTACAGACTATTTCGGGTATTCTACGGTAATCGTCAGGTCCGGCGATGAAATCCAGATGCGGGAACATCTTCAATAACTCCGCGCCCTGAATCTGCGCGATACAGCCGATGAGTCCGATGCGCATCTCAGGATTATCATCTTTCAGTTTCTTATATTGCGATAACAGGGCGAACACCCGTTGTTCCGCATGCTTCCGGACACTGCATGTGTTGATGAGAAATAGTCCGGCTTGTTCTCGGCTGACAGCGGTTATGAAACCAGTACGCTGAAGCAGAGACTCCACTATAGCGGAGTCATAGATGTTCATCTGGCAGCCGAAGGTTTCAATATGATATGTCCGGTTCTTCATCATGAAATAGTAATATAATAAAAATAAGATGGTATGTCAATTTTCCTTGAGTTTGATTATTTGTCAAAGTATTTATAGATTAAACCATCATGCGCCTGTGGCGCGCCACCAAGCATGAAAATCGGATTACTGGCAGGCGGGGACGCCTGACAGCACAGTTTTATCAACCGATTCCGGACAAGCCGGAATGACGGTGTTTTTTACTTGCCACTTGCTACTTGTAACTTGCAACTCGCATCTATTTTCAAAGTAAAATCGGGTTTCTGTCAGGCGGGAACGCCTGACAACACAGTTTAATCAACCGCATGCTGGGCAGAATCGCTGAGAATGCCGTGAGCTTTCTCACGCAAAACACAATTAAAATATGAATCACACACCATCTGAAATTTTCAATCCCAGCCGCAGAGCCGGTTATATATTCGCCTTCGCCAGCGCATTGTCCAATGCGGGATATTATATATTGGGCAAATTCATTGTAGGCAAAGGCGATGCGGTGTTCATCGGCGGACTGGTATTTTTAGCGGCGGCGGTTTATCATCATCTGTGGGTAATCTTCAGGGATGGCTTGAGCTGGATGAGAAATATCGACCGCCGGGCTTGGAAATACATAGCTTGGTACACAGCTTTCTCAATAGTCGCCATCGCTACCCACTGGCTGGGTTTATCGATGCTGGATGCGGTAACCGTCAGTTTCCTCAGCCGCCTGGAAGTGCCCATGATATTAATCATCAGCGTCATGTTTCTGAAAGAGAGATTTAAAACAACGGAAGCGCTGGGAGCCGGGTTGATAATAACCGGGACTTTGATTATCAAATGGACAATCTCATTTGAAGTTTCCGCCGGATTCTGGATAATACTGTTAAGCGCAGTATTTTTCGCGTTATTGGAAGTCATCGCCAAAAAGGCTGTGAAATACGCCGAACCGTTTCACATCAATACCTTAAGAAACAGCGTGATATGCCTGTTCATGATCAGTAGTTCCGCAGTCTTAGGTAAAGCGGAATGGGATATAGGATGGGATGTATGGTTGGGGATAGCGGTGGTGGCGGCCTTCGGACCGTTAGGCGCAAGGATGTTCTACCTCTATTCTCTCAAACATATCGAAATATCGAAAACTTCTCTTGTCAGCCAGACCGCGCCCATATTCCTCATATTATTCGTGTTGATTTTTCAAAATAAACTGCCAACTGTCAGAGAATTCATCGGGGGGTTATTCATAGTTGCCGGATGTTCATTGATAGTGCTCCTTCGCCCGCACCGAAAGTTCCGGGCGCATAATAATAGGGTTAAGCGGTGAAGTGGTTAAATGGTGAAGTGGTGAAGTGGTGGAATGTGAAGATTCATAGTATTGCAGCCCGGTTTCTCAGAAACCGGGGAATAATCAATTAACTACGGATACACAGGATATACAGGATTTAAGAAAAGGCAAAAGTAAAAAGGCAAAAGGCAAAAGTGGGAAGATTTACAACGAATTAAACGAAATTTGATTGTTGCGTCAGGTCACACCTGCTGAACGCAGCCAAGACCTGACGGAACGGGTTGTAATATTCACAGCAGATTAAGCGGATTAAGCAGATAAAAAGCAGTCATTTGTCACTGGTCACTGGTCATTGGTGTTTCGAATTTCATAGCTTTAATTGCTTTCATAGCTTGTGAATAGATTTTAATCCTGTTTATACTGTATATCCAAGTTAATTATATTAACCCGGCAGGTTACGGGCTTCGCCCTTGAAACCTGACGGGAACTTAAATAGCCATAATAGCCAGTGAATCTTTCTTCACTATTCTAAATTCACTATTTTACATTTCTTTTCCCTTTTTCTTGACTTTCTCATTTTTATTCATTATTATTTCCTCAAAACAACAAAACTCCCAATCGGAGATATGAAAAATGAAAAATTTCATCCTAATCTGCGTCATCCTCGCAGTAACATCCCCCGCCGCCGCCTACTGGCCCACATCCCCGCAAAACCCAATGCCCATCAGGGTCAGCTCTTCTTTTTATTCCGACATGATCGAGATGTGTGTGGAACTCGCAGGCGGCCGAACATTATTCGTGTGGAATGAAGGACCAATTTATGTCGAAGATGTATATTATCAGGTTGTCGATAAATATGGAGAAAAACTATTTCAAGAACCCATACGGATTAATCCTGAATCGATGACAATAAGATATGATTTTGATAAATTAGTTTCTGATGGAGCCGGCGGCGCAGTGATCGCCTTTCATGATAACATAGGCCCTGGATGTCATATCTTCCTGCAAAGGCTGGACAGCCTGGGTAACAAGCTCTGGGGCGACACCGGCAGAGTGGTGATAAGTGAACTCTTGAATAACAACATTGCTTGCTATGGTCTGCAACGCGATCCTATTAACAACAATTATTTTGTTATTTGGATAAGAGGAATCGCGCCAAATTTCTCAAATCCGGTTGTTCATAAACTCGACAGTGAGGGTTATCCCATTTGGCCCGATGCCGCAACTGTTTGCGATAGTTCCGGCGCTAATCCATCACACAATTATCACAACTGCCTCGCTCCCGATATGTCCGGCGGAGTGTATATTGTGTGGACCCGCAATGTTCCCTATCAGGGTTACCGCCATTTTCTTCAGCATCTTGACAGCAATGGCAATAGATTATTACAGCCTTTTGGCAATGGGCAGATTATAGCGGTTTTGGGAACTGCAGCCGGCTATTACCCGGAGATCTGCTCTGACGGGCATGGCGGAGCTTACATCTCCACCTTTCCCGACTATTATCACACCGTGATGCGGGTGGACGGCGCGGGGAATACTCTGTTCTCCACTCAAGTCGGCGGGATTTCCAGTGATAATTACCTCCGTCAGGGTGACCGTGACGATGTCTATGTTTCAGGGATATCAACTTGGTCAAGCTCGGGTTACATCCGCGCCCAGCGTCTTAACAGCAATGGCGATATGCTGTGGACTCAACCCTATATTCAGGTTTTCCCGTTTCAAACAGCCGAGAATTATGCGGTGTGTTTCAACAATGGCAGTCTTTTCTTAGGCGGTACAACTTACAGTGCTTATGGGCAAAAAATCAGCTATGCAGGGGAAAAGCTGTGGGATGAAAACGGAGTCTTAACCATGATTTACAACTATACTTTGTTTTGTGGATCAATCTGCACCGATTCTGATGAAGGAATGATAATGTTTATGCATACTTTTTTAAATCCATACGATCTTTACGCCCAGCGCGTCCTGTCCAACGGCAGTTTGGGTGGCGATCTTATGGCGCCGGAGGGCTTGACTGCGCAGGTTCAGGGCGAAGATATCCTGTTGACCTGGCCTGATCCCGGCGGCGTCAGGTATTACAACATTTACATCTCCCCGGAGCCCTATTCTTTCCCCCTGTCGCCGGACACAACGGTGACGGATACATTCTTCCTCCACCAAGGCGCGGTGGGGGATACCGTGCGGTTTTATCAGGTGACATATGAGAGGTGAAGGAGGTCATCCGTCATTGTTGTTATTGTGGTGTCAGGTGTCCTCACCTGGCACAGATAGGTGTCGGTTCCGTAGGGGCACGGCATGCCGTGCCCCTACAAGGGATGTTGAATATTCACAACGAATTAAACGAAGAATATTCACAGCAGATTAAGCAGATAAAAAGCAGTCATTTGTCACTGGTCACTGGTCATTGGTGTTTCGAATATCATTGTAGGGGCGAAGCATTTTTACCGTCAACTCCGCGCTGCTATGATCTTACAAAAATGCTTCGCCCTTAGCAGGATATTTTATCAAATTTCGATGCGGGCGTACGCCGTCCGCCCCTACAGGCCATCCCACATTTGTAGGGGCGGGGTTTCCCCGCCCTGAATTAAACGGATTACTTTGGGCGCGGAAACCGCGCCCCTACAAGGGATGTTGAATATTCACAACGAATTAAACGAAGAATATTCACAGCAGATTAAGCAGATTAAGCAGATAAAAAGCAGTCATTTGTCACTGGTCACTGGTGTTTCGAATTTCATAGCTTTAATTGCTTTCATAGCTTGTGAATAGATTTTAATCCTGTTTATCCTGTATATCCAAGTTAATTATATTACCCCGGCAGGTTACGGGCTTCGCCCTTGAAACCTGACGGGAACTTAAATAGCCATAATAGCCATTGAATCGTTATCTGTGAATATTTAATATCATATAGGAGCACCTATGAAAACAGGAACCCGCTTTTTGACAAGTTTTGTCTTTATAGTAATATCCGCCGCTTTATCTAAGGGGCAGTCTTGGGAATATTTCAAACTGGCGGATGAACCGCCGGCCGGCGGACTCTATATCAATCATGAACAGGTGAAGGGAAAATTCGTCTTCTGCGAGTCTGACAGCTTGGTATTTTATAAATGGGATGAAGATTTATCGTCGTTGGTGATGGATCCCCATAAGTACGGTTTTCCCAGCGCCTGCTGTATCGATTTTGCGGAAATCAAAGGCAAACCCTTTGTCCTGATCGGCGGCAGGGCGGTATTGCATATTTGGTTTTATTCCGACGGCGAGTGGATCAGGTACGCGCATTTCAATGATCCCCCGGATTTCTATGTAACACAATGCCTGTTCTATTCCTTCACGGGAATGCCGATGAAATATGATTACATACTCCTCCGGCGCGACGGCGATGGCGAAAACAGCGATGGTCTGTATTACTATATTAGGAATTGCTGGAAAAAATTATTTATTGAGGATTCTTATCTGTATGGCAAACGGTTGTGGCGGGATGAAAACGATCATTCCATCATCTATATGACGAAGGAGGGAACGGATATGATATATTTCGTCGACGCCGATGATTTTCCTGTATTTAAACCTATGGAAGTGAAGAATTCAAGTTATAATAAGAACAATTGATTTTTATTAACCCCCCATCGGAGGTACGAAAAATGAAAAATTTCATCCGAATCTGCGTCATCCTCGCAGTAACATCCCCCCCCGCCCGGGCCTACTGGCCCACATCACCCCAAAACCCCATGCCCATCAGGGTCGATCCGGTTCTTATGTCAAATTTTCACGAAATGTGCGTGGAACTCGCCGGAGGAAGAACACTTTTCGTATGGAATGAAGGAACAGGAAATCCTTATGATATAGCTATGATCTATTATCAAATTGTCGACAAATATGGTGAATTTTTATTTCCCGAACATGTTTTACTTTGTCCTGATACCATAAATGGCTGTTGTTTAGACCAGTTAGTATCCGACGG
>JADHWD010000050.1 GCA_016783645.1 bacterium
ACATCGATGACGAATACATGGCCATCCGGGATATCCGGACTGGCTGAAACCGCATATCCATTGGGCACAGTTACGGTTCCACCGGCAGCGACCGTTCCAAAATTCGCATGATCATCAATTATCGTTAAAAGAGGGTCATCGGTGGAGATCCATACATCCACATCAATGGCGTCTTCAATGCCGATGTTTTCCATGGTCAGAGTTAAAAGCGAGGTTTCATCATAGTCAAGCTGTCCGTTGGGATTCCATCCGGCGGCGTCAGATACTTCGCACTCTCCAGCGATTACATAGGGACCTGAGGGCGGAATCACCTGGACATCAGCCATGTAGCGGTAGTAATTCGCCTTGGTGACAGTTACCAGCATAACATCACCGGGATTTTGAGGCGAAATGCCGATGCTGACAGGAGTTCCGATACCGGCGGCGGTGCCGATGATGGCGCCGTCAACCGTCAAGGCGATCAAAGAGCCGTCATCAGCGGTGACGGTGAAGGAGTTCATTCCGCCTAACAAAGCATCATTGTGCACAACCATCAGGTTCTGCGGCACCTCGGAATACATCGTTATGAAGGCGTCGCCGTGATGATGAAACAAATGATAAGTCTCATCCTTATTGCCGGGATTGTAGGGCCAGCTCGAAGCTTCCAGGTAGAGCTTACCATAAGAATTGGCGAATCCGGGCTGTAAATTTGTTGCGGGTGTGGGCTCGCCGCCGTAATAGGGGTCGAACTCAGGCCACATGGAATCGTACATACCCCAGACATAAGTGTCATTCACGAAGGAGTATGATATATCCGAGGCTGCTATTACACCCAAAGCGCCATGATTCATACGATGAAACGCTTCAGTGAAACATTGGGAAGACCAATTATACTTGCCGGTCAAACAGTTGATAGAGAAGACGAAGGGATACATATCATTAGTTAGACCGGAGAGGTTAGCGTTAGTGTAGCTTGGCGTGCCCCATCCGGTCTCCATTCCATGGTCACGGTGCTGAACGATGAATGCGCCGCTGTTGATGGCATTATTGATGCCCGTGGCGTTGCCGCTCCAGTTAGTTAAATAGGAAGGCGAAGCGGGGATATAACCCAAACCGCTGGGCCCAAAATAAGCTATGATCATGTATGTATTTGGATTGGATGACCAGGATGAAGGTGGTCCCGAAGTGCCGGCGTATTGCCTCACTGGCCGTTTATCCAATACATTCTCCATGAAACCGTAAATAACTTCACAGCACAGGATGAACCACCTATCGGATTGCCAGCCGCCGGCGATCAAGGGATATTCATAGAAGTTGGGATCGGTATAGGGTTCACGCTCGTAGGTCAGCATCTTATTAATCATGAAGGCAAGCTGCTGGCCGTTTTGGGCGGTTATCCTCGCCAGGTTGAGTTCCGGAAGGTCGTCGCCGTCAATATCGGCGTAAATATTATCGGAAACGCAGTAGCCGTTCCAGATGGGGGAAGTGATGCCGTATAGGTCGCCGGTGTTCTGATAATCCGACAATAACAGCACCGCCACCGGGCGGATTTCCCAGTTGTGATAGGCGTTATTAATGTAGTTCTCGATTAATGTGGCGTTATTCCCTCCGATTTCTGATAAAGTTGTGATACCGGTTATAATGCCCTGCTCATTACGCCACTGCTTTATAGTATCAGCCCAGGCGATGAAGACGGGATCATCGGGAACTATGATAATGTATTCCACATTGTCTTCATCGGTGTTGTTGGGTTTAACCCGGTTCAGATTGACTTGAGGCAGTGAACTGTAGTTGATGAGATGCTGTTGCAGGATCGGCTCCCACCAGCGGCTGCGTAAAGCGTCTTCGCCGAAATGTCCGTTACCGCCGGCGAAATCCACACGAACTTTGAGGTCACGGTAGACTATAAGCTCTTTAGTCACGGGATTATACTGGAAAGGAGTGACGCCGACGATGACCGCATCGACGCCGCGTAATTGCATAGTTTCACTCATCATCACCGGTTCGGCGGGATAATAAGCGTTGGTCTGGTAAATAGCCGGATCTTTTGAGTATTTCAAGGGCGAATCATCATTTCCCCTTGGAATCACAGGCGCCGGCGCAAGGTCGATATTATAGAACACTTCAGTGCGGTAATCCACAATCTGAAATTCAGCGGCTGCGCCTTCCGGCAATGCAATATACCTGCCGGTGCCCGGAAGGTTGGGAGCTCCGGCGTTGTTGGGGAGAATCACGCCGGGGATGCCGACCGCGTGCATCATTGCGCCGTCAATCTCAATCTCAAACAATTCCATCTGTGGAATGGAAAATATGATTTCAACCCCGGAATTACCCGATTCCGTCAGGTTGAAACCATTCTGTCCCCAGCTGTCACTGAAAGTGATTGTCTCAGCGTTACTTGCCGGATTTCCAATCAGCATAAACGCTGTTAGGAAGAGAATAGACAATCCTTTCGGGGAGCTGAAAAGTCTGGAGAGTCGTTCAATTTTCATAATCTGCACTCCGTTAATTACTGAAGATATCAGGATTTGATATAAGTTTCACAAGGAAGGTTCTTTTATATTCAAATAATATATTAGCGCAAAAAATATACCTTAATTGAACATTATTGGATTTGAAAATTATAGTGATTTTTTTACAATATAACACCGAATAAGCGCAGATATTGCATAAATGAATCGCATCTCCGAATTTACCTTGAAAATAGGGTTTAGTTCATTGTGGTGTCGACTCTCCGCAGTCGACACCATACATAATATAAACAATATATTAGTGTCATGCGGGGACGCATGACACCACAAATATCAGGTTGTAGGGGCGACCCTTGCGGTCGCCCTAAGACTATTTTCATGCTAAGTTGTGCGCCGCCGGCGCATGAGGGTTTAATCTGAAAATAGTCGATAGTTGACGGTCGACAGTCGACAGTAAACGGTAAACGGTGAACGGTAAACAGTTAAATTCTTGTGGTGTCGACTCTCCGCAGTCGACACCATACATAATATAAACAATATCTTAGTGTCATGCTGGGACGCATGACACCACAAATATCAGGTTGTAGGGGCGACCCTTGCGGTCGCCCTTGAGACTATTTTCATGCTTCGGGGTGCGCCCCAGGCGCATGAGGGTTTACTCTGAAAATAGTCGATAGTTGACGGTCGACAGTCGACAGTAAACGGTAAACGGTGAACGGTAAACAGTTAAATTCTTGTGGTGTCGACTCTCCGCAGTCGACACTACACAAATATCAGGTTGTAAGGGCGACCCTTGCGGTCGCCCTTGAGACTATTTTCATGCTTGGTGGTGCATCGCAGGCGCATGAAGGTTTAATCTGAAAATAAGTAGGGGCGAAGCATTCTGACATAATGGTGAAATCAACTTATATCATAACAAGAATGCTTCGCCCTTAAAATAACAATCTCGCAATCGACAGGGTAAGGTCCGAAGCGGGCGGGTTATAAACCCTCCCCTACAAATCCGCGTCTTTATGTAGGGGCGAACGGCGTTCGCCCTCACCGGCATTTGACTCTACGCCATGCTAGGGGCGAAGCATTTTTTTAACAAACAAGCTATGTTTTATTAAGACTGTAAAATGCTTCGCCCCTACTTAAGACATTTAATCATTCCTACTACGGTTAAAACCATGCAGATGCGGCGAAAAATGTCCTAAGAATATGATACATAAGATACTGACAGCTAAAGCGATATATTTATGCGTCTGCGGCTGACTGGCGGCGTTTAGTGTTTTTTTCAGCGCTTTACCGAATATATAGACTTCAACATCCAGCGTCCAAGGCATGAATGGGCTCAAATCCATATGCGCAGGATTATACTGCGGATCATCGCTCACCCAATCCCAAGCTTCTCCTTTAGCCTCGCCCCGGCTGAATAGCTCCTCTCCCGATTCATCACTCAATATCAACCTGCAGTTGAAACCATTGCCCGGGGTCACTAAATATTGCAGATAGAAACTTTCCCCAAAACCTTCTTCAGAATGCTCATATTCAAAGAGTATCATCGGAAGACGGTCTATCAGTTTCTGCGGATCAATGATAATTGAACACCAATCATCTCCCTTCTTTAGCAGGATATATTGCAGTTTTTTATCTCCGCCTCCGAACCTGCCGGTCTTTTTCCACCACCGGTCATCCCAATTTACTTTTCTAAACTTATTGATGTCTGCTTCGCTCTGCGCTTTATCCGGATCGGATTTTATCTCAGCAGAAAGCATGGCGAGATATGCGGGGATATTTCCGGACCGCACTCCTTTATACACCGATGCCACTTCGGGATTTTTCGCCACAAAATCTTTGATGCCGAGCCCCCAGCCTGCAGTCTCAAATTGAACAACCTCCTGCTCGATACGGGCGATATGACCGCTGACCGCCTTTATCAGATGAAATTGCTGGCTCGTCACCAGTTTCATCACTTCACCTTTAAGAACAATGTTCAGGCTGTTGTTGGAATACAACATCGTTAGAAAGAAATTAACCAGAAAATAGAGCGGTATGATCAGCAGGATGAGGTAAGTCAACACTTTCCATATAGACCTGCCGCTTTTGCTGTGATTTGACATAAAGCCTCCGGAACTAAAATGGTGAATTATTTAATAAAAGGGCGGCTGCAAGGGCCGCCCCTGCAATATTACTCTTGTTCCCACGCTCCAGCGTGGGAACGCATACCAACAGAACAGTTTACCGTTCACCGTTTACTGTCGACTAATTTCAATCAATTATTTCTCAACATTCTTTTGACATTTTCCAGGGCAACCCGCGCTTCGTACAATTCAGGGCTTATTTCGACCGCTTTCCGCAGATGTTTTTCCGCATTTTCAAATTCTCGCAGCTCGAGATAAAGACTGCCTAACCTGTACTGCGCCTGCGGCGATTGAGGATTGAGATCAACCGCAGTTTTGTAATGCTTCAATGTATTATGTAAATCGCCGTAGAGATAATAGGCGTAACCCAGTCTGAAATGAAGCGTGGATTCTCTTTCAGCAGTTCGGGCGAACCGCGAAACAATTTCTTCATCATATATTTCCAGTTCCCTAGCATCTATTCCGTTCGCCAGTATAAATTCAGCAGTCTTATAGACTTCATTATATTCTTCATCATCCCGGAATTCGTCCGCAGCTTTTTTCAGCATCTCTTGATACACGCTTTGCAGTGAGGGTTTTTGATCCAGCGCTTTTTGATAATAATCCGCCGCCTTTTGATAATCTTTAAGCGATAGATAGACATTACCGATATTAGTGTACACATGCTCAGTTTTGATCCCTGCGGATAAAGCCTGCTCAAACATATTAAGCGCCTTATCATATTCCCCGCGTTGGGCGTACAGCAAGCCAAGATTATTCATCACCAGATCTTTCTGATGAATATCCAGCTCGATAGCTTTCTGAAGCCAGCCTATCGCCTGATCTATACTGCCTTTGGTGTAATAGAGCTGAGCCAAATCGATATAAGACTGAGGATAATCCGGCTTTATCTTAACGGCTTCCATGAATCTGGCATACGCGCTTTGATAGTCCCGGGCTCTCATATCCGCTTCACCGAAACGGCATAGCGATTCAGCGGCGGTCTTCGCCTCCGAGGCTGATTGTTCCTGCAGGAAACTAAAGCTCTTCCCGAATAACATCACAAACATGAATATTGACAAGGGGACGAGGAGCACAATCCAGCCCAATATTGAATACCCGCCCGCTTCAGTTTCCCCGCTTTGATTTTTTCGCTTCATCTTTCTATATTTTTAAGTTTCGGATTTCGAGTTTCGAGTTTCGAATTTTCCTCAGCATGTATTATGTATGACGAACAGCACCGATTTACCCGCTTTTTTCAACTCGTTGAATTTCTCACACGCTTCCGGTGTCGGCAGGATAATCAATTGTGTCCCCTTCATAGTAAAATGATTGAACATGAAATAGGTCCCGGTTTCAACATCGAATCCTTTGCCGCCTTTACCCATCGAGCCGCTGCCGATGAGTATTATGTCAGGTTCCTGCTTCTGAAGATATTTCTTGTCCTGCGGCCGGAAGAAATGCTTTTTATCAATCAGATGAAAACAACTATTAGGGTAGATGATTATATCGAAGAAGGGCAGGGGTAAGCCTTTATAAATCGTTAATCCATGCGCGTTGAAGGTGATATTCTTTTTGCTATTAATAGCATAAGAAACCGCTAATCCCGAAGTCAATAAGATTACCGCCGCAATCATCACGAACCGGGCTGTCTTGAATTGACTCAAATGAATTATCACCATAAAGAATGCGAATAGCGAAAAACCCCCGATAAGAACCATATGCCAATATTCATGTTCGGTCAAAAGGGGGCTTATTATCACGAAAGAAATAGTTAATACACCGAGTAATATAAGCGTTGATAATGGTTCGGACAAATAATTTTTTATCTCCCTATGAACAGCGGAATGCTTTTTCAAATCGATAGCGCCGTAAGTCTCGGTCACGAACAGGACAAGTATAATCCCGATATATACTCCCAGCGCGTCCTTAGTGATATCGCTTATATCGAAAACTCTGTCAGACATGAAGAACTGAAATGTTTCATCGAACAAAGACATCCCCATAGCTGAGAGGAATGAATACAGGATCATCTTGTTCTTCGGCATTTTGCGGACATTGAAAGCGCGGAAGAAGTAAAACGCGTAAGCTCCGTAAGCGAAATAGTGCCAGTTCTGCTGAAGGTCGAAGAAGGACATATCCAGATAGACATCCATAGTATTATGGGCGAAGAGAATCAGAAGGAGTGATATTATAATAGCGGTTATTCTGCGGCGGTTGATATTTTTCGCCTGCCAAACTATCATCACAATCAAACCCGCCCCCGCCGCCATTAATACATAGGGTACCTCTATCCCGAAAACCGAAAAACTCAGATGCGAAACCAGGTGAACTACTCCTTGAAGATATCGGGTGACCACGATAAAAGGCGTCAGGACTACCAGGATGGCGAAGAGGATATATTGCGCCAGCGCCTCGCTTCTGGGGGATTTGAACATTGTCATTATTACAGAATATTTAACAATATTTGATAGGTGATATAAGAAATTTATCTGAAAATAGGGTAAAGGGTTTAGTACCTTAATTCTGATTTTCTTGCTTTTTCTGGCAGAAAATCGTGTATCAAAATATTTTTTAAAAGTTTCGAGCTGCGAGTTTCGAGCTGCAAGTCAAAAACTGTCAGTTTCGGATTTCGAATTTCGAGCTTCGGATTTTGTGCTTTTTGCGTTTACTAAAGTCTAAAGTCTAAAGTCTAAAGTCTAAAGTCTAAAGTCATGAGCCTTGAGCCTTGAGTCATGTGCCTTTTGGGTTCCGGCTCGTCCGGGTTAGGTGTACTGTCTTTTAAGGTTAATTACATTCTCATGGTAGGTCGGGGGCTTGTCCCCCGACATATTGTGCGGGGGGATAAACCCCCCGCCTACCAATCCAAATCTTCATCTGGAAACAACCTATTCCGTTCCCGCCGGGTTTCAAGCCCGTTTTAAGGCGTAACCCGGCGGATTTAACCGCTCTTAACATTACTCTACCCGTCAGGTTACTCTGCGTTTGAAACCTGACGGGAACATGAGGAGGGCAGACACATTGGTCTGCCCCTACAAATAATCATCGGGTTGTAGGGGCGAACCCATGTGTTCGCCCTGAAAAATATTTTCATGCTTCGTTGTCAGCCGTACGACTGATGTGACCTACCAGCGCTTGAGTCCTGAGTCCTGAGTCCTGAGTCCTGAGTTTTGAGTCTTGAGTCCTGAGTCCTATCCTAAAGCCCAAAGAGCCTCATTCTAAATATAACACAAAAACGAAGTAAATTCAAAAGTTGAGGGAATAAAAAAAACCCCCGCTATAGAAGCGGGGGCAGAGGCAGTTTATCCGAAAACAAAAATTACTTCAGAAGAATCATCTTCTTGGCGGCGGTGAAATTGCCAGCGGTCAGATGATAGAAGTAGATGCCGGAGGACAGATCATTGGCGTTGAACTGCACTTCCTGCGGACCAGCATTGCGGTAGCCGTCGATCAAGGTGGATACCAGTCTGCCGGTGACATCATAGACTGCCAGTTTAACTTCAGCCGCTTCGTTCAGATAGAAGCTGATGGTGGTAGCGGGGTTGAAGGGATTGGGATGAGCGCCGTAGAGGACATGAGTGCTGGGCATTTCAACCATGCTCTCAGGTTCGCTGGTGAGGTCTTCACCCCAGTTCTCCCAACTCGCCACCCAGGCGCCGTCGCCGGTCGCCAGCTTCTCAAACGGGAAGCCGGATTCGGACATGACTACGCTGGGATAATATCCCAGTCTCCCGATATAGTCGTAGTTGCCGGTGGGAGCGCTGCCCGGGACATACTGAGTGCGGGTGCGGGTGATGATTGCTCCCGCGGCCGGTGATATTGTCGTCGGACCAAGAACCGGACCATACATAGCGCCGGTGGGCAGTTCCACCATAATCCAGCCCTGGATCATCGGGATCTGGAAAGTTTCCAGGTTGGTAACGGTGATATCGAAGTCGAAGCTGCCGCCGATAGCCGGAATCTGAACCGGGGTGACAGCGGGATCGAGTTCAATAGTGGCGTTATAAATAACAATCTCACCGACTGGCATGATGCGGATACCGGTGCCGGAAGCCGGTTCCAGCGGACCGGAGCCGTTGTAGGTACTCTGCACCCCGATGGTGCCAGCGGCGTTCTCAATACCCACAGTGCTGGTATTGATGCACGGCGCCTGGATGAGGTTGTACATGTATTCGAATGTGCCGTCGCCATAAATGAAGGCTTCGAACTTCTGAGGAGTCTGCGGTGAAGCAAAGCTCATCACATTATCGTATTCGATGATACAGCGATCGTTGACTTCGTCGTACATATACCAAATGGTGCCGCCGCCCGGGGGATAGAGGTCATCCCAGAAGGGGGCGATCAGGTTGTTGGGCTCAGCGGCGGTAGGAATTGCATAGTTTACATATGAGGTGGAAGTGGAAGTCCACGACAGGAAGCCGTTGGAGCAGATGCGGAATTGGGTGAAGATTTCATTATTATAGAACGGGCAAACAGTGCCCAAGGGGAACGGTCCCAGATTCTGGTCGTCGCCGGTGACGCCGGAGTTGGTGCCGATGCCGCTGATTTCCACCCAGTCATAAGGAATCGCTAACATTTCCGGCGGACCGACATAAACCGGAAGATGTTCAACCATTACGCCAGTACCGGAGGCATTGATGGCGGCTATACCATAGTCATACCAGCCGTGGCTTGCCGGATTGTCCACATAAGTGTTGCCGGTAACGCCGGTGGCGATTTCCGCGCCGTCACGATAGATAGTGAAGCTGTCGAATGAGCCGGCAGGCCAATAAGCGCCGGTATGAGCGCCAGCAGTCGGATCATCCCAAGTGAGGGTACATTCCAAACCGCCGCCCGGGTCCGGAACAGCGGCGAAGTTCCCCACCGGTCCGCAGACATCCAGACCGATCCAGGCGCCGGCAGAAGCCGTGGCGCCATTACCCCAAGAGTTGTAGGGGGTCAGGACATAGCTATATCCTCCAGCTTCAGGAACCGGATCATTCAGAGCATAGGGCATGCCAATGGCGACATCGGTCAAGTCATAGACCTGAACGCCGTCGCGGGTGACTAATACGCCCAGCAGTTCCGCTAAAGGCAGTCCGCCGACATTCAAGCTGGGATTCATCCAGCTCAGTGTAGCCAGCAGGTCGGCGCCGTTGTTCGCGACCAGGAAGTCTTGACAGGCTGCGGGAACATTCGGCTCCAACATGTACATCTCGTAGCCGCCCATTCCATCATTAGGGCTGGACTGAGAGAAAGCGATCATTGAGGAGTATGGAGGGTCCCATTCGGGTGAATAGGCGAGACCACCGGCCATGTCAGAACTGCTGAAGCCGAGGAGTGGCAGCACTTGGCTGAAGCCGGTATAGGTGAGGGTCGCCGGATCATACTTGTGGAGTGTTTTAGCAGTTGGACCGGTCTGATCGTGAATCCACAGCCAGGGGCCATCGGGAGCGTCGCTATCATAAGCCATCCCGTAGGCGGCGGTGGAATGAAAAGGGGCTGTTTGAAGAACATTCCCCTGGCGGTTGAATGAGTAAATGGCGGAACCGAAGTTACCGCCATAGAAAATGTCAAGGTCCTCGTTATAAGCAAGTGCCCGCGGGAAAGCGGGCGGGCCGATGATATTGATGGTACCGATTTGCTGACCGGGATTGGCAGCCAGGGGGTCGATGATTGCCATCGCATTTGAATCGGCGCCGTAAAGATATGTCCCGTCCCAGGCTAAGTCGCGCCAGCCCCAGCCGGGCGCTGAAGACTGTGCCCAGTAGCCCAACAGGGTGACGCCGTCATGGTCTACCTTGTAGAGCTGGTTCGGCATACCGCCCACTGTGCCACCGCCACCGGTGATCCAGTGATTTTCCCCGTCAAACTCGCAGCCCAGGAGCTGGTTGTCCTGGCCACCCGGAGTCAGTGCGGTGATATCGTACTCGAACTGGATATCCCACATATCATCCGACACGGGGTAAACTGTATTGTAGTTGATGTTAGGTGCGACATCATTGACTAATGTCGCGGGATCAACTTTCTCTTTACTTTCAAAAGCAAAGCAAACAAGAGCTAATGCTAAGATTAACACTAAGGTTTTCTTTAACATTTTTGCTTCTCCGAAATAGTTAAACTTACCAAAATTAAATAAAAGATAGAAAAAAAGGGTATAAAACTAAAAATCAGGTAGACTATCACCTCCTTAGGCTATCGGTTAAGGATAAACTGCCAAAATATTGTGAGAATCTGATTTTGTCGGATTGCTTGAACATAGTAATATTAATATACAACACTCAAACAAATATGTCAAGAGTTTGAGGCTATTTTTTTAAAATAATTTTCAAATTATCTTGAAAATAGATTTCACCGCAGAGGCACGGAGAACGCAGAGACTACAAAATTAAGGTAGGGTGGGGGCTTGTCCCCCACCGAATCTTGCGGGGGGATAAACCCCCCGCCTACCCTTATGCTATTTTCATGCTTGGTGGTGCGCCGAAAGCGCATGAGGGTTTATCCTGAAAATAGATTCGAGTTGCGAGCTGCGAGTTTCGAGTTAATGTCTCAAGTCTCGTGTCTCAAGTCTCAAGAAACCGTTCTGGCAGGTCTTGTCCGCTGTACAGTCCGCCAAATGGCGGATGACCTGCCAGTATATTTTCATGCTTCGGGGTGTCGACTGCGGAGAGTCGACACCACAAAGGGGGAATATCGAATATCGAACAAGGAACAAGGAACAAGGAATTAAAAAGTGTTTGATTATTCATCATTCGTTAATCGATATTCCTTGTTCGATATTCGCATTTTCTTAACCCTTTACCCTATTTTCAGATTAAAACGCACTCTGAAGCGTGATCCGCAAACCCTCAAAGGGCTGAACCGGGCGGCATACGCCGGAAGTGCACTTCAATCCGCCGCGCTCCCGCCCAAAGAACATGGTCAATCGGTTAGAACTATTCAAAGTAAAAGCGATTTCACCGCCGGGCCATTCCTTATCTTCATCATCCAACTCCTCCGTCGTCCATTGATACAGGAAATTTACGCTGACCACCGATGCTTTCGCTAAAGTCATAGAAATCTTCCACTCCTGAAATTCTGCATCATATATTTCATCTTTCACCAGCATATTCTCTCCGCCGATTGTGAGGCTGTGGAAGGGGGAAAGATAATATGTAATATCCGCCAGTGTCCCTGTTTTCTTCCGCCAATAGAACGGGCGCGCTTCCTCGTTCATGCCGAAAGCGAACTTGACGATAGTCTTATCCGAAGGATACAGTTCACCTTCGGTGAACCATTCCCAGAAGGGCTTGTACTCCTCTTTTAAAGACGGAAACAGGTTTCCTCCTTCATGTGAACTGGCCCGGGAGTAACTGCTGGTCAAGAACAGCCAATACCAGGGCGAATAGGAAATCTCCGCATTGAATCCCACCTGGTCGGTGGTCAGGGGCAGATGCGGATGTTCGCTCATAAGATGCGTTGTGATTTCCCGCTGGACTACCGGAGGCGTCCGGAAGGGATTCTCCACCAGACTATCCCCATTAAAAGCGTCAAAACCGAATTTATAGTATTTATATTCTAAATTGACCGCGGCGCCCATCAATCCCCAGTTCAGATTCAAATAAGTCCCATCGCCCAGCAATTCATCAAATTTATTGTCCCGGGTCTGAGCGTATTCTCCGAACAAGGTAAATCCCCATCTTTGAATCTGAAAATAAGCGCCCGGGGTGAATCTCTCTTCTAATGATACGCCCCTTTGATAGACATTGGACAATCCCAGTTTCATCCCTTTGACGGAGCGGTTTTCCAGATTCACCGCCGCTAACTGTTCGCGGTTGACCAGATAGCCCTCCCGGCTCTCGCCGGCGATTGTTTTCACCCGCCATCCGCCGCCGTTATAATTTATCTTGCCGCCCCTAACGCCGGAATCGAAATAGAGGTCCTGATTCTCCATCAGGTTCAGCGCCAGTCCCCGGCCATAAGTCTCATACACATCTCCCAGCCAAATTTCCCATTTTCCGATGTTCAACTGGCTGTAAATCTTGTCCAGCCGCCGCTGGTATTCCAATCCCTGCATCCGGCGTTCCACGCTGGAAGGCTGAAATTCAAACAATCTCAGACCCAGCCGCAGTCTGCCGCCGAAGGGAATGTCAGTAGTATTCAATTCGGAGCTGATATACAGTTCAAAAAAATTCCGTTCGCTCAAATTATTAGGATAATCGGCGAACAGATAGGGATTGACTTCCTCCCCCCGCTCGAAGCGGGATTTTACACTGCCGCTGAAATTAGTGAGCGCGTAGGAATTGGAAAAGAACAGAAATAAAACAAGCGAATATGTCGGGACAGCAGGATATTTATTCTTCATCAGCTTTCTCGGTTTCCAAAAGCTCAGCGATTTTGCTCTCTAAAATCTTTTCATCCCCGGGTGTGTAGCCCTGATGAACCTCAATAATTCTACCCTTAGAATCGAGCAGGGCTTGGAAGGGGAGGGTGTTACCCTGATACCGCTTCAATACATCGCCGTTGGGATCGAGCAGGACGGGGAAGGTGAAGCGTTTGCTCATGATAAATGGTTTGACCCGGGACTGGGAGCGGGGAGTGTCCTCGCTTATAGCGAGCAGTGTGAATCCCTTATCAGAATACTTTTCATATATCGCCTGCAGATAGGGCATTTCGGTCTTACAGGGGACGCACCAGGTCGCCCAGAAGTCCAGCAGTACCGGTCCTTTGCCTAAAAATTCGCTTAAAGCGCGGATTTCGCCGTTCAGGTCTTCAAGGGAAAAATCTATCACGGGTTCTTGATTATCTTCCGCGAAGACTAATCCGGCTGAAATCAGGATTAGGAGTAGTGATATATATTTCATCATGTTATTCCTTAAATTATTCGGTTATCCAGTTAAGTCAGATTATTTAAGAATCCAAGTTCAATCGGTATTCGCTAAATTGCTGAGGTTTTTTATTTTATAAAAAAATCCCCCTTTAATTCCCCCTTTAAGAAAGGGGGAAATACAGCTCCCCCTTTACTAAAGGGGGGAAGGGGGGATTATTTAAAACAAATAATTACAGCTGCTTTATAAATGACCTGAACCAAATTGATAACCGATTAAATTTACTTTAATTTAACCACAACCGCTGTTTGGCTGAATTCCCCCGTTTGAAACCGGATATGATAAATCCCGCTGGGACAGTCAATGCCCTCATCAGTCAAACCTTTCCAATGAAATTGGTGCGCTCCCTGCGGCAGTGACCCCAGCGATTCCGTACCAATCCGTTCGCCCATTATATTATAGATAGTTATATCAATCGGGCTGTCATGGGATAATATAAAATCTACGGTAACCGTAGGATTGAAGGGATTGGGATAAGCCGAATTTATCGTTATCATCTGCGGAATTGCCGTAGCAGTCCGCTTTTCCACCACTGTCCCGTAATAGACGATGAAAGTGTGAGATAGGACTATTTCGGGATAAGCGGTCGAATAAGCGGATACGGTCAAGCAGCCATCGCCGATTGACTGAGGTGTGATATATACTTCCAATCCGATGGGTACTCCCGGCATCAGGATCTCGCTGTGAGGCGTCGAAGTGATTTCTACTCCGTTTATATACAGAGTATAGTCCCAGCCGGCTATCATCCCGCTGTCATCGAAATCGATCATGATCGTATCGTTCATAGTGGAATTGGTCTGCAGCATAGACACAAAAGTGTTTTCCTCGCCTAATTGTCCCTCTTGGATGATTTCGCTCTGGGGAGCGAAAATGAAGGAAGGACAGATAACTGTGAAAGATTGGGAAGCGGTGATAGTGGTATCCAGTTCGGAATAGGCATCGATGGTGAAAGTCCCGATTCCAAAGGAAAAAGGTGTTATATCGATGATAACTTGCTCCAAATAGTAAGGGGGCAGCGTATCTGTATACTGGGAAATTGGGGGCAGACATCCAATTTCAAGGCATACTTCAGACTGCCAGTCAATAGGATGCTGGGAACGGTCAAACAATAGAGTGATGGGATTCTCCACCCCGGACAGATTCTCCAATTCAGCGTTGAATTCAGTCGTATAAGCTAACACACCGTAAGCGGTATCTTCACCTGTGAAGGTGAATGTAAACTGCTGCCCAAAGGATACAGCTGAAATTAATAACAGGACCGTCAGCGCGGTTATGATTCGATGCATCTTTTTCTCCGATATTTCAGTATTCGTGTTTATTTGTTTTTCAAATATGTGGTGTCGACTCTCTGCAGTCGACACTAATTATCTGTGTTTTAAGGAAATGCTGTCGACCGCAGAGGGTCGACAGTACATAATTGTTCCGGTTATCCATTTAGGTCAGGAAATCTTATTATTCATTAAGGGCGGGTTACAAACCCGCCCCTACAATAACCTTGTGGTAGGGGCAGGTTTGTAACCTGCCCAATAAATTGGCTGAACAAACTGGATAACCGAATAATTGTTTAATGTAGCTTAATCAGCTTATTAAGCTGTGAATATCAATTTCCCATTATATTTTCAATTTCCGCCGCGAGTGTTTCGTAGCTCACTGTCCCATATCTGCCGTGAATCAGTCCCGATGGTTCAATCAAAATATTCGTGGGATATGCGAGAATATTATATAGGGGATAATTAACAGAATGGTCGTTGTCCAGCAGTAATTTGAAATGGATATTGAGCTGATTCCGCACGCCCTGCACATCTTCAAGGTCATCGTAGAACATGGGATCAATCCCTAAAACCATCAATCCCTGAGGTGAATAATCGACATATATTTGGTCTATCTCCGGGAATTCCTCCATGCAGGGTGGGCAGGTGGAAAAGAAGAATGTCAAAAGGACAACCGAACCCCGGTAATTATGCAGAC